>JAGPFE010000009.1 GCA_018056705.1 Candidatus Hydrogenedentota bacterium | reverse complement strand
TCATCCCCACCGGCATACACGAGGTACACGTCCGGGAACTTCTCCTCCAGCAGCCGCTCCAGGTGCGCCTTGAAAAACAGGTCCAGCGTCCGCGACAGCGTGGCCACCCGGGCCATGGACGCCCTGCCCGCGTCGCCGCCCAGCCGCGTGCCCGTCCCGAAAATCCAGCCCAGGTCATCCACGTCCATCTTCAGGCAGCCAAGGTACGCCACCCCTTTCGATCGCCCCGCCAGCGTTTTCAGGTCTTCCAGCCGTCCCTCCGCGTCCCGCGGCGCGTACCGGGCCCATACCTGCCCCACCACCGGCACCGCCTCCGGTACGCGCTCCACGTCGGGCGCCCCGTCGAGGTCCAGCACCAGCAGGGCTTCCCGCGCGGCTTTACCGCTGAGATCCTGCTCGCTCAGCAGGCTGTACCGCCCGGCCGGCGTGGCATATTCCCCATGCTGGTCGTCGTCGTGAAACGCGATGTACCGGCACCTCGGCAGGCGCGCGCCGGTGCGCTCGTCGTCATCGCACCGGTCGCATATCACCGCCGCGTCGCCGTCGGGATCTTCCCGGAGCCGTCCTCCCTGCCGGCCACAGCATTCACACAGGCCATCCCGGACGTCCAGCGGCGGCAGGACAAACGCTTCCTCGTCCCAGCGCCCATCCCGGATCAGCAGGGTCCGTCCCGCACGGGCGCGTTCTTCCCGCAACCGTTCGTGCAGCGCCGTCAGCGCGGTGGAGAAATCCGCCAGTTCCTTTTCGTCCCGGGCCAGCGATGCGATCACCGCGGCGGTCTCGCCCCCGCTGATTTCCCGGAGCCACCGGGAGGCTTCCGCGCCCGTTTCCTCGAGGCACGCCCGCGCTTCGGGCGTGTTCGGCAACAACAGGTGAAACTTCCCCCCGGCCATCAGGATCACCTGGGTCAGCGGCAGGTCCAGGCGGCGCAGCACGCGCAGCAGCATGGCCTGGGTAAACGCGTTCACGTTGAACGACCGGGCGCGCAGGCGCCGCGCGAGCCCTCCCACTCCCATCTTGAACCCGAAGATGTACTTCTGGATCCCCGTCAGGTCGCCCGCCGCCAGCAGGAAAGGTTTCTCCTCGTCCGCCGGCGCGCCAGCCAGCGCCACGGCAATCGCGGCGGTGGATTTCGCGTGATCGTACAGCGAGACGTCCGGCAGGGCGTTGGTGGCCGACGGCACGCACCACGTGTACCGCTCGAGCACGCCCAGGGCCCGGGCCACGTACTGGAACGGACGATCACATCGGTTGCGGGCCCATTCGTCCACGAACGCGTCCCACAGCCGGCGATACTCGCGGGTCAGGTCCTCCTCCGGCGCGCGGGTCATCGGAAACACGGCGTCCGCGTCCAGCGGCTCCAGGGCAAAGGTGTACTCGCGCCCCCCGTCCCGCTGTCCCACGCCCGCCGCCACCGAGCACAGCCGCGTCGTGCGGTGACGCCGCGCCCCGCTTTCAGCCTCTTCGTCGTCCCGACGGTCAATGCCCGACGACAGGCGGTCCGCCTTCGCGATCCACTCCTGTTCCCTGGTTCCCGGCCTGTGATGGTAGGCCGCCAGGTTGGCGACGGTCGCCCGGTCCATGCCCGGCGGCAACCACTTCATGTAGTGCTCCACGAACTCGTTGGTGTACAACGCGTGCCGGTGCGTGGCATACCCCGCCGGAGACACGGGACAGACCAGGGACTCCATGCCCCTGCTCTGCGCGCTCAATCCCTGGCCCGGCGGAAACGCCCGCTGCATGAACTTGCCAATATCGTGGAGCAGGGCTCCAAGTGCCACCTCATACGTGTTCACGGCTGATCTCCCACGCGAAGACGATACCCACCCAGCCCAAAGGTCGCGTTCTTACCCACGTGCGCGTATTCTCCCGCGCGAAGTAACGGCTCGAGATAACCAATGTCCCCCTCGCATTCCAGGGTCCCCATAAGCCCCCCCAGGGGCACCTCCCGCTGTTGACGCGTGCTCATCCGGCTCATGTCTTCCCACCTGAGGTCTGCGTGGATCACGCGCGTCAAGTCTGCCACGGGCATATACCACGACGCAAGTTCTTTATCCTCGTGTTGCTCGTGAAAATAGCGTAACAGGAAAACCCGGCGCGCCAGCGCGGCCACGAAACCCGGCATGTCCGGCCGCCGCGTGATCTGCCCCCCCGCCTGCAGCCGCAACGGCGTAATAAAATCCAGCGCGAACCACCCGGACCGGGAGGGCCCGGGTTCAAGGCACAACAACAGGGGCTCCAGTTCCTCCAGCGTCGCGGTCCGGTCCCCTTCCTCGTACAGCGTCCGTCCCCCCTCGTCCCGCGCGCGCACCACTTCGAAGGGCACGCTGTCGCGCCCAAGTCCACGACGCCCCAACCGCTGAAACGCCAGGAACACGTACGGCAGGAACCGGTGTGCCTGCCCAAGCAGCACCACGCTGATCTCCCCCTGCTGGCCTGTTTTCACCACGGGATACGACCTGGGCGCGCCCTCGATGACAAAGGGGTGGGGCGCGTTCGTGTACTTCCGCATGACGGCGTCCGAGTCCACGATGGGCGTCTCAAAAAGGTAGCCGTAAGCGCATTCACGCCGCAGCGCGCATCCCTCGCAGGTCTCCCGTTTCATGGCGCAGGACATCTCGCGCAGCGCCATGCCGAAGCCCCCCCGGATCGTGTTCGGCCAGTACCGCGACACCACCCCCGTCCCCAGGAAACGCAGCGTGAATACCACCCGCGCGCACCTCAGCGTGATAGGCCTTTCTTCCATGATCCCCCGGTTCTTCCTTCCTAGCAGTTCAGGCTCTGCCGGCTCCGCGCCTTGAGCACCCGCCATTCCTGGATGTGCAGGCCTTCCAGCGGCTCCACCGTCACCTGCCGGTCGAAGGCGGCGCACAACCGGTTCAGGTGCTCGGCGTTCTCCCCCTGCAGCCGCCGCGCCACGTCGGGGTGCGCCTGCAGGATCACGTGGGGCTCCCGGGTCCGGCAGAACAGCGACTGCAACCGCCGCAGCAGGTCAAACGTCACCGTCGTCACGCTGCGCACCATCCCGCTGCCCTCGCAGTAGGGGCAGGGTTGCGACAGCGTTTTCACCAGGTTATGCTTCACCCGCTTGCGGGTCATCTCGACCATGCCAAGTTCCGATATTTCCGAAAGGGTGTACTTCGCGTGGTCCCGCTTCAGGGCTTCCGTGAAGGTCTCCAGCAGCTTGCGCCGGTTCTGGGCGATCTCCATGTCGATGAAGTCGATCACGATGATGCCCCCCATGTCCCGCAGGCGCACCTGGCGCGCGATTTCCTCGGCCGCCTCGAGGTTGGTCTGCAGCACGGTCTCTTCCAGGTGCTTCCTCCCGGTGAAGCGGCCCGTGTTCACGTCGATCGCCACCAGCGCCTCCGTCTGGTCGATGCAGATGTAACCCCCCGACTTCAGCGACACCGTCCTGCGCAGCGCCTTGGCAATCTCCTCCTCGATCCCTTCCTTCTCGAACAGCGGTTCCCGATCCCGGTACAGCTTCACCCGGCGCCGCAACTTCGGCGCGAACTGCTCCAGGAACGACAGCACCTTCTCGTAAGAAAATTCGTCGTCGATGATGATCTGCTCGTGTTCCTCGCTCAGGCGGTCGCGCATGTACCGCAGGATGGGCCCCAGGTCCTCCCGCAGCAGGGCCACCTGCTGGGCCCGTTCGTACTTCCGCTTCACCTCTTCCCACGCCCGCGACAGAAAGGCCACGTCCTCCCGCAACGCTTCCTCGCTCGTTCCCTCGCAGGCGGTCCGGCCGATCAGCCCCAGCCCCGCCGGGCGGATCTCCCGCAGCACCTTCTTGATCCGGTCCCGTTCCCGGCTGGACTCGATCTTGTGAGACACGCCGATGGTTTTCACCGTGGGCATCAGCACCACGTACCGTCCCGGCAGCGTGATGAAATTGGTCAGGCGCGGTCCCTTGGTCCCCAGGCTGTCCTTCACCACCTGCACCATGATGTACTGGTCGCGCTTGAGCATGCTCTCGATGGGCTGCTGCCGCGCCCGGCCGGCCTTGGTCCGCGCGCGTGGCACGCCGTCCACCAGTTCGATGTCGCCCGTGCCCTCGGTTCCCGCGATATCCGACACGTACAGGAACCCGTTCTTGCCTTCGCCGATGTCCACGAAGGCCGCCTGGATCCCCGGCAGGATCGCGTCGATCCGCCCCCGGTAGATGTTGCCGACGAGGCTCCGGTTTTCCTCGCGTTCGACGACCAGTTCCGCCAACCGGTGCTCCTCGACCAGCGCGATCCGGATCTCCATCGGCGTCACGTTCACGTACAGTGAATTATTTTTCATACGATCCCGAAAAATCCTGTTCCGCGATTCCCGCGCCCGCGCCCATTATGGGCCACCTCCGCCGGGCTTCGCAACAATGCCCGTCAGCGCCACGGCCATCGTGGCCCGGGCAAGACGCGACCACGCGCTCACTCCCAGCAGGATCCCCACTCCCGCCATGGTGGTCATGTAGAACGATCCCCCGTAACTCAGGAACGGCAGCGGCAGCCCCGTCACGGGCAGCAGGCCCAGCGTGATGCCGATGTTCATGAACACGTGAAAGGCGAGCATGGCCACCACCCCCGCCGCCAGCAGCGATCCGGGCGTGTCCACGCTGTCCCGCGCCACCCTCAGCCCCAGCTGCAGAAACGCCAGGTACAACGCCAGGGTGACCAGGGCCCCCACGAAGCCGAATTCTTCGGCCAGCAGCGAAAAAATGAAATCCGTGTGATACTCCGGCAGGTAGTTCAACCGGGTCTGGGTCCCCCGCGTCCAGCCCTTGCCCGTCAGGCGACCGCTGCCCACCGTCACCACGCTCTGGATGGTGTGCCAGCCGCTCCCCCGCGGATCGGCCTCGGGATGCAGAAACGCGTAGATCCGCTTTTTCTGGTAGTGCTTCAGGTCGAAGAACGTCCGGGGAGACTGCTCCACGTTCGGATCGAAGTCAGCCATTTCCCACACCAGGAAACCCAGTCCCGCCAGGCCGATCATTCCCAGCGCGACCAGGTGACGGATCCGGCAGCCCGCCACGAACAGCATGGCCACCGTGATCGGGCCCAGGCACGCCGCGGTCCCCAGGTTGGGCTGCTTCAGAATCAGCGCCATCGGCACACCCACCAGCGCGAAGGTGATCAGAAACCAGTACCACTTGCGTATCCTCGGGCCCAACTTGTCCAGGTACCACGCCAGGAAGTACACCATCCCCAGTTTCGCGAATTCCGACGGCTGAATCCGGATAAACCCCAGCGACAGCCAGCGCTCCGACCCCTTGGCCGTCGATCCGAACAGCAGCACCGCCACCAGCAGGCTCAACAGCACCACGTACCCCGCCGGCGCGAGGCTCAGCAGGAATCGCTGGTCCACGCAGGCCAGAAACAGCGCCAGTCCCAGCCCCGCCGCGAAATAGAACACCTGGCGCTGAAAATACTCGATACTGGAAGATTTCGACGCGCTGTACAGCACCACCCACCCCACGCAGGCCAGGGCCGTCACCGCCAGCAGCAGGGCCCAGTCCAGGTGTTTCAACCGCCTCGGGTTGACGAGGCGCACCGTGATGTCCTGGTACTGTACCCGCAGGGTCCGGGAACCAGCCATGTCAGTCGCTCTCCTCCGGCGAGTCCCCGGTTGCCGGCGACTCGGCGTGGTGGTTGTAGAAGTATTCGATCACGCCCTTCGCCAGCGGCGCCGCCGCCGAAGACCCGTGGTGCCCGTGTTCCACCAGGATACAGATGGCCAGCCGGGGCGTCCGGTCGACCACCCCCGCCACGAACCACGCGTGATCCTTCATGTGTTCCGGAATTTCTTCTTCAGACTTGTACCGCTCGTGATGCTCCAGCCCCATGATCTGCGCGCTGCCGGTCTTGCCCACCACCGTCATGCCGGGAACGAACGCGGCGTGTCCCGTGCCCGTTGGGGGGGGCGGTCCATCTTCCACGCACTTCCGCATCCCATCCAGCACGACCCGCAGCGTCGCGTCGCTGAAAATCTTCTCCGACTTCTCCATCGGCGCGTCCCGCCACAGGCGCGGCCGTACCCGGTATCCGCCGTTCACCACGCACGCCATCATCACCGCGTTCTGCAGGGGCGTGGTGGAAAGTCCGCCCTGGCCGATGCTCAGATTCACCGTGTCCCCCGGGTACCAGCGGCGTTCACTGGGCGGCTTGTCCGCGTACGCCCGCGCCTTCCATTCCCGGTCCGGCAGCACGCCCGCCGCTTCGCCGGGCAGGTCGATCCCCGTGGGCGCGCCGTAGCCCACCAGCCGCCCGTACTTCGCGATCTGGTCGATGTCCAGTTGCAGCCCCACGTTGTAGAAAAACACGTCGCACGAGTACGCCAGCGCGTCCACCACGTTCACGGATCCGTGGCCCGACCGTTTCCAGCACTTCCAGTCCCGGCCCCCCTGCTTCAGGGAAAACCGCCCCGGGCAGAAAAACGAGGTCTTCGGCGCGATAACCCCCGTTTCCAGGGCCGCCGCCGCCATCAGCACCTTGAACACCGATCCCGGCGGGTAGATCTCGCGGAACGCCCGGTGGGTCATGGGATTCGGACGTTCACCGCGCAGCAGGGCCAGCCGCTCCTCGTTCCGCCCGCGGGTAACGAACACGGCCGGATCGTACCCGGGACGGCTGGCCAGCGCCAGCACCTCGCCCGTGTCCGCGTCCAGCACCACGATCGCGCCACTGCGACCGCCCAGGAGGTCTTCGCAATACTTCTGCAGCCCGATGTCCAGCGTAAGGTGGAGCGTGGCGCCCGGTTGCGGCGGTTCCGGGGGCGCCTCGAGATTGAGGATGTGTCCCAGGGTGTCCCGCTCGGCTATGTACGGCCTTCCCAGTTTATCCGTCAGCAACTGGGGTTGACCCGCCGCGTACCGGGTCACCAGCATGAAACCGTCCCGGCCCCGAAGCCGTGACTCGTAATACCGCTCCAGGCCATCCTTGCCGATCAGGTCCCCCGGGTAATAACCCTGGTCCGCGCGCGCGTCCAGTTCCTCCTGGCTGATCTCCCCCAGGTACCCCAGAATCTGCCCCGCCGTCTCGCCGAAATGGTATCGCCGCTGCGGGTGCGCCACCACCATCACGCCGGGCAGTTGCGTGCCCAGTTCTTCCATGCGCGTCCGGTCCGCCTTGGTAATGTCGCTTTTCACCGTGATCTGGGTGAACGGCTGCCCCCGCAACGCTTCCATGCGGCTGATCAGAGATTCCGTCGGCACGTTCAGCAGGCTGCCCAGCAGCCGGCAGACCGGTACGCGTTGGTCCTCAGGGCATTCCCCCGGAATGAACACGATGTCCGAACTCGCCCGGTTGTCCGCCAGGATTTCCCCGTTCCGGTCCACGATCACCCCGCGGTCCGCCGGCAACCGCTTCTGGGAAATCCGGTTGTTCTCGGAAATCCGGGCGTATTCCGGACCCTGCAGCACCTGCAACCGCCACAATTGCACCGCCAGCAGGGCCATGGCCAGTGCCACCGCCGCGCTGAGCCACGTCACCCGGTTTTCCAGCCCGGGAAACCGGTAGGCTTCTTCCCGGGGAACCCGCGTCATCGAACCGCGTCCTGCGGCGACCGCGGACGGATCATGATCCCATGATCATCCCTCCGGCGGCCTGCCACGATAAACAACAGGGGAGACACAAGGGCCGAGTATGAACTGGCCGGAACCCCCATCGCCAGCCACGGCACCAGCAACCCTCGGGCCGGCTCCTGCAGGTACTGGATCAGGCAGAACAGCGCGGTCTGCGTCAGCCCCGCCAGGAAGACCAGGCCCGCCTTCACGATCGGATGCTCCGTCACCAGCCGCAGCGATAACGTCCCCGCCAGGAACCCCACGCACACGTAAGCCAGCACGTGATGCCCCAGCACCGTGTCCACCGCGATGTCCTGGTACAGCCCTCCTACCAGCCCGGTAAACATGGCCTTTTCTTCCCCGTCCCGCATCGCGTAAAACACCACCAGCACCAGCACCAGGTCCGGTGCCGTCTCCTGGAGTTTCAGGGATTCGGGCCAGCTCGTCTGAATCAGCGCCATGAGCACCGTGCTCGCCAGCCACCACAGGGTCCGTTTCCAGAACGCTCCATGGATCATGGTGCCAGCCGCTCCTGCAATGGACGGGTATCGGGATTCGGCACCCCCTCCGCCACCGCTTCACCTGTCGCGGACTGGGCCGATTCATACAGGTCCAGGTAATCCGCCGCGGGTCCCGCCAGCCAGAAAGGATCATCCACGGATCGCCTCACCAGGAACACCATGTCCAGGCGGTAAGGATCCGTGAATACGGTCACCTCCGCGTTCTTGTACAGGGAGCCTTCCACGCTGTTCACCGCGCTGATCCGCCCAATGGGTAGCCCCGCGGGAAACACGCTCTCGGGGCTGGTCACCACGAGATCCCCCACCCGCACTTCTTCCTTCATGTCAATGTATTCCATCGTGCACAACCCGCTCAGATCTGTCCCCGCGGGATGGATCACGCCGTCATAGGCCCGCAGCCGGTTCCGCAGCACCATCGCCCCCACCCGGCAGTCCATGTGGTGCAGCGTCGCCACCGTTGACATGAAATCCGCGGTCTCCGACACGATGCCCACCACGCCCTCCGGAGCGATTACCCCCATTCCGGGGCGGATCCCGTGACGCGCCCCCCGATCAATCCGCAGCATGCCCTTGTACCGCTCCAGGACCCGCGCCGGCTCCAGCACCAGTTCCGGCGTCTCCCGGATAAACCGCAACGCGTCCCGCAGCGCCCGGTTCTCCGCTTCCAGTTCCCGCGTCCGCGCCGCCGCCGCCCGCGACACGGTCAACTGTTCCCGCAGCGCCTCGCGTTCCGATTCCAGTTCCGCGTAACCCGCCACCAGGCCCCACGCCCATTTTCCCGCCCCGGACGCGACCTCGCGGCCCACCAGGAATGGATAGGAGATCGCGGACACCACCCGGTATAGCCCCCGCTGCACCAGGGAACCCTGGCTGCCCACCAGCAGCGAAATCACCGAAAGGATCACCAGCACCGCGAACACCACCTTCGGCCGGTGTTCGCTCAGCATCCGCAAGAGAAAACCCGTCACGAAACGTCCCTTTCACCGCCGCCGCTGAGGCCGCGCGGGGACATCAGATATCCTCGGGTTGCGTGTGCTTCAGTTCTTCCAGGAACTTGCCCCCGCCCAGCACCACCGCCCCCAGGGGATCTTCCGCCACCATCACGTGGAGTTTCGTTTCTTCCGAGATCAACTGGTCCAGGCCCCGCAGCAGCGCGCCACCGCCCGCCAGCACCACCCCCCGGTCCACGATGTCCGCGGACAACTCTTCGGGCGTGTGCTCCAGCGTGTCCCGCACTGCCGCCACGATGGAGGTCACCGGCCCCTTCAACGCGTCCCGGACCTCCTCCGACGTCACCGTGATCACCTTCGGCAGCCCCGTGATCAGGTCCCGTCCCTTCACCTGCATCTCCAGTTCTTCCTTCAGCGGAAACGCCGAGCCAATCTTGATCTTGATCTCTTCCGCCGTCCGTTCCCCCACCAGCAGGCTGTAACTCTGTTTCAGGTACTGGATAATCGCCTCGTCCATCTCGTCCCCCGCCTCCCGCACCGACCGCGAATACACGATCCCCCCCAGCGAAATGACCGCCACCTCCGTCGTGCCCCCGCCGATGTCCACGATCATGCACCCCTGCGGCTCCTGCACCGGCAATCCCGCGCCAATCGCCGCCGCCATGGGTTCCTCGATGATGTACACCTTCTTCGCGCCCGCCTGGACCGCGCTTTCCACCACCGCCCGGCGCTCCACCGCCGTAATGCCCGACGGCACGCTGATCGCCACCCGCGGCCACACCAGCCTGCGCCGGTTGTGCACCTTCTGGATGAAGTAGCGAAGCATCGCCTCCGCCACCTCGAAATCCGCGATCACGCCGTCCTTCATCGGGCGGATCGCCACGATGTTTCCTGGCGTCCGGCCGATCATCTGCTTCGCTTCGATCCCCACCGCGCGGGGCTGGCCGGTGTCCTTGTTGATCGCCACCACCGACGGCTCGCTCAGCACGATCCCCTGGCCTTTCACGTACACCAGGGTATTCGCCGTGCCCAGGTCGATGGCCATGTCATGCGAAAACAGCCCCGGAATATGCCTCAGAAAGTTCAACACGGCCGGATCCTTATCTCCCGGTACGTAACAGAACGCGCCCCAGACGGGTGAACCGGATGCTCCCCCGCCGCGCGATCCCCGCATGCGGTAACACCTTATTTTACAGGTTATCTCCCGGACCACGCAAAACCCGGACGGGTGAAACCTACCCATTCCATCACCCGGGGGCCACGGGCATCCGGCTGGGACCATGTCGTCGCCTGATCCAAACAGGCTCCACGGGCCCGGGTGCCTGGCCGATCCATCCCCCGCCTGCCCTCCCCACGGAAAATTATCGCTCTTTTCGGTTTATTTACCCCGATTTTCTGTTGACTTTTGGGGGAGATTGTGGTAAATTATGTCTTGCTTGTGGTAAAAAGTGGTTTAAAAGGGAGATCCATCTTGGCGCCTTACTACGGGGAGGCAGAAGCGGCGGTCGATGATAAGGGCCGCGTGCTGGTGCCTGTCTCCCTCAGGCAGATCATGAAGGTGAACGGGCACGAAACCTGGTTCCTGACCCGGGGGTTCGACCGCGCCATCTTCTGCCTGCACCTGCCCATGTGGGAACGCCTCCAGGAAAAAATGCCCGGCAACACCCTCCTGCCCGGGCAGATCGATTTCTGGCGGGTATTTCTGGGCGGCGCTTCCCGGGTTTCCCTGGACGGACAGGGCAGGCTCATGCTGCCCCCGTCTCTGCGTCAGTTCGCCGGAATCGATCGGAACGCCGTCGTGATCGGCGTCCACGATCATCTGGAAATATGGAGCCCTGAGGGCTGGTCACGGTTCCAGGAACAGCAACTGTCGGCCTACAAGACCATGGCCGCCGAAATCTTCGGCGGGGTCCGGACGGCAGTCGCGGAAACAGACGGAGGGAACGCGCGGTGTTAGCGATCGAACGGCTGGATCTGGGAGAGGTTACGGTGCTGCGGCTTCGCGGGGACATTGAGGAATCCACCCTCAACACCCTGCTGCTGGCCCTGGTCAACTGCCTGGAACAACGGCGTTACCGGGTTATTCTCAACCTCGCGGGCGTCGCGTTCATCAACAACAAGTGTTGCGGTCCGCTGGTGGACCGCCTGAGCCGCTTCCAGGAGGCGGGCGGCGACATGTACCTCGCTTCCCCCAACCTCTACATCCGGCGGCTTCTGCGGATGCTGAGCCTGAACCATGTGTTCCATTGCTATGACACGGAAGAACAGGCGGTCCGCGGCATCAGCAACGCCGCCGCGGCCTGATCCGCGGCCGGACGAGGCTTTCCTGGCGGTTTCAGGAAATCACGAACCGCGACCATCCGGCCACGTGCCGGTAATGGCCCGGGAAGTGATCGAACTGCTGGCGATCCAGCCGGGCGGGTATTACGTGGACGCCACGGTTGGCGCGGGGGGACACGCCGCGCGGATCGCCGAACGACTCGAGGGGAAAGGGCACCTGCTGGCCCTGGACCGGGATCCCAACGCCGTCGCGCGCGCGTCAGACGTATTAAAAAAGTATCCCGAAACGCGGGTGCTCCGGGGAAACTACCGCGATCTCGGGCGGTGGCTGGATATGGTTGGCTGGACGGGAATAGACGGACTACTGATCGACGCCGGCGTGTCTTCGATGCAACTGGACACGTCGGAACGCGGGTTTTCGCTGCAGGCCAGCGGCCCCCTCGACATGCGCATGGACCCCGAAAGCGGCCTTTCCGCCCGCCAGTGGCTGGCCTCCGTGTCCGTCGAAACCCTGGAACAGGTCCTGCGCGCCTATGGCGACGTCGGGCCCGCCCGGCGCGTCGCGCGGCGGATCCTGGAACGCCGTAACCTTGGCGCCCTCGAAACCACGGCGGACCTCGCCCAGGCCGTGCGTGAAGCCCTGCCTTTCGTGGTTTCTGGCTCCCCCGACGAAATCCGGCAGGTCTTTCAGGCCATCCGTATCGCCGTGAACGACGAACTGGGCGCCCTCGAAGCCTGCCTGGAAACGGCCGTAAACCGACTGAATCCCGGCGGACGGATCGTTGTCATCGCCTTTCACTCCGGCGAAGACCGG
This sequence comes from Candidatus Hydrogenedentota bacterium, assembly GCA_018056705.1. Taxonomy (GTDB): domain Bacteria; phylum Hydrogenedentota; class Hydrogenedentia; order Hydrogenedentales; family CAITNO01; genus JAGPFE01. The sequence goes on along the minus strand of JAGPFE010000009.1, from coordinate 68,816 downwards.
ATCATCAAGCGGGTGTTCAGAACGTACTCCCGGCCCCGCCTGGAGCGGGATCCCGACGGTCGCACCCGCCGCGTGTGGCCGCCTGTCCTGCGCGAACTCACCCGCGCCCCGTTGCGGCCCACCCCCGGGGAAATCGCCGACAATCCCCGAAGCGCCAGCGCCCGGATCCGGGCGGCGGAAAGACAGTCGCCGCGCGAGGAGGATCCCTCATGATCCGGCGACGCTATCCCACCCCCCGCGAAATCCGGCGGGCGCAATGGGCCTGGATCCCCCTGCTCCTGCCGCTGTTCACGCTGGCCTGGTTTATTCGCCTCGACATCGCGCTGAACATTCAGAAGCGCCGGCTGGACTACGAGTTCAACCAGCTTACTGAACAGAACCGGGATGCCACCCGTCGCCTGGAAACCGCCACCGCCGACCTCGCCCGCAGGCGAGGACAGTGGACCTCCACGGAGTTCGCCCAAGCCCTGGGCCTGCGTCCTCCACAACCCGGCCAGGTGATCACCGTGCCGCCCATCCCCCTGGACCAGCGCGTCTGGGAATTGCCCCTGGAACCGGTCCAGGGGCTGCAGGCCCGGTTCGCCACGGCTTCCGCCGCGCCATCGCCCGCGGACCCCGGAATGTCCACCCAGGCCCCACTGGTCACCGCCCCGGTCGTCCCCGCGCGGAACATGCCGGTCTCCGCCGGCACCAACGACCCAAAACAGCGGCGCGAGAAACCCCGGGCCGACTCAAAGAAGAGCGCCCCGGGTAAACGCGTAACCCCTGAAAAGAAAACCGTGTCCTCGCCATCGCGCCCGGTTCCAGTTCCTGCTCGACGGAACGCGGCATCTCCTGTCCCGGACGAAAACCCCGCGGCATGGATCACGCCCCTATGAAGACATTAAGCCCGGTAAGGAGTCAAGGCCATGCTGAGCGCGCGTGACAACGTGGATCGCGCGGCCAGGCAACGCGCGCCAGTTCACCCGCCGATCTCGAAACGGGTAAATGCCGTCATGCTTGTCTTCTCCGTGGGCGTCCTCATCGCCGCGGGCAGGCTGGTCATGCTGCACCTGAACCCCGGCGAGAACCTTCTACTGGAGAGCCGCTTCCACGAGGGCACCTGGGAACTCCGGGAAAAAAGGGGAGAAATCTTCGACCGCAACGGCCTGCTCCTGGCCTGCAACCGGATCCTGCCCACCATCGCCGTGGATCCCCAGCGGGTGGCCGATCCGGATCGCCTGGCCGACTACCTCAGCCGGAAACTCAACCTGAACCGGGACGAGGTGTACAAGGCCATTACCTATAAAACGGACACGACTACCGGTCGACCACGCCGTTCCAACCCCATCCAGCGGCGCGCTGAAAACCTTTCCGCCCACGACATGGAAGAAATCCTGCTCATGGGGGAAGCCTGCGCCATCCAGGAAAATCCCGACCTCCTGCCCATTATCGAGGCCCAGTTGGCCGGCACCGTCACCCCGGACATGCTCCAGGCAAAACAGCGTTCGCCCAAGCCCGTCATCAACTGTCTTCACGTGGCGGATGAGCCCCTTCGGGTATATCCCTTCGGGGAAGCGGCCGCGCAAGTCCTCGGCTACGTCCAGTTCACCGGTGAGCCCATGGCCGGCATCGAGGCGGTCTTCAACGAGTACCTGGAATGTAAGCCCGGCATCCTGCGCGCCCGGGTAGACAAGGACCGCCGCATGCTCGCGTCCGAGAGCGTTGACCTGGTGCCGCCCCGCGGGGGAGACATGCTCCAGCTGACCCTGGACATCGCCATGCAGCGCCGCCTGGAACAAGCGCTGGACGTCACCCTCGAGAAATACTCCGCCCCCGCCGGCATCGGGGTTTTCATGGATCCGCGCACCGGGGCCATCCTGGCCATGGCGACCCGTCCCGGTTTCGATCCCAATCGCTATAACGCCTACCCCGACGAGTACCGGAAAAACCGGGCGATTCACGATGTCTTCGAGCCCGGATCTTCCTTCAAGATCGTCACGGCTTCCGCGGCCCTGGAAATGCGCCAGGTCCGCCTCGACGAAATCATCGACTGCGAGGGCGGCGTGGCCAATTTCTTCGGTCACCGCGTCAGGGACTACCATAAAATGGGCCTGGCGCCCTTCACCAAGTGTTTCGAGGAATCCAGCAACATCGCCATGATCAAGGTGGCCAGCCGCGTCGGCCCCGTGTACTTCGACGAGTGGATCCAGCGTTTCGGCTTCTACCGGAAAACTTCCCGCGATTTTCCCGGCGAGGCCCGGGGCCTGTACAAGCCCCTGCGGGATCCCGATCATCCCGAGCGTCCCGTCAACGTCAAGCAGCGCTGGTCCAAGCTGACCATGACCGCCCTGCCCATGGGACAGGAAATATCCGTGACCACCCTCCAGCTGGTCCGCGCCATGGCCGTCATTGCCAACGGCGGTTTTCTCGTGGAACCCTACGTAGTGGAACGCGCCGTCTCCAGGGAAGGCCTCATCACGTATGAACACCAGGCGCCCGAACCGGTCCGGGTGCTCTCCCCCGATACCGCCGAAACCATGAGGATGCTCTGCCACCAGGTGGTGCTCCGGGGCACGGGCAAACGTGCCAACATCATGGAATATCGCGTGGGCGGCAAGACCGGCACCGCCCAGATGGCGAGAACAGACGGCCCCGGATACGATCCCGACCGGTATACCGCCGTGTTCGTCGGCTTCGCCCCGGTGGCGGATCCCCGGATCGTGGGCGCGATCGTGGTCTTTGAGCCCAAGGGCTGGCCGCGTACCGGCGGGTACGTCAGCGCCCCCGTCTTCCGGGAAGTGGTCGCCGAAACCCTGGCCTCCATGGGCGTGGAACCGGATCCCGTCACCGATCCCGAGATCGTGGCCGAATACCAGAAACAGCAGGCCAGGAAGGATGGCGGCAACGATCGGCAGCCCGCACCCTCCCCCCCCCCGGCCCCCCTGCAATCCCAGGTCGTGGATGATGCCGACACCATGGCCGAACACGACGCGACACCTCCCACGGAGGATGCCCTGCCCCTCGACGCCCTGCTTACCCCGCTGGATGGCGTATCCTTCGTCGCCCTGCAGACCCCCGGAACGAGCGTGACGAACACCATGCCCAACCTCATCGGCCTGACCAAAAAACAGGCCCGGGAGCAATTGCAGCGGATCAACCTGCCCATGGACGCCCGGGGCGCCGGCAGGGTCGTCGCGCAGGACCCACCCCCGGGAACCGATCTGACCAACGTCTCCCTCTGTATCCTGACCTTCTCCAACACCGGCGAATGGCTGCCCATCGCTGATCTCGCGCCGATCGATCCAACTGACACCAGCGCGCGCGCGAAAGAGGAGCGTGAAACGTCGTGACGGGCAAGGAACTCTGCGAGAAACTGGGCATCAGCCCTGAAATACCAGTCGACTGGACATTTACGGCGGTCACCCGGGATTCCCGGAAGGTTGTCCCCGGCGCGCTCTTCGTGGCCGAACAGGGCACCCACGCCGACGGACACGACTTCGCCCAACAGGCCGCCGCCGCGGGGGCCGTCGCCATTGTCGGCGAACGCGCACACCTCCTCTCCCTCGCCGGGTTGCCGTATTTGCGCGTACCCGACGCCCGGGTGGCCTGCGGCGTCGCCGCCCACGCCCTCGCGGGCGACCCCACCCGCCACCTTATCGTGCTGGGCATCACCGGGACCAACGGGAAAACCAGCACGGCCCACATGGTCGAGGCCATACTCAACCACGCGGGCCGTCCCTGCGCCAATTTCGGCACCATCACCTTTCGCGTGGGTGGAAAAGAACTGCCCGCCCCGCACACCACGCCCTTCGCCGAGGACCTGGCCGAGTTGTTCCTTATGGCCCTGAACGCCGGGCAGCGGCACGTGGTCATGGAAGTCAGTTCCCACGCCCTGGACCAGGAACGGGTGGCGGGGGTCCTTTTCGATGCCGCCGCTTTCACCAACCTCACCCGTGATCACCTCGACTACCACCGCGACATGGAAGACTACTTCCGCGCGAAACGCAAGCTTTTCGAACGGGTGGGCCGGTTCCATCCCCCCAAGGAAAACGGCCCGCGTCCTTTCACCGTGGTTAACCGGGAAGACCCCTGCTGGGAACGCTTCCGCGACGCCTCCCCCGTGCCCTGCCTGACCTGCGGACCGGGCGGCGACCTCCGCGCGGAAGACGTCCAGATGGATCTCGGCGGCAGTCGATTCCGGCTCGTCACCCCGGGCGGCACCGCGAAGGTCCGCATGCGCCTGACCGGCCATTACAACATCCTGAACGCCCTGTGCGCCGCGGGACTCTGTTTCGGCCTCGGACTGCAACCGGAAGAAATCGCCTCTGGACTCGCCTCCATGACGCGGGTCCCCGGGCGCTTCGAACTGGTCGATCGGGGACAACCCTTCAGCGTGATCGTCGATTACGCCCACACCGACGATGGCCTGCGCAACGTACTCGAAGCGGCCCGGCCGCTTTGCGGGGGACGACTCATCGTCGTCTTCGGGTGCGGAGGCGACCGCGACCGGGGTAAACGTCCCAGGATGGGCGCGGTCGCCGCGGGCCTCGCCGATTTCGCCATCCTCACCTCCGACAATCCCCGCACCGAGGATCCCCTGCGTATCCTGATGGACATCGAAGTGGGCGTGCAGCAGCAGGGTAAGCGCAAGTACGACGATTACGAAGTAATTGAAAACCGCGAGGAAGCCATCCGCCGGGCCTTGCGACTGGCCCGCCCCGGGGACGCGGTCGTCATAGCGGGCAAGGGACACGAACCCTACCAGATCATCGGCACGCAACGGCATGCTTTCGACGACCGGGAAGTCGCCGCGCGCCTGCTCGAGGAGCTCCGGCCATGAGTCTCGACTACACCCTGGCGGAACTGGCCGCGTGGGTTGGCGCGCCTCCCCTGGAGCCCGACCAGGGTGCCATCCGGTTCCAGGCCGTCTCCACCGACACCCGGACGATCCAGCCCGGCGACGTCTTCTTCGCCCTCACCGGCGAACGTTTCGACGGCAACCGCTTCGTTGCCGACGCCTTCCAGAAAGGGGCCGTCGCCGCCGTCTGCCGGATCAGCGCGCCCGGCGGGGTATGCCTCGTGGTGGATGATCCCCAGGCCGCGCTCCAACGCCTGGCCGCTCATCATCGCGCCCGGAGCAATGCCACCGTCATCGCCATCACCGGCTCCTGCGGCAAAACCACCACCAAGAACATGCTGCGGGAAGTCCTGGAAGGTCTCGGTCCCGTCGCGGCCACCCGGGGTAATTTCAACAACGAAATCGGCTGTCCCCTGTCCCTCCTGGACATCAGCCGGGACTGCCGCTTCGCCGTCATCGAAATGGGCGCGAATCACGTGGGCGAAATCCGGCGGCTGTGCGAAATGGCCCTCCCCGACGAATCGATCGTCACGCTGGTGGCCCCCGCCCATCTCGAGGGCTTCGGTTCCATAGAGGACGTTGCCCGCGCCAAGGAGGAAATCCGCGAAGGACTCCGTCCCGGCGGGGTATTCTACGCGAACGTGGACAATCCCTATTGCGCGGCCATGGCGGACCGCCACGAGGGACCGGTGGTCCGGTTTGGATCGGATCCCCGATCGAACGTACGACTGGTCGCGGCGGAACGCCTGGCCGACGGCCGGTTGCGGGCCCTGATCGATCCCGTCGGCGAACTCCTGCTCAACCTGCCCGTCCGGGCCCAGTTGACCAGCGTGCTGGCCTGCGTGGCCGTGGGCCTGCGACACGGCGTGCCCGACCTGAAGCAACGCGTCGAGGCCGCCTGCGCCCGGGCCGACCGGATGCGGGTGCGGCGCATCGGACCGCTGACCGTCCTCGACGACACTTACAACGCCAATCCGGCCAGCATGCGGGCCGCGCTGGAAACCCTGGCGGAAATGCCGGGAACCGGCGCGCGGGCCGCCGCCCTGGGTTCCATGTTCGAACTGGGGAAGGATGCCCCCGGCATGCACTATGAAATCGGCACCCTGGCCGCCCGGCTCGGCGTGGAACGGCTGTACGCGCTCGGCCCGGACGCAAGGCATTACGCGGCGGGCGCGCGGGATGCCGGCATGGCCCGCGTGATGGTCTGCGAGGACCACGACACCATGGCCAGCGCCGTGATCGGGGATGCCCGGAACGGCGACCTGCTACTGGTGAAGGGCTCCCGGGGCACCCGCATGGAACAACTGGTCGACCGCCTCGCCACGCGCTGGGGCGAAGCCCACCCGGAAAGTATCCCGGCCCCGCGACGGAATGGAGGCGGATGATGTTCTATTACCTTGCGGAATGGCTATCTCCAACGTTCAACCTATTGAACGTTTTGACCTACCATACGGTCCGGGCAGGCGCCTCGGCCATCACCGCCTTTCTTTTCTGCCTGGTCGTCGGTCCTCCCGTGATTCGATACCTCCGCGCGAAAAAACTGGGACAACCCATCAAAAAAGAACACGTCGCCGCGCTCCACGAACTGCATAAAACCAAGTCCGGAACGCCCACCATGGGCGGTATTCTCATTCTGACCAGCACCTTCTTCGCCCTGGCCCTCTGGGGAAAACTGGAGAACCGCCTGCTCTGGATGGCCGTGCTGGTGTGCCTGGTCCTGGGGAGCGTGGGGTTCCTGGACGATTACATTAAGCTGATCCGCAAGCACAACAGCGGGCTGAGCGCCCGGGCGAAACTCCTGGGCCAGTTGCTGGCGGGTGCCCTGCTCGGCTGCTGGCTCTATTGGAGCCCCATCACCGCCAGCCCGGTCACCTTCTCCACGCGGGATATTCTCGACTGGCAGCAACTGGTCTCGGAATTGCAGGGTAGTACCGCCGAGAAGGCCCTGACCCGGATCCGGGAGCGAATGGGACCCGCCACGCAGGGTACCCTCGAGATATTACGGAAACGCCCGGAACTGCTGACCGACCCGGGCATCCGCAACACGCTGGTCCAGGGACTCAACACGGCGATCGACACGCCGGACCTGTACGACGTCGAAGCATGGCGCGGCATTGAACTGCCCTCCTCGGTGGAAGCCCTGCTCAACGCCAATCCCGGGGCCGGAAGCGGCCGGGACGGCCGCCGGGTAAATCGCGCGCTCATCGAGGCGGTGCTGCCCCGCGCGGTGGCCGCCAGCCGCGCCCATTCTCACACCAGCATCGGCGTGCCCGGTTTCAAGGACCTCTTCATTCCCCTGGGACCGTTCTACATCCTTTTCGTTATCCTGGTGATCATCAGCATCTCCAACGCCGTCAACCTCACCGACGGGCTGGACGGCCTGGCGGCCGGCGCTTCCACCATCTCCATCATCACCTACGCCGGCATCGCCTACGTGGTCAGCCGCGCGGACTGGTCCCGTTACCTGTACCTCACCTTCGTGCCCGAGGCCAGTGAACTCTTCGTGTTCGGCGGCGCCATCCTGGGCGCGGGACTGGGCTTCCTGTGGTACAACTGTCACCCCGCCCAGGTGTTCATGGGGGATACGGGCTCGCTCTCCCTTGGGGGCGCGATCGGCGCGATGGCCCTGCTCACCAAGCAGGAACTGCTGCTACCGGTAGTCGCCGGCCTGTTCGTGCTGGAAACCCTGAGCGTCGTGCTGCAGGTCGCCTCCTTCAAGTTCACCGGAAAACGGCTCTTCCGGATGTCCCCCCTCCATCACCACTTCGAACTTTCCGGATGGCAGGAAACCCAGGTCACCACCCGGTTCCTGATCATCGCGCTGCTGTTTTCCCTCATGAGTCTGGGAGCCCTGAAACTGCGATGAACGACCACGCGGCACCCGTACCGCTTGTGCGTCCCGGAACCCGGGTCAGCCTGATCGGCCTGGGGCGTTCCGCCGTGGCCGCGGCCCGGCTGGTCCGGCACCTCGGCGGACACCCCTTCATTTCCGAAAAAGACAACACGCCCAAACTGGATCCGTGGAAACAGGCCAGCGACACCCTCGGCGTGCCATATGAAACCGGCGGACACACCGAGCGGGTGTTCGAGGCCGACCTTTTCGTGCTGAGCCCGGGCGTCCCCCTGGCCGCCCCCGTGGTCCGCGGGGCCATGGAACGAGGCATCCCCGTCACCGGCGAACTGGAACTGGCCTGCCGGTATCACGCCGCCCCGCTGCTGGCCGTGACGGGCACCAACGGCAAGACCACCACCACGATCCTCCTGCGGCACGTGCTTCAGCGCGCGGGTACCGCCGCGGACCTCGCGGGAAACAACGACCGGCCCCTGTCCGAGGCCGTCCTGGAGTATCCGGATGCCCAGGCGGTCGTGGTCGAGGTGAGCAGTTACCAGCTCGAAACCACCGAAACCTTTCACCCCGTCGTGGCCTCCGTGCTGAACGTGACGCCGGATCACCTCGCGCGACACGGCACCATGGAAGCCTACGCGGGGATGAAATCCCGGATTTTTGCCCGCCAGCGACCCGGTGACACGGCAGTGCTGAATGCCGACGACCCATGGACCGCCGGGATGAAACCACCCGAAGGCGTCCGCGTGATCCGGTTCAGCACGCGCGAAGTCATTCCGGACGGGGCGTGGTTCGACGGAACATGCCTGCGATTCGAAAACCGGGTCATCGCGCGCCGGGAAGACCTGCGCCTGCCCGGTTGCCACAACGTCGCCAACGCCCTGGCCGTCGCGGCGATGGCCCACGCGTTCGGCCTGGACCTGGAGAACTTCGCCGAAGCGCTCAGAACGTTCCCCGGCGTGGAACATCGCGTGGAATGGGTGGCCGAAATCAACGGCGCGGCCTGGTACAACGATTCCAAGTCCACCAACCCCGACAGCCTGCGCGTCGCCCTCGAGGCCTTTGACCAGCAGGTTATCCTGATTGCCGGCGGACAGCACAAGGAAGGAGCCGATTACCTCTCCCTTGCCCCCCTGATCCGCGAAAAAACCGCGCTGCTGATCGCCACGGGAGACGCCGCGGACCGATTCATCGACTGGTTCGGCGCCGTGGTGCCGCACTGCCGCGCGCGTGACGTGGCGGAAGCCGTGGCGCTGGCCGCCGGACACGCCGCTCCGGGGGCGATCGTGCTGTTCTCGCCCGGGTGCGCCAGTTTCGACCAGTACCGGAACTTCGAGGAACGGGGCCGGCATTTCAAGGAACTCGTGCTCCGGCTTGCCGGCCGGAATGAACAGGAGAACCCGCGATGAAGTGGACGGCCGCGACCATCGCCCTTACCGCCATAGGTCTCGCGCTACTGGGCACCCTGCTCATCTACAGCGTGGACGTTGCCCGCATCCATCCCGAGGGGAATTTCACCAAGCAGTGCCTGTTTCTGCCGGTCGGCCTGGGCGTGTTCTTCCTGTTCGCCCTGCGGGACTACCATCGTCTTGGTCACCGCCGGGAATGGCTGTCCCTGGTGGCGCTGTGCGTGGTGCTGCTGGTCGCGGTCCTGCTTTTCGGCAAGGAAACCGGCGGGGCAAGGCGGTGGCTCCGGATTTACGGCGTCGGGTTCCAGCCGTCCGAACTGGCCCGGTTCGCGCTGATCCTCATGCTGGCCGCGAAATTGAGCGAGGGCATGGACCAGATCCGGTCGATTCCAAGGGTCATTCTGCCCGCCCTGCTCACGGCCACGTTTTTCGCCGGCCTGGTCTTTCTCGAAAAGGATATCGGCATCCCCTTCATGATCATGGTGACGGCCTTCGCCATGCTGTACTTCGCGGGCATCCCCATCATCTACATTGGCGCGATAGGCGCGGCAGGAGGCGCGGCCCTCGTGCCGCTGATCATGTTCGCGGCGCACCGGATGGAGCGTTTAAGGGCGTTCCTGGATCCCTGGCAGGACCGGACGGGATCGGGCTGGCAACTGATCCAGGCCCTTTACAGCTTCAGCAAGGGCGGCCTGCTGGGCTCGGGCCTTGGTTCGGGTACCCAGAAACTGGGGGACCTGCCCGCGGCGGACACGGACTTCATCTTCGCCACCCTCGCCGAAGAGGCGGGCCTGATCGGCACGCTGGCCGTGCTGTGCGTGTTCTTCCTGTTTTTCCTGGCGGCCATGCGGGTGTGTGCCAACAGTTCCGACCGTTTCGGCATGCTGCTGTCCGGCGGCATCGGCGTGTCCATTGGTGTCCAGGCCCTGTTCATTATCCTGGTGAACACGGGGCTGCTGCCCACCAAGGGACTTCCCCTGCCGTTCGTGTCCTATGGCGGCACCTCGCTGATCGTGACCATGGCCATGGCGGGCGTCCTGGTCAACGTGGCCAGCCAGTGCCTGCCCCGCCACGCACGCGACATCCTGCCGACCATTGAAATGCCCGAGGGCTTCAACCTGCCCCCGGAAACCGCGGGGAACTACTGATGCGGATCATGATTGCCGGTGGAGGCACCGGGGGGCACGTCACCCCCGCCCTGGCCATCGTGGAAGAACTGCGTCGGCGTGATCCCCTGCTGGAACTGACCTGGGTCGGTCGCGCGGGAGGCCTCGAAGAACGAATGTGCCGCGCGGCGGACATCGTCTTCCGGGGCCTGCCCATAGAGGGTTGGACCCGGTCCCGTTCCCCCCGCGTGGCGGTGACGGCCCTGAAACTCGGCTGGTCCATCACGAGGTGTTACTTCTGGCTGCACCGGTTTCAGCCCCGGGCGGTCATCGGCGTGGGCGGCTACGCGTCGCTGCCGCTGGTGTGGACCGCCCAACGGATGGGCATCCCGACTTTCATCCATGAACAGAACCGCCGGATGGGCCTTGCCAACCGCCTATGCGCGGACCGGGCCCGGATGATCTTTCTCAGTTACGCGGACACGCTTGGACCCTATCCCCGGGAACGGGCGGTGGTGACGGGTAACCCGGTGCGCCGGGCTTTCCTGGAACCGCCGTCGCGCGAAGAGGCCCTTGCCCGGATGGACCTGTCCGCGGACCTGCCGGTCGTGCTGGTTTGCGGCGGCAGCCAGGGCGCGCGATCCCTCAACCGGGCCATGGAGGACCTGCTCCGCGCCGGCAACGCTCCCCGCGCGCGATACCTGTGGATGTGCGGACGGGACGCCGTCCAGGCCGCGCGCCAGGTGGCGGAAACCGCGTCCCTCCCGGTGCGGGTGTTCAGTTTCATCGACGACATGCCCGCCGCGTGCGTGGCCGCGGACCTCGTGGTCAGCCGCGCGGGTGCTTCCAGCACCGCCGAACTGGCCGCGCTCGGCAAGCCCGCCATCCTGGTGCCCTACCCCCACGCCGCGGACAACCACCAGGAACTCAACGCCCGGGCCTTCGAGGAAGCGGGAGCGGCCGTGCTCATCCCCGACGCGGCATGCGACGCCGACCGGCTGGGATCGGTCCTGAGGGAACTGCTGGCGGATCCCGCCCGGCTGGCCGCCATGGCCGAGGCCGCACGAAGCCTGGCGCGTCCCCTGGCCGCCGAAACCATCGTCGAGCGTATCCTCGAGTCCCTGGCCGGCATGGATCACCCCTGACGCGCGCCACCGGGTTGACCGATCTTCCACGTTCCTCTTACACTGATACCACGCTGAAGGAACGCGTATGCGCGCGGTTGTACAACGGGTAGCCAGAGCGTCCGTAACGGTGGATGACCAAGTAGTGGGAGCCATCGGCCCGGGTCTTCTCGTGCTGCTGGGCGTGGAAGAGAACGACGGCCCGGAAGACGCGGCCTACATCGTGGACAAGGTGGCCAACCTCCGGATCTTTCCCGACGAAAACAGCCGGATGAACCGGTCCGTTCTCGAGTCGGGGGGAGCGATCCTGATCATCTCGCAGTTCACCCTGCACGGCGATTGCCGCCGGGGCCGTCGCCCATCGTTCACCGCCGCTGCCAAACCGGACAAGGCCGTTCCCCTCTACGAAGAGGTGGTCGGGAAACTGCGCGCCATGGGACTCCAGGTGGAGACCGGCGTGTTCGGCGCGCACATGATGGTATCGCTGGTAAACGACGGGCCCGTGACCATCCTGCTCGACTCGAGCAAACTATTCTGAGGCGTCCATGATCGAGCCGGTCAATATCATCATCCCGGCATGGAACCAGGTCGCCTATACCCGCCAGTGCCTGCAGACCCTGGCAGACCACACCCCCCCCGATACCTATCGGCTCATCCTCGTCGACAACGGATCCACCGACGGCACCGCCGAACTGTTCGACGCCATGCCAGGCGCCGAAGTGATCCATTTCCCCGAAAACCGGGGGTTCGCCGCCGCGGTAAACGCCGGTATCCATCGGGCACGCCCGGGACACGTCCTGCTCCTCAACAACGACACGCTACTCCCGCCGGGATGGCTCGAACGATTGCGCGCCGCCCTCGAGGAAACGCCCGACGCCGGCATGGCCGGACCGGTCAGCAACAACGTGTCCGGCTCCCAGCAAATCGACACCCCACCCCTGGCATCCTTCGAGGAAATGGTCGCGTTTGCCGAATCCCGGGCCCGGGCATTTGCCGGGCGCCGCCGGGAAACAGCCCGGCTCGTCGGGTTCTGCCTGCTGATCCGCGACCAGGTGATCCGCGACGTGGGGCTGTTCGATGAACGGTACGGCATCGGCAATTTCGAGGACGACGATTACAGCCTGCGGGTGCTGCGCGCGGGGTGGCGGCTGATCATCGCGGAAGACGCGTTCGTGTTCCATTACGGCGGGCGAACCTTCGCGGCCATGGACCCCGACGCGGAAACGTACCGTCAACTGCTCGCCCGCAACGAGGCCTTGTTCATGGCCAAGTTCCGTCCCCAGCCCCAGGAGCGGCTGGAAGAGGCCCTGCGGGCCCGGCGGCTGGCCGAATCGGCCGCGCGCCTGCTTGCGGAAGGTCACTTGAAGCAGGCCATCGAGACCGGGCTGGAGGCCCTGCGGCTGTGGCGGGCCGATCCGCTCGCCCTGGAGGTCCTGGCCGGTGCGACGGAACAACTCGGGGACGCGCGCCGGGCGGCGCTGCTCCGGCAACAGGCGGAAGCGGCCCGCCAAGCCCTGGAAGCCAGCCCCACGGGTTTCCCCGACACGGAAGCGGAAGATCATGACGGCACGGGTTGAAATTATTCCTTACGAGGACAGCATGCGGGACGCGTGGATGCGGGTTCACGCCATCATCATGTCCCTGTCCCACGCCTGGAATTACACGATCCAGGAACGACCTGCCTACCCGAACCACCGGTCCACGCGGCTGGTGGCGCTGGTCAATGGTCAACTGGCCGGCCTGCTCGACGCGCAGTACGAAAACCACCCGGGCGAGTTGTGTTACCTCAAGGACGAGCCCGGCGGCTACGTGCTGGAATTTGGACGGCTGCCCGAGTATGCCGGGCTAGGCCTTGGCGTCGCCCTGATGCGGGCGGCGGCGGACGCGCGACGGTTGGGATACCGTCGGCTGGAATACTGGACGCAGGACCGGACCGCCCAGCGATTCTACCGGCGACTGGGACTGCCCGAAATCGCGCGGCATTACCGGTTCAGGATGCGTCCGCCCGCGGACCTTGCCCGGCAGTTCCAGGAACAGGGCATCGCCGTGGAATACCTGTACGCGGCCTGCCTGCCGGAGAACTGGCCGCTGGTGGAATCGGGGCGCGATATTATCCGGGATCATCCCCTCGAACCCCACCTGTGCGTGGGGTTCCGGCAGGACATCCCCGAATCCGGAGCGTGGACGCCCCCCCGAACCGTTTCCAGCGCGGAACCCCATCCGCCCACAGCCCCAGAAGAAAATCCGCGGGCGATCTCTTGACATGGCCGGTTGGGATCTGCTAGCATAAATTCACCGCGAGCGGGAGTAACTCAGCGGTAGAGTGCAACCTTGCCAAGGTTGAAGTCGCGGGTTCAAATCCCGTCTCCCGCTCCATTTTTTATTTGCGATCTGGTCGGGGGGCCGTTAGCTCAGCTGGTAGAGCAGGTGACTCTTAATCACAAGGTCGCAGGTTCGAATCCTGCACGGCCCACCATGTCATCCGTTCTGGTGCAGGGTCCTGATCAATTCCCGGTATTGCGCGTAGGGGTTGGACCCGGCGGGAACATCCCACGCCTCGAGCAGATCTTCCATCCACCGGAACAGGGCCGCTTCGGGATCCTCCGATCCGTTTTCCCCGGACGGGTCTGCCTGGACGCTGTCGCGGATTCTCTTCCTGGTCACCGGTTCCAGGTCGTGGGCCAGGATGCTCCTGTTCCGCAACGACCGGAGGGGTTCCAGTTTATGGACAGCCGCGCGAACGCGCCGGGCTTTCTCTAACTGGTCCGGCTGGAGGGATCCCTCCGTCATGGCCCAGTCCAGAACGTACTGAAAAACCATCGTGTTGTACTGAACACGTATTTCCTTGTCCGGTGCCTCCCTGTCCTTGAGGCAGGAAAGCAGGGAAGGCATGCCCTGGACCCACTCGATAAATTTCTTTTCGGACTTGTGCTTGTCGCGCAGGTCGATGCCAACCACCCAGGACACGGCGGTCTGCAGGGCCGCCTCCTGCAGGCGCCAGAGTCGCCCCAGGAAATCGGCGTACTCTTCCCGCTGCCACTTGATCCAGGCGTTCCAGTAGATCTCGCGCATCAGGCGTCCCCAGGAATCTGCCCCCGCATCCTTCCGGGCCGCGTGGGCCAGCGCGCGCGTCTCGTCCAGCAGCTTGTCCCATCCTTCCGGCGGGCTGTTGAAGCGGTCCTGCAGGGCCTCCAGGATATCGCGGCTATTTTCGAAATCGAAAAGCAACCGGGCGACGGCGGCGCTGGCGCACCGTGCGGCGGAAGATTCCGGGGACAACACGCCGCGCGCGCTGTTGAAATCCCAGTGCTCCAAGGCAATGGCCAGTTTCTGGTCCTCAAAGGCGCGCAGAAGTTTCCTGCCCACCCTTAACGGCGTGGCGCGAGTGGCCTGTTCATCCACGGTCAGCACGTCCACGCGGTCGCCAAACCGCCGCACGGCGGCCAGCAGCAGGCCCAGGTTCTGGGCGGGCGTGCCGCCAGCCAGCAGGACGTAAAAGCGCGCGTCGTCGGTCATCCTGACCCTGTCCAGCCATGTTTCGATTTCTTCCCACATCTGGTCGTACCGGTTCGGGCGGTGGTGGAGTTCCAGGACTTTCTTAACCCTGATGGCTATTTTCAGTTCTTTTTTCGTCCAGACCGGCAGGCACTTTTCCAGGATACGGGCGCAATAGATCGTGTCGCCATGGCGGTGGGAGGCATCCTCCTGATCCGAGGCCAGCAGGACGACCTGAATTTCTCCCCCTTTACCTGGCCCCGTGTATTTTTCGGTCATTTCTCGCAGCGCGGCCATGAGCATGGGACACGCGAGGCGTTCCCGCCAGGCGTCCAGTTCATGGAAAATTTCCTCGCTTTTCTGGCGCAACGTCTTCTTGTCTAACGGCTCCAGCATGCCGGAGTCCCGGCATTGCTGCAGGTCTCTCTGTCCGACGCAGGCGAGCAGTACGTGATCCATGTTTTCCTTTCCGGCGACGCGGGCCAGGCGCGTCCGCAATGACGGAACGCGGTGTTTTACCCGGTACGCGCCGATAAGCATAATAAGCAATGAGACATCGGTGTCAACCGGCATGGAGGACTGGAAATGGTTATCGTGCAATCGTACGCGCTGGCCGTGGTGATGTGCGTGATCACCATGCTGTGCTGGGGATCGTGGGCGAACACGCAGAAACTGGCGTCCCGGGAGTGGAAGTTCCAGTTGTTCTACTGGGATTACGCGCTGGGGGTCCTGCTGCTGACCCTCCTGTTCGCGTTTACCCTGGGGAGTTTCGGATCGCAGGGCCGGTCCTTCCTGGCGGACCTCGCGCAGGCTGACCGGGCGAACCTGCTGAGCGCGTTTCTTGGGGGGGTGATCTTCAATTTCGCGAACATCCTGCTGGTGGTAGCCATCGACATTGCCGGCATGTCGGTTGCGTTTCCTGTGGGGATTGGCCTCGCGCTCGTGCTGGGGGTGATCGACAATTTCCGGGAGGATCCCGCGAAATACCAGTCGGTGGTGCTGTTCCTGGGGGTCGCGTGCGTGGCGGTCGCCATCATCCTGAACGCGCTGGCCTACCGACGGGTATCGACGGACCGGAAGACGTCGACCCTGGGGGTCGTGATTTCCATCGTCTGCGGCATCTCGATGGGGTTCTTTTACGGGCGGGTGGCGTCGGCCATGGCCACGGATTTCGCCGCGCCGGAAGCGGGCAAACTGACGCCGTACACGGCGCTGGTCTGTTTCGCGGCGGGGTTGTTCGCGAGCAACTTCATTCTCAACACGATCGCCATGCGGTGGACGGTGAGCGGCGAAACCGTGGACCCGCTGGATTATTTCCGCAAGGGGAACCCGCGGCTGCACCTGATTGGCCTGCTTGGCGGGGCGATCTGGGGCGTGGGCATGTCCTTCAGCATCATCGCCGGGGGCGCGGCAGGTTACGCGATATCTTACGGACTGGGAC
Source organism: Candidatus Hydrogenedentota bacterium (assembly GCA_018056705.1). Classification (GTDB taxonomy): domain Bacteria; phylum Hydrogenedentota; class Hydrogenedentia; order Hydrogenedentales; family CAITNO01; genus JAGPFE01. The sequence goes on along the minus strand of JAGPFE010000009.1, from coordinate 52,556 downwards.
AAGGGGCCACGCTGGTGGCGGCGCTGTGGGGGGTGTTCATCTGGCGGGAATTCAAGGGCGCGCCGAAAGGCACGGCGCCATTGCTTGGGTTGATGTTCCTGTTTTACGTGGCGGGGCTGGCCCTTGTGATTGCCGGTAACCGCGGGATTTATGGTGGCTGAACGGGAGAACGGATCATGCCAGGCAAGATTGTCGTTGTGGGCAGTTCAAACACGGACATGATCATCCAGTCGGATCGGATTCCCCGGCCCGGGGAAACCGTGCTGGGTGGACGTTTCGCCATGGCGGCGGGGGGCAAGGGCGCGAACCAGGCGGTAGCGGCTGCCCGCACGGGGGGGCAGGTCACCTTCGTGGCCCGGGTGGGCGAGGACCTGTTCGGGGAAAACGCCATCCGGGGCTTTGAGCGGGACGGCATCGACGTCCGCCACGTCCATAAAACAGCCGGGGAGGCGTCGGGCGTCGCGCTGATCATGGTGGACCAGCGCGGGGAAAACAGCATTGCCGTGGCCCCGGGAGCGAACGCCCGGCTGACGCCGGAAGACGTGGACGGCGCGGAAACGGCCATCGCGGAATCAGCGTGCGTCCTCGCGCAACTGGAAGTCCCGCTGGAAACGGCGCAACGGGCCATGGAACTGGCAGTACGGCACGGCGTCCGGGCCATCCTGAACCCCGCCCCGGCCCGGGAACTGCCCGAGGCGCTGCTCCGGGTGGTCAGCGTGCTGACCCCGAACGAGACCGAGGCGGAATTGCTGACGGGACTGCCCGCGCGCGACGAGGCGGAAGCCGCCGCGGCCGCCGAACGGCTGGCGGAACGGGGCCCCCGCACCGTGCTGATCACCCTGGGGGCTAAAGGGGTGTACGCGCGTGATCCCGAATGGCAGGGCATGGTCCCGGGGTTCCCGGTGGAAGCGGTGGACACCACGGCGGCGGGCGACGTGTTCAATGGCGCCCTGGCCACCGCCCTATCCGAGGGCAAATCCCTGCGGGATGCCATCCGGTTCGGGTGCGCGGCGGCGGCGATTTCGGTGACCCGGCTGGGGGCGCAACCGTCGGCCCCCACGCGGGCGGAAATCGAGGCCTTCCTGGCCGCGCGGGGTAGCCTGTAAGGCTTACCGATCCCCTGCCCGCGACGCGCAATCCCCCGACCACGGACCGCTGGCGCGCCGCGGCACAAGTCACGGGAACCCCGGGACAGCAGGAAACTTCCGGCATGGAGCCGGGCGGAGTGGTCCCTTCACGTGGATGGCTGGGAACATCCTCGGGGAGGGTTCACGGGCCGGATCGGCCGGATGGGAACGGGTACCCTGAAGGAGGGGGGCGACACGCTCACCCATCGACGGATGGGGGTGGGTCGTTTTTCCTTGTCTTCCCCGGATGGCTGGGGGTCAGTCACCAGGCTACTCCGGACCTCATCCATGAACCGCTCCCGGGTAAGGCCCGCGGAAACGGAACGGGCGGGCGTACCGGTTCCCGTCTCCAGCCGCGCATCCGGAGGAGAGACACTTGTCCCTTCCGCACCGTCCCCAGCAATTGAAGACGGTTCCCGGGATGCCGTGCCTAGCGCGGTTATACCGGTGGGCTCCTGGCCGGGTGCCGGTTCACATGGGGTGCCAGGAGCGACGGAGCGTCCCGGTGAACCCGGGGAGGTTTTCAATGGCAGCGGCGCCGGTGCCCCAGCGACCAACCGTGGCACGGATTTCGCCGCCTCCGCGCGTTCGGGATCACGCGGCGGGGTCGATGCGGCATCGGCATCGGCACACGGTTTCCGCGCGCCCTCCTTCCGCAGGTTTTCCAGGCAGGCGAGGGCCTCCCGGCGGAACAGGGATGCCTGGCGCAACAGGGTCGCCGAGGGGAGGGACGCGGCGTTTTCTTCGAAGGCCGTAAACAGACGGGCCTCGATTTTCTCGCTCATCAGCAGCAGGGTAACCACGTGGGCGAACTGGATCGCCCGGACGGGATCATTTTCCATGTTGCTCGGGTCGCCACAGGCGGGCAGCAGGGTTCGAGCCAGTGCCGTCCACGCGGCAGTGGTGACTTCCCCACAGGACGGTACCCGGGCAAGCAGGCATTCGGGCAGCGCGATCGTTTCGTTCATGACTGGATCCTCCTGAAAGTGGGGCCCATATCCTGTTCCACGGAGCCCCTGGTAACGGGTGTTTTCTGCATGACCGCGCTTACCAGGGACCCGGAACACGTCTTCCAGCCGGTTTCCACCGGGATTTCCGGCGTCGTGACGTGATATTGCCCTCAATATATTAGGGCATCTTGTTGCGCGCGCGCCGAAAACCAAGGGCTTCATGGAAATACCCCTTCCCAGCTCCTGGCCATACACAGGACTCCAGCATGTCCTGTTCGCGCACACGCATATCCCCCGCACGCCCTCCCGAATGAACCCGCGCGTGGTTCCGTCGTGATCGCGTTTCGTTTGCCTTTGTACCTTGGAGATAGTGGGGTTCTGGGTGGTTCTGCGATTTTGTAATAATTTAATTTTCTCTCTTCTATTCAGAATTAATTTTATTTTCTATGATAATTGAATTTTTCGGTATATTCGTGTTAAAATGGGTAAGCGGGAAACATAAATGATCCCGTAGATGGAGGCCTGTCATGCGCGTCCTGTCCCTCAAGGCCCGGTTGCTGATCACGCTGATCGGATCGGCATCCATCGTGCTCCTGCTCAACACCCTGCTGGTGTACGGCATGACCTACCGGTCCGCCCGGTCGGAGGCCCGGCAACTCCTGGCCACCGTGGCGGAACAGTACGCCCGGGAGACCAGCAATACCCTGGGTGAGGCACTGGCCATCGCCCGGACCGTGGCCCTGGCTTCCAGAGAAACCGCGCTGCGCCCTGAACAGTGCCAGCGGGAACACCTGGATGGCTGGCTGACCCGGATCCTGGAAGAACACCCGCTGTTTTTTGGAACGTGGATCCAGACGCTGCCCGGGCGTTTCGATGGCCGGGACGACGCGTACGCGGGAAAATACGAGGGTAATTCCAGAGGAGATTACCAGCCCTACGCGTTGCGAGAAAATGGAACCGTCAAACTGACGTATTCCAATTTCTCCGAATGCGAGAACGAGGATTATTTCACGATCCCGATGAAAACGGGCCAGGAATCAGTGGTGGAACCGTACCGGGAACCCCAGGCGGACAATATCCTGATGACCAGCGTGTGCGCGCCCGCGATGGATGAAGCCGGCAAACCCTTTCTCGTGGCCGGCGTGGATATCATCCTGGACTCGCTGAATGAAATGGTGGGGGGGATTCGCCCCATGGGAACGGGTGGCGCGATGCTGGTGACGGAAAACGGGACCATAGTTGGGCACCCGCGGGCGGAACTGGCCGGCAAGACCCTGGAGGACGCGGGCCTGCCGGAGGCGCTGCGACAGGCCACGCGGGGAGAAACGGAAAAGGTCTTTGCATTTCACGATCCCGAGTCCGGGGAGTGGCGCACGGCGGCCATCGGCACGGTAACGATGGGGCGGGCTCCCCAGAGATGGTTCCTGGTGGCGTGGGCGCCCAACCGGGCGATCTACGCGGGCGCATTCCGCCTGGGACTGGTCATGGCGGGCCTGGGGATGCTGACGCTGCTGGTGCTGGCCGTGGCCATCACGATCACCATCGGGCGGCAGGCGAGGTTCCTCACGGGCCTGAGTGCAACGCTGGATGAAAAATCGGAGGAGGTGCGCAAGGCCGCTGAACACTCGGCCGACGCGAGCAATGAACTCGCCCAGGGCGTTTCGGAACAGGCGGCATCGCTGGAGGAAACCTCGGCGTCACTCCGGCAGATCGAGGCCATGACGGCAGCCAACAATGAGCGGGTGAGCGAACTGCGGGACCTGTCGGCATCGCTGAGCACCGCCATGCGCGACGGTGGCGAGGCGATGACGCGCCTGAATGGCCTGATGGAACAGATCCGGAAATCCGCGGGAGAAACGGCGAAGATCATCCGGGCCATCGACGAGATCGCGTTCCAGACCAACCTGCTGGCGCTGAACGCAGCGGTAGAGGCGGCCCGGGCGGGTGAAGCCGGGAAAGGGTTCGCGGTGGTGGCCGAAGAGGTGCGGGCCCTCGCGCAGCGGAGCGCCGAAGCGGCTCGCAACACGGCCTCGCTGCTGGAAGCGTCCCGGCAGGCGGCGGAGGCGGGCAGCGTGGCGGCAGAGGAAACGGGAACCATCCTGCGGGACGCGGTGCAGGACGCGGAACGCGTGGCCGTGGTATCCGCCGAGGTTGCCGAGGCCAGCGAACAACAGACCAAGGGGATCAGCCAGGTCAGCAGTGCCGTGTCCCAACTGGAACAGGTAACCCAGACCAGCGCGGCCGCCGCGGAAGAGATCGCCGCGACCGCCGCGACCCTGAAACAGTGCGCGGCCGAACTCGGTGAATGGATGATTCGCCTGGATGGATACGTGCACGGCGAAGGTGGACGGACCGGGATGAGCGAGGCCTGAGCCCGGCTTGCGCGCGCGCACCCGCCAAACCGTACAATGGCCCTGGCAACCAACAGGAGGACACGTTATGCGGACATGGGGGATAGGGTTGGCAGTCGTTTTTCTTGCGGTGACGGGCATGGCCGAATTGCAGGAGGTACGCGTTGGCGGATCGCTGTCCATAACGGGCTGGTACTACGATTACGATTCGATAGAAACCGACTCGTATTACGATCAGTGGATCCGTCTGAACGTGGAAGCCAAGTTCACGGATAACGTGTCGGCCTTCATCGAGTTCGGTTCGTACGACGTGTGGGGAGAAGACTTCCGGTCGGACTACTTCCGGGGTCTCGACCTCCGCGCGGACAGTACGGACGACGTGGAAGTGTACCAGGCCTACATCGAGGCGGCGAATATCTGGAACACGCCGTTGCGGCTGCGGGTGGGCCGCCAGGAACTCACTTTTGGCAGCGAGTGGCTGATCGGCAACAACAGCGACGCTTCGCCGGTGTTCGGCCTGTCTTTCGACGCGATCCGGGCAACGTGGGACGCGGAAACGTGGAGCGTGGATGCCGTGGCGGCCAAGCTGGCCGAACGGTTTGGAAATTTCGCGGGGGACGATACCGACCTGTACATGCTCTACGGATCCTGCAAGGCGCTGGAAGATCACGTGTTCGACGTGTACTGGATGTACGTCCGCGATGACTACGCGACGACCGCCTTCCCGGTAGACCTGCACACGGTCGGGATTCGGGCCGCCGGCGCGTTCGGTAACCTGGATTACGAGGCGGAGTTCGCCTGGCAGTTCGGCGGCGTGGATGATGTGCCATCGGCGTGTCCCTTCGGCTTCGGCGAGGCGGACGTGGATTACGACACGCCCGGCCTCACGGCCACGGTGGGATACACCTTCGACTGCTGCTGGACCCCCCGTCCCTTCCTGAATTTCACCTGGCTGAGCGGCGGCGACCCCAACCGGAGCGCGTGGTCCAATGACCGCACGCTCCCGTTCAATCGCCTGTTCTCGGACGTGGAATACTCCGAATTTATCTACTTCACCGAGTTGTCCAACGTCCTGGTGTACGCGGCGGGCCTGGACCTGCAGCCCACCGAATGCCTAGCGTTGACCCTGCTCGTTTCGAAACTGGAAGCGGATGAAGCGTACGATAACCCGGCCCTGTTCGGCGGCGGTAAACTGGACAAGGACCTCGGCTGGGAAGTGTCGGTTTCCGCGGAATACCAGTATTCCGAAGACCTGCTCTTCTACGCGGCGTACGCGCACCTGTTCGGGGATGATGGCCTCGCGGGTAACTACATCGTGGGCAGTGGCCTCACGGCCTGGGAAGGCCAGGGTGACGACGATTACGACACGGTGTACATGGGCGCGCAGATTTCCTTCTGACGCGGGAACCACGGGATAAACGCGCGGGGCGCCCGTCACTGACGTTGGCGGGCGCGTCGCTTTTTCAGGAAGAGGGATCCGGCGAAAGGGGGGGCTCCGCGGGACCGCGGCGGTCAAGCACCCAGGCGGAACCCGCGATGTTCTTGGCCGCTTTCTTGACCTCGGCGGCGCGGGCGCTCAGTTCGGCGATGTGGGTCGCGCCGCACAGCCCCGTGTCCACCACGGCGATAGAACAGCCCATGATGGGGAAAAAGCGGTGGTTACCCTGCCGGTCCACGGACTCGATACCGCCCCGGGCCACATCTTCGGGATCGTAGAAGTCGGGCACCACGAGGTCGAAGTACTCGCAGATTTCGGTGCATACCCGGGCAATCAACTCGGGGGGCAGCAACAGGATGAAATCGTCTCCCCCGACGTGTCCCAGCCAGGCGTCCGGGTGATCGGCGCGACGGACGACGTTGGCCAGGACACGCGCGGTCATGCGCAACACTTCGTCGCCCCGGTTGAACCCGTACTTGTCATTGTAAGGTTTGAAATGGTCGAGATCGGCATAGGCCATGGCGAAGCGGCGACCTTCGCGGAGACGCCGCTCGGCTTCGCGGATGATGGTGAGGTTTCCGGGGAGGCCGGTCAGGGGGTTGGCATTGATGTCCCGGGCGGAGCGGATGACACACAGGCGGAGCCGCGCGGGAACTTCGTCGAGGTCACGGGGTAACACGAGGTAGTCATCCGCCCGAAGGGTTTCCCAGTCGGCCCGGGTGGGTTCGCCGGGAGGCATGAACAGCACAAGGGGAAGGTGCCCGTAGGCCGCGTCCGACTTCAGTTCGGTGATAAGGCTGAACCCACGGGGATCGTCCTGGGCGTACCAGCAGGCGACGCAATCGGGAGGATGCTGGGCGATCCATTCGAACAGGGCCACGTGGCCGTCGGTCAACAGCGCGTCGAAGCCCGCGCGCGCGAGGCTGTCCCGCAGGAGGGGTCCGTACGCGTCCGGAATGTTAAACAGGATCACGGCCGGCCGACGGTCGGACATGGGATCAGGTTCCGTTCTGGTTGGGGGTGCCGCCGGCCAGCACGTCGACGCCCTGCCGGAATTCCACCTCGGCGATTTTAATGGCATTCGAGATCTGAAGGTCTGCCAGGCCGAGCGAGTTGATCGCGTCCGCGTCTACCCTGGGCATGACAGGATCGCCGGGATCGCCGTATTCCATGGCCCGGGCAAGGGCATCGGCCAACTGGGCCAGGGCGGCATCGGGGGGCGCGTTTTTCGCCGCCCTGGGGGTGTGATGAAACACCATGACGTCCTCCACGCGGGCGGGCAGATGCCAGGCCTGGGAAATCCACGCCCCCGCGAGGGTGTGATCGACGCTGAAAACTTCGCGTTCCGCCTCGGACACGTGACAGCGACGCTCCGAGGCCATGGAGAGCGCCCAGGCGTAGTGTTCGGGAAACAGGTGGGCCAGCACTACCTTGCCGAGGTCGTGAAGGAGGGCCGCGATCATGACCTCTTCGGCGTCTTTCCGTCCCAACTGGCGCGCGAGGGCGCGGGCCACCAGGGCGGTCCCCAGGCTATGCCCCCACAGGCCCGGAACCCGGCTGGAAAAATGGTCGAACACGGCCATGGACAGCACCAGCCCGCGGACCACGTTGAACCCGAGCAGGACCAGCGCGTGGGACACCGATGAAATCCGGCCAGGAAACCCGTAGAGGGGCGAATTCACCAGGCGGAGGATCTTGGCGCTCATGACCTGGTCGTGAGAGACCAGTTCGGCGACATCCCTCGGGCCAGCGTCGGCGTTATCCATCATCGCGACCACCGCGCGGACGATCCCGGGAAGGGTGGGCAGGGTGGCAAGGTCCTGAACCTTCCGCCGGACGAAATCCACGTTCCGGATTGGCTCGGGGGACGCGTCCGGGCACATGGGTCAGTTCCTCATTCCGTTGAGCACCGCGCCCACGATGCGACGCAAACGCGCGAGCGCGGGATCGGTCACGCCTTCGAAACGGGCATCGAGCCGGGCCAGGCGCGCGTCGATCTCGGCATTGTTGTCCAGGTCCTGGCGCACCCGCACGGTGGTGACCCCGGCGTTGCGCAGGCGCGCGATAGCCTGTTCGGTCAGCACGAATCCCTCCGGGCAGAGCACCGCGCCCGCGGCGTTCCGTACCGGTTCGGCCACGATTTCACCGGGCTTGAGCCCCTCCACCGGTTTGCTGAGCATGTCAGGAAGATTTCTCCCGGAGGTTTACCGGGTTGGTGTATACCCAGGGAGTCCAGGTCCCCAGGATGTTGAGATAGGCTTCCAGGCGATACTTGCCTGGCTGATCGGGCTTCCATTCCATGGACGCGCCGTCCTCTTCATGTACCACTTTCCCGTACCTCAGTACCCTGAAGCGGACCACGTGGGGCGAGAAGGCCTGGAGGGTGGTTTCGCCGGGGACGAAATCAATCGATTCCCCCATAACCACTTTCTGGTTGCCGTTGCGGGCCATGTACACGAACCCGGAACTGTCGGCGATCATGTCGAACCCCACGAAGGCGCGACCGCCCGCGATGGCCGAAAGGATTTCCTCTTCCGTCAGGTCGTGGGCCAGCACGTGGGTGCAGGTGAACCGGGCCATGCGTTCGTAGGGATCCAGTTGTATCCTGAACACTTCCTTCCCCGGTTCGAGCGGTCCGCAGCATATCCGCAACAGCAACCGGGTGACCGGATTCAACGCGTATTTTTTCAGGTCCTTGCCCTCGGCATGGCGCAGCAGCAGTCCGCCGTCCTCGGTATAGATGCCATAGATGCCGACGTTCTGGTGGGAATCATTGCCGCCGAAACCGCCGATGTCCCGGTTGATGCTCAACTGGTCCCAGGTCTCCAGTACCTTCACGGGCGGGTCGAAGATAGCCCGGATGGTCTGGTCTGGATAGGCTCGCAGGTTGATGAGGATGTTGGTAATCAGGCGGTACAACCGGGCACCCTTGAGTTCCTCCATGAAATCGGGGTGAACGTTGTAGATTTCCATGGCCTGAATCTGGGGGAGTTCCCAGTGCCGGGGCTGCTCGGCGTGGATGATGAAGACGCGGCCCCCGGCTTCTTCCACCTTCCTGGCGAGGGTTTCGGCGTCATCCTTGCAACTCAGGACGGTTCCCTCCGGCAGGCCCACCGGCATGAACCCTTCCTGCATCTCGAAACCCTGAATGAACAACTTACCGTCGTGGATGCCTTTCCACTGCAGTCCGTAGAGGTTGTTGTCGTTTTCCTGGCAATGGTCGCTGAGGATGATGAAATCACGCCCCACGTCTTTCATGACCTGGAGTATGTGTTCAAAAGGCACCTCGGAGTCGTGGGAGAGGTAGGAATGGCTGTGGATGATCCCGCGGTACTCCTTGTAGCCGGTGCTGATCGCGACGGGCATGTGGTTGGCCCGGATGGTCTCCCAGGCCGCCTGCTGACGGGGAAACAGGGAAAACCGGTTGTAGAGGGCCCGGTGAAACACCGCGACGAAGAGAACCACCAGGATCGCGACCAGGACCAGCAGGCCCCGGATGGTCCAGCGCAACAGGCGCCGCAGCAGGGAAGGCCTGGGGCGCGAAACGTTACTGCCGTCCGCCATAACACATGTCCTTTCTTGAGTATCCGCCACCGCCACCCTGTCCTGTCATTCGGGCAGGGATCAGTTTACGCGCGTTGAGCCGTCCGCCTCGATCACGACACCGGAGTTCACGGTCCTGGGCTCGGGCGCGCGATCCAGGAATTCCCGCTCGGTCAGGGCAAAGACGGGACTGATTTCCACGGGCACCGACACGTGCCCCCCGGCGTCGTGGGGTAGCGTCCACCCCGCTTTTTCCAGCCACCCGCCCCAGTAGTCTGCCATGCTCTGTCGGGATGCCGCGACACTGTTGACCCCTTCGGGCTGCTTGGTGGGAGTATATTCGCCCTCGCGGCGGATTTCCAGGGCAACCGGGGGATGGGACACGAACTTCAACGCGTCGAACACGAAGGTTTCGAACTTGTACGCGTTGGGGCGATCGGGCTTGACCAGCGCGCCGGTGTCATCCAGGCAGGGCACCTTTTTATGGGCCACGTGCCAGGGAAATTCGTCGTAATGGGCGTTGAGCCGTTCCACGAAATCAACGGAAATGACGTGGATGGCGGGGTTGCCGGCGAAAAACCGGAGATTTCCAGCCTCGTCAGTTTCCAGGAGCTGGGGATAGAGGTCGAGTTCGCTGTACTCGATGACCCGGTAGTCGCCATCGCACAGGCAGTGGACCCCCACCGCTTCCCGGGGATCGTTTTTGCGGTGGACCTTGGAAGACATGTCGGCATTACGCAGCACGTGGTGACCCAGGAAAACGGGATCCGCTACCTTGACCGCCCAGTTGTCCACCTGGAAATAACTCAGCCAGCGCACGCCCCGGTCGCGGGCGTCCTGGATGACGCCTTCTTCTTTCATGGCGGGGATGCAGCCGCCGTGTCCGTTCGGGTTCATGGCGAGGCGGTCCGGGGCCTCGAGCAGAAAGCGCCCGTGGTTGTCCATGCAGGGCACCATGCGCTGTCTGAGGAAATAGACCTGGTCCGGGGCCAGTCCAAGCCAGGCGTTTTCCTGGAAGTAGGCGCGGGTGGCCGCTTCGTTGGTTTCCGAGACCATGATGTACCAGGGTAACACGCAACCGTACCGCCGCTGGAGGTTGCGGATTTTCTCGGCGTGATACTGAAAGAGGGTTTTCCCGGTGAGGGGGCCGATGGGATAACACCCCTTAGGGCCGGGAAACCCGAGACGGGTGCCCTGCCCCCCCGCCACGAGGAACAGGCCGACCTCGCCCCGGGACAGGGCCTCCTCCCCCGCCGCCACGGCGGCCGGGTCTTCCGGCTCGGTTGGAATCACGGGAATGGGCTGAATATCGGAAAAGTGTTCCGGTTCCGGCGCGTTCAGGATCCACGTTTCGGCGAGGCGACGCATCAGGGGAAAATCGATGCGGGCGAGGTCCTCGAGGAAACGGGCGCGCGCGCCAGTATCCAACGTATCCCAGTACCTGAAAATGTGTTCCTGGCCATACTCACCGGCCAGTTCGCGCAATTGTCGTTCCAGATCGGTCCACATCAATCTAACACGCTCCTGGATTTACCAAAACGGTTCATTGCCTGCCGCTGTCGCAGGTTCGGCAACAGGGACGGCTTGGCCCCCTCGATCAGTTCATGCTTGGACCCGCAATGGTCGCACAGGCCGTAATCGAAACCTGGCTGTTCGAGAGGTTCCTCACACTGGGGGCACACTGGCGTGATCTTATTATACAACGCGGCGGGGTTATCGAAAACTATGCCGCAACAGGGACAACGCCGCATGATCAGCGCCCGCTTCCAGACCCTGCTGAACACGCGGGGTTCGTGGCACACGGCACAGGAAGCCATTCGGGGCGGCAGGGGAAACACCTCGGCGGCGTTTTTTTCACCACCGGATCCTTTGCCGAAAAGCGCCATGGGTATTCTCCCGTCCAGTTTTCCGGGATGATCGACGTTCAATTTCCACCGCCGGCCACGTACGCGTGCGCGGAACAGCGTTCCTCGAACACCACGCCGGCATCATTCCGCAGGAACACCTTGATGTCCGCGGAATGTTTCCCCGGGGCAAGCCCATTCCTGACGGTCAGTTTTATTTCCACGATAGCGTCATCGGGAGTCTCGACGGCGATGTCCACGACATCAGGCGGATCCGCGACCACGGAGACCGGCCGCAATCCGCCAGACGCGGCCCGGAAACGCACCACGGGAAACGGTTCACCGGGCCGGATAAATACCTGGCCGTGGCTGATCGCGCCTTCGATCGCGTAGGGGGCCTCCACGAGCGCGCGGACAGGCACCATGAGGAAGGGAAACCGGGGGGTATCCACGGAGATGTAGAAGGCCTGTCGGATTTCTCCCGGCGGGGCGGCGGGGTCAAGGGTAACGCGGATATCCACCTCGGGAAAATCGGGGTGGCGCCACTCGGAGGCGGATACGTCCAGTTGTTCCACCCGCAGCCAGGACTTGCGCAACGAGGGATCCACGCCTTCGGCGTCCCGACCAGGCTGAGTGGTGGACAGTCCCGTAACGTGGGACACGGGCGCCTGTAGCGGTCTGAAGCGGATAGTCCGCGCCACGTCCATGCCCTTGGTAACGGTGCCGAAATCCACCTCGTCCGGGACTACTTCGAATTCCGGGTCTACGTCGGCCCGAACGTGGAGTTCGAGGCTTGGGCGCGTCGGGTCGTTCGAGAACAGGGTCAGGACCTTGTGCGAGTGAAATCCGTAAACCTTCTTGGGATAAAAGGTGATTTCCAGGACATCCGAACCACCCGGGGGAATAACGGCGGGATCGCCGCCCCGCATCTTTCCCTGGGTACAGGCGCAACTGGTGCGGACGTCGCGGATTTCCAGCGGCATTTTACCGGCGTTGCGCACGGTTACCTGGTGAACGGTGGGTTCCCGGTTTGACACCGTGCCCAGGCGCACCTCTTCCGCGTCCAACTGGATAACGGGAGCGCTGGCCGGGTCCGAAACGTCCACGGGGGCCGCCTGGTCGGAGGGCCCCGCGCCCGCGAAAAACGCGAGGTAGACTACCAGCCCCGTAACCAGGGCCGCGACGGCCACCAGCACATGGGCGGCGGTCAGTCTCATGTCAGGCCTCCGGCCGGAACGAGACGCCGCAACGGGCGGTCATGGCGTCCAGGCTTTTTTCGAGGTTCGCGTAGCGGGTGTCATCCATCGCGTGGTGCAGTTCAAGCCCCAGGAGAAAGCAGCCCACCACGGGCTCGAACAGGGCGCGCACGCACCGGGCTTCCGGACAGACCCGATGCACGCGGGCGCGCATGGTATCGATCAGCACGGGCGAGCGGCCCTTGAAGACGCTTCCTGTCATGACAACGTCAAAGGTATCCCGGCACATGTCCAGTTTCCGGGCGACGGCGATGACCATTTCCGCGAGGTAACGTCCGCCCCACTCCAGGATATCGCAAGCGGCGGGATCCCCTTCGTAGGCGGCATCGAAGACCAGCTTGGCCATGGGCTCAAGATCTTTATGCCAAATCTGGCGGGTATACATTTTGTGGAAGAGTTCGTCGGCGTCCTTACATCCCGCGCGACGAACGAAGTGATCGGTCAGGAGGGTAGGCCCGACAATGCCGTCCCGGGCGCGGAACACGACCTTGAGCCCTTCCGTGCCAATGCTGGATCCACTAACCATGTCGCCGAAGTCTTCGCTGATGCCGCCGACCCGGGCCTCCTTGCCGTGCCGGTTCACGCCGGCGCACACGCACCCCGTGCCACAGGCGATGACGATGCCGAAGGGATCGCGGGTACCGCCGCGCAGACCTCCCATGCTGTCGTTCCGGAACACCCGGGGGATATCTCCGAACAGGGGCGCGAAAATTTCCCGCTCGAGCATGACGTAATCATCGGGCAGGTCCGCACCTGCCACGCCCATGCCGATGCCGGTCAACTGCTGGAGGGTAATACCGGCGTCATCGAGTGCCATCCGCACAGCCTTTTCGATTTCCCGCCGGGCGGCCTCCACGCCGAAACCCTCGTAATTTCCTGTGCCGGCCCGGCCGAACCCGAGGATGTTACCGTGTTCATCGCCAACAAGACAGAACGTTTTGGTGCCACCGGCATCCAGTCCAAGGTAATACGCCATCGCCAGCACTCCTCCTTGTGATATCCGCGCGCGCGTCCCGGATACGACCGGGAACCGATATTATAAACAATTCAGGCGGCATGCCTTCGCGGACACGCCGCCTGACGCAACGCCTGGGAGTCGGGACTCAGCGAGCCCCGGTCAGTTTCTTGATATCGTTCTTGGCCTGTTCGGCAACCGGCGACATGGGGAACTGGTCGATGATCGCCTGCATCAGGCGGGCGGCCTCCGCGTTCTGTCCCAACCGGACATGGGCCACCGCCTGGTTATACATGGCGTAAGGGGTCTTGGTGTTGTTCGGGAACTTGGACCGCAGGGTTTCGTAAGTCTGAACGGCGTCGGCGTGACGGTTCAGATCCAACTGGCACTTGCCTTTCCAGAAATAGGCGTTGGCGGCCTGTTCACCATTTGGAAACCGGGTGAGGTACTCGTCGAACAGTTTCAGGGCGCCTTCGAGATCCCCGGACTCCTGGGCCCGCTGAGCGGAGGCGTAGAGGGTACGCTCGTCCATGGCGGGCTGGGCAGCCGGGGCGGCCGGTGTCTGCGCGGGCTGGGCAGCCGGCGTGGCAGCCGGAGGGGTTGGCAGGGGCGAAGGCGCGGAATCCACCAGTTCATTGCGGCCCGTCGCGGCAGGCCCCGACGGGGCGGGTGCCGTGGCGCCGCCGGGCGTTTCAATCATCGGTTGACCGACGGAAACGTTTGGCGTCCCTCCCACCGCGCCGGGCATGGACGTGGTGATCCCCAGGTGACGGTAGACGTCACTCCGGAACCGGGCGAGGTCTTTGCTCAGGTCGTCCAGCCTCTTCTGGTTGTTTTCAATCTGCAGGCCCAACTGGCGGGTCTGCTGATCCATTTCATCCACCCGGGCGTTGAGGGTAGCTGCCGTTTCGTTCAACTTGGTGATCGAATCACCGAGGTCCTTGTCAAGTTTGACCACGCGCTTGTGCATGTCGTAAATGGTGGTTTCCAACTGGCCACCGGTGGTGTTACACCCGGTCAGCGCCACCGTCACGACACCCAGCATGGCGATCAGCCAGACGGTCGACCTGTTCATCGATGTATCCTTTCACCTGAAGGCAATCGCTGCCCACGCCCACTAGCGGCCTGTCCCGATACGGGAGCCACCAACGGTATATTATTGGGCAACGGCGCGGTTGAATTCCACGCGACGGTTCTTCGCCCACGCGGCTTCATTATGACCATCAACCGCCGGGCGTTCCTTGCCGTAACTGATGGTAACCAGCCGGTCGCCGGAGACGCCCAGCTGAATCAGGTAATTCCGGACGGCCAGCGCGCGGCGTTCACCGAGGGCCAGGTTGTATTCCTGGGTACCGCGCTCGTCGCAGTGACCAGCCAACTGAATGACCACGCCCGGCACCTGCTTGATCTTCTCGGCGTTCTGGCGCAGGGTTTCCATGGCGTCAGGCCGCAAGGCGGAACTGTCGAAATCGAAGTACACGGTCTGCAGGCCGTACTTGCTGCCCGGCTCGAACAGCAGGCGTTCCAAGTCGAGATTGGGCTGGCCCTCGCCGGAGGTGGTTTCCATTCCGGACGTGCTGGTCAGGTCCGTGTTGAGGGGCGGGCTCTTACGCTTGCACCCGGAAGCCATGCCCACCACCAACGTCATGGCCAGCAACACATACAGCATCTTCACCGCGTTCTGACGTACCATGGTCTTGCTCCTTCTATCGTGTCAGATTAGTTAACGTGTATCTTCAGTTCACCTCGAACTGCAAGCACCTTGAACGATTGTTATTCCCCCTGAACCGGAAAAGTTTCAGCAAATATTTCTAGCCGTAAACGGACTGAAACATGGCACCCCGATTCCGGTGGGTACATTAGGATACCACGCTGGCATACAGAAAGACAAAAAAGTCACCCCGCGCGTTCCTGGTGAGCCGCGTCTATCGCGGGAATGGCAGGCGGGCAATGAACCGCGCGCGGGCCGGGTAACGGGACCACGGCGGGTAAAGTTTCGCGGGAAAATTCCGATAACCACTACGGAACCATGAAGGTTCCTGCCCATGAACGCCAGGATGGCAACCATGCAAGTGAACACGGATGTCAGCACGCGATACGCGCGGATCGAAAGACCGCAGTCGCATGGAGAACCCGCAAGGATGCAGACGACCGATTTCCCCCGCGCAGCGACGGCGGTGGCTTCACAGGTTATCCCGTCCCAACCGGAGCCCATCTTACCCACTGGCAGCATATTCGACGTGGCGGGCGTGGTCCCCACGCTGTACCGTGACGTGCTGATCTCGCGTTGGCAGTCGGACACGCATCCCGCCGGAGACGACCTGCTGGCCACCCTGCCGCCGAAACTACCGACGAGCGCGGTGGTACAGACCCCCCCACCACCATCGCGGGTTCTTGAAGCGGTCGCCACGGTGCAGACCCCCATTTTCGCGTCCACCTTGCAACTTTCGGCCTGATCCTGACCGCTCTCCATTTCCCCCCTATCCCCCTGGTTTCTTACTGGAGGGGATAAGGGGGCCTTTTCCAGGAAGGGGGGCATTATCCGATGGTTACGGTCCCATCGCGCGCGCAGGTCAAAGACTTTCGCGGCACTGCATGAGAAAAGCCCCCCCGACGCCGCGCCGGGGGGCGACCGTCACGCTGATTCGAGCGGGATCAGAAAGAACTCATCAGGCAGGCGGTAAGCGGACTGACCGGGAACGGACCGGGGTAGCGGATAAACTCCACGTGACCGTCCATGTAGAGGACGTTGCTTCCACCGGGGACGTGGTTGAAACTGTTTTCATCGGTAGAACTGGCCCCGATGGTATCCGACATGACGGCGAGGGTACTCTGGGCCAGGTTGCTCGCCGCGGGATTATTGATGTCCGTGATCAGGAACCTTTCGATGCCTTCCCGCAGGCGGTACACCGTGAGGCTCACGCCGGTGGGCTTGATGTCCTCGTTGACCCGGCCCAGGGTCGCGGGATTGGTGTCGGTAATGATCTGCTGAATTTCGAGCAGGGCCCCGTTCATGCCAGCGACGAGGTTGGGATCCAGTCCAGGCTTGGAACTGAAATACGTCACCATTTCGGCAAACAGCGCGATGGGATTGCCATAGGTGGTGAACTTGTGGGGATCATCGGTAATGCCGGGGATGTACAGCGCCCAGCCGATGTAAAAGTAACTGCAACTGGAACTGTCCAGTTCGCAGGGGTAGAAATTTTCTTCCACGTCGGCAGGCGGGGGAAGATAGCCTTCTCCGTTCCAGATCTGTGGTTTGCCGTTGGCCTCCACGTAGGTGTCCCGCACGCCCTTGTTGGAGGGGTCGGAAGGACACAGGGTGGAGCCCGGATCATTCAGGTATTCCGGGTAAACGGCAAACGCGTTGATCGCGAAAGACTTGTTGATGGGCGGGTACAGCGAGGCGTTATAGCAGTCGTAGAGTTGAATGCTGGGAAAAGCTCCCTTGGCTTCATTGGCGTACATTTTGCAGACCAGCCCCATCTGCTTCAGGTTGTTCTGGCAGGACGAGCGACGGGCCGCTTCCCGGGCCCGGGCCAGCGCCGGCAGCAGGATTGCCGCCAGGATGCCGATGATGGCGATCACCACCAGCAGTTCGATTAACGTGAAACCGACCTTTTCCCTCCGCATGTTCCATTCCCTTCCTGTTGGTGTAATAACCCGAAGCAGGCACGCGCGCCGCTTCCTCCTCTTCGAAAATCATTCTAAATGAATTCTCGTGAACAGTCAAGCCTTTTCTGACCATGGAACCCGGAGCAACAGGTCCCGCCCGCGTTTCGCGCGTCTGGCTACCCACTTCCGGCAAAGAGGTTATGACAAGCCCTCGGGAAAAGACGAAACGAACGTTCACCACCACCGGGGCAACGCGCGACGCGGATCCGCGGACAGTGGGCAGATCCCCTAGAAGGAACGGTTCCGATCGGCCGGTTACTCCTTCATTCCGCGACGGCGCTTTTATCGCTCAGGCATGGTGGCCGGCGATATCGTCCACGAGGGCGCACGCCGCGCGGAGCACGAAACCGTCGGTGTCGGAAGCGAGATAACTGGAACGGGCGCGCCAGGTTTCGTAGCCGCCCAGCAGGTGCTGTTCGGTGGTGGGCAGGTAGCCATAATAGCCGTTGGCCAGGCCGATGACCATGGTGCCCGCGCAAGGACTCGCGCGCTTGATGGTCAGCCCGATACGACAGAAGGCTTCACAGGGAAGGCCCACCGCGCAGGCATCGCCAATGCCCAGGACGTACAGGGGCATGCGGACTTTCCCGGGATAGTCAGCCAGCAGCACGGTTTCCCGGGCATAGATCTCTTCCCAGGTCTTCAGGGGTCCCTCTCCAACCTGGGCAAGCATGGCCCTGGCGCGGTCGACCTCGTCGGGACGGGGCAGGCGGACACCCGCTTCGATCTCCACTACCCGTCCCCTCACCCGTGGCACCTGTTCCTGCCAGCCAGCCGAGCCGTAGACCCGCAAGGCCTCGTCGGCAACCTTGCGGGCCACGGATTCCATTTTTTCATAGGGCTGATACCGCACGGGCTGCCCCGGCCAGTTGATGTTGTTGATATCGCCGCTGGCACCGTTGGCGAGCATGGCCAGCACGGGACGTCCGCCGGATTCGCGCGCGAAAGTTTCCTCCACCATCGCACGGAAACGTCCGAAATAATCCGCCGATACCGCGCCATCCTCCACGCCCCCCACGTAGTGCAGGGCATAGCAGGCCAGCAGAGCCAGGGGCGAACCGTCGGCCCGACGGAAGCCCCAGACCACCACCTCGGGATCCGTCGGCCCGGCGGGACAGACCAGTCCCCGGTCGCCCTGGGGAGGATTCATGCGGACCTGGTCGGTGGTGTTCCCAAAGGGATCCGGCCGCAGGAGCGCGGGCGTGACAAACCAGCGGCGGTTAAATACCTCATCGGGAACCGTGCCCGATCCGAAGGCAAACGCGGCGGGCTCAAGCGCCCGCACCGCCTGTTCCACGGCGTCGGCAATGTATCCCGGAAGGGCGGCCACGTACGCCGGGTCCGGGTCGCTCTGAAACAGCGGCGTGACCGTGGGACCGGTGTGGGTATGGGTGGCGGACATCATGAGATGTTCGGGGGGAATGCCGCACCGCTCGACCACCAGCCGCCGGGCGGCATCGAACACGTCCCGTGGCACCATGCACAGGTCGACGGTCACCACCGCGGCCCGGGTGTTTCCGGATTCCATGGCGATGCAGCAGGCGTAGAGGGGATCATGGACGGACCGGGTCTTGCGGTCGGTGGTATGACCGGCAAGCGATACGCCCATGGGAGGCGTAATGTCCCGCCGGCCGATGCCCGCGCGAAAGGCTGCCGACGCGGCATGTCCGGCCGTGCCCACCATGATACCGCCCACGCCGGCAACCGTCACCTGTCGCAGAAAATCACGGCGATTCAACCCTGGCGTCTCCTTCAAGTCTGCCCTCTTCCCTGCCCGCGCGCGCAATCCGGAAGGTCACTCCGCCGATTTAATGCGGGGAAACCGCGATCACGCCCACGATCAGCAGCATGAGTGTAACCAACAGGTCCAGCGTCGCGCCCCAGCCGGAGAGGAGAGAAATTTCAAAAAAAGCGCGGATCGCCGCCGCGTTCACGGGCACGGTAAACATGTCGGTGAGACGGGGCTGACGCTCCGTGCCCACGGTAACCCAGCATTTCCCATCGGGGCCGGTGGGGAAATACACGGCGATATAGTAGGTACCCGAGGCGGGCAGGGTGAAGGATTGCGCTTCGAACTGGTAACTCCGGGTACCGGTATATCCTTCGTAACCGTCCGTGACGGCTACCTGGGCGGTGTCGCATACCAGGGCGCCCCATCCATCGGGCAGGGCAAAAGGCAACGACAGGCCGGGATCGGGACAGTCCCGCCCCGCAATCAACGCGACCGGCCGCAGGGAGGCGTACTCGGCCTTCGCGGGAACCCCCAGTTGCAGGCGCACCTCGTCACCATAGGTGCCCTCAAAGCGGATCCACAGCACCGGTTTGCCGGCGGTGGCGTGAAAGTAAAAGGCGGATTTGACCTGGGCGCTGTCCAGGAAGAAGGGGTTCTCAAGGGTTGTCGCAGGTCCGTCCACGTACCGGGTCCGGTATTCCCAGGGGTTCTGGGCCATCGCGACCGCCATGAGGAGCCACCCCCCCAGCAGGATCCCCGCCAGCACTGTCCGTTGCCCACCGACGTTGTGTTTCACCGGGCTTTATCCTCCCGCGGCCCCCGGAGATTCCAGCCTGCCGCGTATCTTCATGTTCGCGCGCAACGTCACGCCATCCTGGATGGCCGTAACGGCACCCACGGCGAATTCGGCCTCTACCTCGTTCACGATGAGGTGACCGACCGGCTTGCTCCGGTAGGCGATAACCCGGCCCCCGGCCTCCACCGGGGGGCCTTCCTCCAGTATGGTAAAGGACTGGCCGGGCCTGACGCCATGACGACCACCAAGGTTGATCATGACGCGCTCCTTATCAGTTACATCCGCCAGAAGGCCTTTCAGTTCCCGGTCGGCGCCCACTTTCTCCCAGACGGCGCGGGCGATGGCCTGTCCGGCCGACGCGGGATCGGCCTCGTCAACCGGGAAAGCCTGCTGGAACACGATTTCCGTGGTTTCGGTTTCCACGAGCTTGAGTCGGGCCTGCAGGCGCGCGCCGGACCGGGCGAATTCCAGAAACGCGAGGTGGCTGGCGGACAGGACCGAACCCAGTTTGCGCTGGGTGTCCGGCGACGCGAGGTCGGAAGCCCCGAGATTAAGTTCCTGGAGCAACTTGTCGAGCATGGCCCGTTCCACCACGCGCAGGCCGTTTTGCGCCTGCCAGGCCTGCTCGATTCCATAGGAAACCAGGGCGTCCGTGCCAGCCCGCTCGAAAAATACCCCGCCGCCGATCCCGGGCAACAGGGCGAACACGAGGGGCGGCGAAGTCCAGGTGTCCCGCGAGCGGCCCTCGGCGGCCTCCTTTTCCCGGGCCTCCCGGAAGCGGGCGGACAGGGTCTCAATCTGCGCGCGGATCTGTTCCTGCCGGGCGGTATCTTCCTTCCACTGGAGTTCCTCGGCCACCCGGGCCATCAGGGCGGCCAGCGCGGGTTCATCCCGGAAGGTCACCGCTTTCTCAAGGGTTTCCTTCGCTTTTTCCGGTTCCCCCAGCTGGCGCAGGGTCTCGCCCTGGTTGGCGAGGGCTTCCACGTTATAGCGGTCCAGGTCAACGGCCGCGCGGTACTGTTCCAGGGCCGCGGCGGCATCACCCCTGGTGTGGAGCAGGCGTCCTTCCAGGTTCAGGATGGTGGAAAGTTCCCAGGGTCGGACACCAGTCGCGGCGGACCGGGCCTGTTGAACCGCGGCCAGGGCATCGTCGAGTTGTCCCCGTGCCGCCAGCGCCTCGGCCCGCACGGCAGCCGCGCGGGGATTTTCCGGGGCCGACGCGGCGATTTCCATGGCCTTGTCCGCGTCCCCCCGCTTCAACGCGACCTCGGCCAGCCCGGCGGGATCGTCGATCGCGCCAAATTCCTTTTCCGCCTCGTCGAGTTTTCCCTGATCGGCCAGGATGCGGGCGCGGACGCGGCGGACTTCCGCGTCATCGGGGGCGGCCTTGACGGCGGCATCGGCCACGCCAAGAGCCTCGTCGGCACGCTTGCGGAAAAGATCCTCGGCAAGGGCCTGGATCAGCCTGACGCTGGAAACGCCTCCGCCCGCCAGTACATCATCGATCTGGGCGGGTTGGACCGGGCTGATCAGGCAGGTCACGGGCAGCACGCCCACGTCCCGGGCCCAGGAACCATCCTTCAGCCTGGTTTCGGGTATTACGTGATACGTAAGCCCCATCCGCCGGGCGAAATCCGCGAGCGCGGTTTCATCCTGGGAGAGGCCGACCGCCACCACGGGAATCCGTTCGGCCCCATACTGCTGGTAGATCTCCTCGAGGGCCAGGGCAAGGTCCTCGCCGGTCCCCGGGGAAAACATCAACAGCACGACGGCTTTCGGGTGAGCGGCCAGCAATTGATCCAGTGAAACCGCCTGCCCGGCGAGGGTTTCCCCTTCCACCGGTGGCACGGGCACCCCCGCCTTGATCTCTCCGGCGTGAGCCACTACGCCCATCAGCCCCGCCAGCAACATCAGAGAGCACGCACGACGCATGGTTAGCCTCCCGACATGGAAACCACCCTTACCGGAAGTTTCCAGTTTTCTTAGATTATACCCCCTTTTCCGGGGAACGCGGGGCCGTCAGTGAAAAATCGTCATTCGCTGGAGGCAAGCAGGCCGAGGTATCTTCCAAACCAATAGGCCAGCAGGTAATCGTGGCCATTGAATTCGAGTTCGTACTGGGAGGCATCGCGCCAGGGGGCATGGTAGGGATCCTGCACCCAGGCGGACCATGCTTTCGCCCGCCGATCCACGGGAATCGGCGTTCCCGGTGACGGCTGGGGACTGACCGGTTCAGTCTCGCTGAAGCCAAACTCGGCAGCGTAGGCCGCTACGACCTCACTGGACCACTTGATCCGGAACGGAAACAGGCGCAGGGTCTGGCGTCCATCCTCCACGGCGGCAGTTTCCCCCAGAAACGCCGCCGCCGCGAAGGCATACAGGGGATTGGCCTCTGGACGGACCCCGGGATACTTTTCATTGCCAAGCCAGAACCGGCGAAAACTGGCCAGGTACCGGCCGCGGAGAACGGGATCCCGCTCGCTTTCCAGGAGGGGCACGTAGGCCAGGAAGAGGAGCACGTCATCGCTGTGATTGACCAGCCCC
Organism: Candidatus Hydrogenedentota bacterium; assembly: GCA_018056705.1. GTDB lineage: Bacteria > Hydrogenedentota > Hydrogenedentia > Hydrogenedentales > CAITNO01 > JAGPFE01. Next base: position 30,345 of record JAGPFE010000009.1, on the reverse strand, counting down.
GGACGGCGGGAGGGGTCCAGCAGACGCCGGGCCTCGACGGCAAGGTCCGCGTAGCCTTCATCGATGGCACAACGGCGATAGAGGTCGACCAGATCCTGCCGGCCAGAGGCCTGAGCGGCCACGGCCAGCACCTGCAGGTACAACAGGGCGTTCATTTTTTCGCGCGAAGTAACATACTCTGGGTCATACCGTCCCCACCGGGTGAAAGAACCGTCGACGTCCCGAATCCTGCGTCCGTCTTTTTCGATCCGGTCCACCATGGCGGCCGTGGTGGCGCCAATCCGGTTCCGGGCGGACGGGTCCGCCACGTGGTTCCAGGCGAAATAAAAACCGAACATGGCTCCGGCCACCTGGTCCGTGCTGACGTCGCCCCGCCACTTGTACCGTCCATCGGGGGAGAGGCGCCAGACCCCGTCATCCTCCATGGGACGATCGACCGGCCAGAAGGCCCGGGCGAGCAGGCCGGGTTCACCGGTCACCTCGCAGAGCCGCAACAGGGCATCGAGGGACTCGATGGCTTTCCGGCGATCCGCTTCATCTCCCGTCACCTTGTATTTCATGCACAGGGCGGCGAGGTACATGCCGGTCATGTAGGCGTTGTCCGGCATGTTGTAATCAATATAGGGCTTATTGGAACGCGGAGGCTTGAGTTTACACAGGGCCTGCCCCTCGAGCAGAAAACGGCGCTCCATGTCCACCTGGAAGATTTCGGCTTTCCGGGCGAGAGAGGGGGGTTCACCAGCCGTTGACACGTAAGCCGGCAAACCCGTCGCGATTACCGCGAACATCACGGCCACGGTGGTGCTTCGTGTCATGGGACGCTCTCCGTGCCGGCAACCGGTCGGCACCGGCATATTTCAGGGTTCCAGGGGCGGCCTGTTGCCCTGGATACAGGGCGCGGGATTGGACACGGGCGCGGCCCAGCGCACCGCGTTGACCAGAACCCGCCGCACGTGCTCGTCATGGTATATGGGAAACGTTTCGTGGCCAGGGCGGAAATAGAATACTTTTCCCCGTTCCCGGCGCCAGCAGCATCCACTGCGAAACACTTCTCCCCCGGCGAACCAGCTGATGAATACCAGTTCATCGGGCCTGGGGATACCGAAAGGCTCACCGTACATTTCGGTGTGTTCCAGGACGAAATGATCGGGCAAGCCGGCGGCGATGGGATGAGAGGGTTCGACCACCCAGATGCGTTCCCGTTCGCCATCGGGCTCCCGCTCCCGCCACTTGAGAAAGCAACCCGTGCCCATGAGCCGCTTGAAGGGGCGGGAAAAATGGGCTGAATGCAACGCGATAAATCCCATGCCCTCGAGAACCCGAGCGCAAACGGCCTCGACCACGGCATCCGAGACCTTGTCATGGGCCTTGTGTCCCCACCAGAGAAGGACATCGGTATTCCCCAGGACACCAGGTGGAAGGCCGTGCTCCGGCATGTCGAGCGTAGCCACCCGTGGAGGGGCGATGCCCGGCTGCCCTTCAAGGGCGTCAAGGATGGCCTCGTGGATGCCGCCGGGATAGACCGCCCTGACCCGCTCGTTCTCCCGCTCGTGAATGTACTCGTTCCAGATGGTGACCCGGATACCGTCGGTCATGTCGATTCCACCTCCCCGGCTAGTCTTCTTCCTGGATTCCTTCCAGCTTGAGGCCGCGACGATCCAGGAACACGCCGGGGCCGGCGGCGATCGCCATACCGCGGATCTGGGCGAGCCGGGTGAAACACTCCTGGGCAGTCGTGCCCTGGCGGTTGCCGGTGAACATGAAGTACACCGCCGCCTCCGGCAGCGCCTCGCCGCTGTTCATCCGGATACCCAGGGCGTCGCAGAGTTCGGGAATATGCTCGGTCCAGAGCCGGTAGGCCGACTTGCCGAAGGCCTGGGCGTACTGGGGTGGCATGAGACACACGAAATGCCCTCCCCCCATGTGGGCCGCGGCGAATCCTGATTGGACCTTCTTGCCGCAGGCTTCGAGAATCCGCGCGAGGTGACGCATGGCCTTGTTGCGGCCTTCTTCGCCAGCCGCTTTCTTGAAACGGGGCATGTTGAGCAGTTCGGCGCACACGAGGGCAAAGGGTTCTTTTTTCACCAGGCGCCGCTGAAGCAGGTATTTCATGTGACGGTGGTTGAACAGTCCCGTGACGGGGTCGGGCTGGGCAACCGGCGGATCGGCGTTGAGCAGGTGGTTTACCTTGGTCACCAGCATGGGCGGATGAATCGGCTTGGAAAGGAAATCATCGGCTCCCTGGGCCAGGGCGTGGCGCACTTCTTCCTCGGCGGACATGGAAGAAACCAGCAGAACGGGAGTTTCCCAGCCACGATCCAGAGCCCGGATCCGCCGGCAGAGTTCGAAACCGCTGACGTCGGGCATCATGATCTCGGCGACGACCAGTTGAGCGGAATCCTGCTCCATCAGGTTCAGGGCCTCGCGGCCGCTCTTTACCCAGTCACACTCCAGGCCATTCGCGTTGAGGAGGGCCTTGACCTGATTTCCGAGGGTTTCGTCCCAATCCGCGTAGATGACTTTAGCCACACCCGGACTCCCTGTTCGGTGGTTGCACCACCCGTTACTATACCAGACCCGCGCCTGCCAGACAACGCGCCCGGAAGAAGAAAAGGGCGCGTTTCCGGTAAAGGGCGCTTTGCGTGGGAGAAAGGGGATCTCCAGGTAAGAGAGGATTCCCGCAAGATTTCTCCTCACTTCGTTCGTCGAAATGACAACCTTGCCGGGTCAACCCAGGGTAACCTTGCCGGGTCAATCCAGGGTGGCCTTGCCGGACCAACCCAGGGTGCCTTGCCGGGGCAACCCAGGGTCGTCGTGGCATGCTCTTCTCGCGAACGGCATCGTTCCTTTCGCGTTGCAGGCCATCCCTCGAGTGGCACATGTCATTTCGAGCGAAGCGAGAAATCTTTCCTTCACGTGAAACACTCCTGTCCCTTCCCCATCCAGGATTCATCCACGGACACCCAGAGGCTCCAACCATGCCCCCATGGAGGCTTTGTCCGGATCATCCGTCCAACGCGCTCGACGAAAGCAACTGGAGAATATCCCGTCGCCAAACCGGCTTGACCAGGTAATCCACGCGTCCGGCATCCTCCGTTTCAGGCGGACGGGATCCCGCGGGAAGCACCCGGACCCGTCGCGCGTCCGCCAGGGCTGGATGATCCGGTCGGTCTGTCTCGGGGAAACTGCCCGGATTCCCAAGAACCAGGAAATCGTAGCGGGCTCCTTCCCGCGCCATCCGGGCCAGCACGGCTTCCGCGTCCATCCAGTCCGCGATGCCATCCACCCGGGCACCGGCTTCCCGGAAACAGGCCATGAGCGCCTGACGCGATTCCATCCCCGGATCGACCACCAGCACCCTGAGAACGGTGTCTTCCGCAAACATCCGGGGAGGGCGTTCCGGTTCCACGAACTCCAATGGAACCTCGAACCAGAACAGCGAGCCCTTGCCCGGCGCGCTTTCCACGCCGATGGTACCGCCGAGCAACTGGACGACCTGGCGGCAGATGGCCAGGCCCAGCCCCGTTCCCCCGTGCCGTCGCGCGATAGAGGTTTCCGCCTGGGTGAAAGGATGAAACACCCGCCGGCAGGCTTCCACGGAAAGCCCCGGACCCGTGTCGCGCGCGGAAAAGCGGAGCATCCGGATCGGGCTGCCGGGACGGTCCGCGTGTTCGAGGAGCACGCAGACGCGGCCTGTTTCCGTGAACTTCGCGGCGTTTCCCACAAGGTTGATCATCACCTGCCGGAGTTTTTCCGGATCCCCAAGGTATTCTCCCCGGGCGTCCGGCTCAATGAAACAGGTGAAATCGACCGGCTTTCCGGAAAACAGGGGCGCGCACCGGTCCATCGTGTCTTCGAACAGTTCGCCCAGGTTGAATCGAACCCGTTCCGGCCGCGCCTTGCCCGCCTCCAGTCGAGAATAATCGAGGATGTTGTTGATAATCTTCAGCAGGTCCTGGGCGGACCGCAGCGCGAGATGCACGTATTCCCGCTGCTCACCGGTCAGCGGGGTTTCCAGCAGCAACTGGGCCATGCCGATGATGCCGTTCATGGGCGTGCGGAGTTCGTGGCTCATGGCCGCCAGGAAGGCGGATTTCGCCGCGCTGGCCGCCTCCGCCATGACGGCCAGTTGATGGGCCCGGGCCACAGCCTCTTCCATCTGCCGCAAGGCCTCGGCCTCGGCCGCGCGGGCCTCCCGGATCAGCGCGCTTTCCCCGGGTACCGGTTCGAGGACGCACAGGACCATCGGGCCGTCCGGCGTGTCAACGGGTTCCGCGGTCAGGAGACAGGTGCCGTCCGAGGCCGCGCGCTGGACCTGGGCTGTCACGGTCCGGCCATTCCGGGCCGCCATCGCGATCAGGCCGGACAGGCTGCCTGGCGTGTCCGTGCCACCCGCGAGGTCTTCGGGAGCAATACGCAGTGCTGCCTGGGGGCCGGATTTCATCCACTGGTCCGGGTCCGCGGGAAACGCCGACGCGCCCAGTACCTGCTCCGCCTTGCGCGACGCGCCCAGCACCTGCCCCCGCGGGTCACACCAGAACAGGAGGGCGGGGATTCCGCGCCAGACCTGTGTCACGTCCTGATAGCAGGGTTTTTGTTCTGTCATGCCCTCATCCCCGGCTGATGCCTCTCCATGTAGCCTTTCCGAAAAACAGTATACCGCAAAACCATTTATAAACGCAAAATTGGAAAATAACAATTGTTTTTATTGTTTTTCGTTTTACCGTAAATGCTCCCCCCTTTTTCAGGGGGGAGCACAGGACCGTTTATTCCGCCCGAAACCGGTACACCGTCCGGTGCGAATAGGTTTTGCCGGGGTTCAGAATGACCGACGGGAACTGTTTTTTATTCGGAGAATCCGGGAAGTGTTGCGTCTCCAGGCACAGGCCGTTCCGGTAGTGGTAGGTAACGTCACCCTTACCGATATTGGATCCGTCCATGAAGTTTCCGCAATAGAACTGGATGCCGGGTTCGGTCGTCCAGACTTCCATGACCCTGCCGGATTCCGGTTCCCGCAATATCGCCGCGAGCGAGAAGGCCCCCGGTTCCGGTTTGTCGAGTACCCAGTTGTGATCGTAACCCCGGCCGAACTTCAACTGTTCATCGTCCTGGTTCACCCGGGCCCCAATGGCCGTTGGCGTGGTGAAGTCAAAGGGCGTGCCCGCCACGGGACGCAACTCGCCGGTGGGGATCAGCGTGGCGTCGACGGGCGTGAAACGGGACGCGTTGAGCTGGAGCAGGTGGTCCAGGATATCGCCGCCGTCATGCCCCTTGAGGTTGAAATAACCGTGGTGGGTCAGGTTGACCGGCGTGGGCTTGTCCGTAGTGGCGGCGTAGGTGATTTCCAGTTCGTTGGCGTCGGTCAGCCAGTAGGTGACCGTGATGTCCAGGTTGCCGGGGTATCCTTCTTCCCCGTCAGGGCTGAGGTAACGCAGTTTCAATCCCTGGGCGTCGTCTCGCCGGACCGGCTCGGCCGTCCAAAGCACCTTGTCCAGGCCCTTGAGGCCGCCGTGCAGGTGATTGGGGCCGTCGTTGGTGGCCAGTTGGTATTCCCGGCCATTCAGGGTGAACCGTCCCTTCGCGATGCGGTTACCATACCGGCCGACGATGGCCCCGAAGTAAGGCGAATTCGCGAGGTACCGATCGAGGGCATCGTAGCCGAGTACCACGTCTTCCATTTTTCCTTCGCGATCGGGCATCCACAGGTGGGTGACGATGGCGCCGTAATTGGTGACGCCCATCCGAGCGCCCTGGCGATTGGTGAACAGGTACAGGGTGGCTTCCCGGCCATCAGGCAGCACGCCGAAGGGGCGACTGGACATGGTTCCCGGTTCCGGCCACGCGTCTGTGGGCTGGACAGCCTGGGCTTTCCGGGTAGCGATGCCCAAGTCGATGAACTGGCCTCCGGCGTCCTGGTGACAATGCACCGCCAGGGTGTTTTCAGCACGTAACAGGGCTTTCAGCCGGTCCGTGATCTCAAAGGACTGGTAGTCATCGTTCCAGCGGTCCGCCTGCCAGAGGAGTTCTCCATTCAGGAACACCTGGACGTCGTCGTCGTGATGAATGACGAGAAAGGCCTGGTCGAAATCCGAACCGTCCCAGGCAAACGTCGCGCGCAACCAGATGTCCTTGTCCCGCCACACGGTCCGGATGTTCCGCCGCGATCCCTCCTTGTTGCCGAAACCGCCCAGTCCGGATTTCCAGTTCCGATCGTCAAATCCGGGTTTTTCCCACCCATCCCCCGGATCCTTCGTGGTGTAGCGCCAGGGCTGCAGGTTCCCCTGCGGATTGGCCCTCGTGAGGGATAGCCAGGTCTCCCCGGCGGCTTCCACCGAAACGGGCGGATGCAGTTCATAGGCGGCCCGGCGGCTGACAATGGCCCGCAGGCGTTCCAGGTCGAACTTGGGTTGCCGGTCATACGTGTAAAGGCCATTCTGTTCCTGCTCGATGTCCGTCAACTGGGTATAGCAGAATCCGAACAGGTAGCGGTTATCCAGCAGGGCACTGGTCAGGCCCTCGAACCGGGCATAGAACTCATCCAGCGTTTTGGGATTGTTACCGTATCCCCATCCACCCTCGTTCACGTTCCAGCCGATGCCGCCGTATTCGCTGACAAAGAACGGAACGCGGCGGACCTGTTCACCAGCGAAACCAGGAGGCAGGGTCCCGTTCATGCGGCTGTTCCACCGGGCCCTGAACGTCTCCGGGTTCTGGTCGTAATCGTGGGCGTCCAGCAGCATCGGGGCAGGGTGACCATGGGTCCAGCCACTGCTTTCCAGTACCGGCCGCGTGGGATCCATGGCCCGGGTCAGGTCCACGATGGTATTCTGCAGGGGCACGGCCTCGGCGGGCGTTTCATTGAAGGGACACCATCCAATGATGGCCGGATGATTGAAATCCCGTTCCACGATTTCACGCCACTCGTTGACGACCGGCAGGTGTCCCGCGGGATCCTTGTAGTTCAGCCCCCAGTTCGGGAACTCCCCCCATACAAGGTAACCCAGCCGGTCCGCCCAGTACAGGAACCGTGGCTCGAAAACCTTCTGGTGCAGCCGGGCGCCATTGAACCCCGCCGCCATGGATCGCTCGATATCTCCCCGCAGTTCGGATTCATCCGGGGCGGTCCAGATACCCGTCGGATAGAAGCCCTGGTCCAGAATGGTCCGCTGGAAGACGGGAACGCCATTGATCAGGATTGCCCTACCCTGGATAGACACCGTGCGTAGACCGAAGTAGGATTTTACCTCGTCCACGGGCGTACCGTTGGATTTCAGGGTCAGCCGCAGGTCATAGAGGAATGGCTTGCCAGGATGCCATAACGTAATCTTAGTCAGGGGAAGCACCAGTTCCCCCCGGGTACCGGGAAGGATCACTTCACCCTGACCAACGGTTTGGCCCTCCGCCAGGGCTTCGGCCGCCAGGCTCAGCAGTTCACCATCCCGCTGTCCGGCGGTTTCCACCGTCAACCGGACCTGCTTGGCCGCCGGCTCGGGATACACCCTGAACCGGGTGATGTACGCCGGGCCGGTTGCTTCGATCCACACGCTTTGCCAGATACCCGTGGTCCGGGTATACAGGCATCCGTAACTTTCGGGGCGCTCCGACTGTTTGCCTCCGGCCTGCTGTCCGGTGCGGACGTCGTCATAGGCGTGGATGACCACCCGGTTCGGACCTGAAACCAGGGCGTCGGTGATGTCGCACGAGATCGGCGCACTGCCTCCGACATGCTCGCCTACCGGTTTCCCGTTGACCCAGATCCGCGTTTGCCAGTCACACGCGCCAATATGGAGCAGCACCCGCCTGCCGGACCAGTCGGCGGGCACTTCGAATGTCCGGCGATACCAGACGTTTCTTACGAAATGTTTCCGGTTCAGGCCGGACAGGGAACTTTCCCTGCAGAAAGGCACGATAATCCGGTCGGGATAATTGGCGCTTTCCTCCACCAGGACCAGATTATCATCATCCGTTTCCGCGAATTCCCAGGGACCGTTCAGCGACAGCCATTGGGCCCGTTCCATGTCTGGCCGGGGGTATTTGGGTCGGGGCACCGCGTCCGCAACGGCATTCCCAGCCAGTGTCAGCATCATGGCTATTCCTCCCATCCACGCGATACGGCTGACCTGTGACATGACCTGATCCTTTCAGTTTGTTAATCGCCACTTCATGCGTTAGGGTAATGAAAGGTGCTCCATTGAGTCAAAGAAGGCAGGAACTCGTGCCAGGATCACTTTTTCCATTGACACTGCCCCTGTCCTCTGATAGGATTAAGACAACCGGCATGTCAACTTGGCGTGTTCACAGAGAAAGGTGATGAGCCATGAAAATCGCGAGGTGGCTTTTGGGTGTGCTGATGCTGCAAAGCATTTGCTGTGTGCCAGGGATGGCAGCGACCGTATCGATGCCAGATCCCGTTCTGGAAGCGGCGGTTGAGGCCCTGATCGGCGACAACGGTATGCCGGGAACGGTTGAGAGTACAACCCTGGCCACGCTGACCCAACTGGGCTTTGCTGGGACCGTGCCCAATTTATTTGGCGTAACGGACCTTACAGGCCTGGAGTACGCGTCAGCCCTGGAAGATTTTGTGCTGGTGAACTCACCCGTCACGAACTGGACGCCCATCATTAACCTGCCCAATCTGAAGGGATTGGTCTTACTGGATTGCGCGGTAAATGATTCCGACATTTCTGTTCTGGGTTCGGGTTCCGCGGCGGGACAACTGCAAACCGTGGTTTTATCTTCTGTGGGTTTTATCTCCAACATAAATACCGTTACCCAGGCGGGACTGGCAACCATTGGCGGTGGTTCGTTCTGGAACCTTGGCGAACTCGCCCTGGACAGGTTAGGTCAGTCCTACGACCTGAGTGCCATTTCTACGCTTCCCATAGGATTGTGGAGTCGTGTTGGTCTCTCACTGGGTGTTCGAGGCAATTCCGTCACGGGGCTGAACGTGATTTCCGGTTTCACCATGGCCCGGCAGATTGACCTGTCGGAAACGGGCATTTCCGAAACGGAACTGGGAACTATCGATTTTTCGGTACTGGAAGATCTTAAATACCTCAATCTCTCTGGCAACTTCATTCAGGAAATCATTCCCCTTCTGAGCCTCGTGGGACATGCCCAGAATACCCAGATTTTCCTCGATGATAACCCGCTCAGCAAGTCCGCCGTCTGCGTGGATGTGCCCGTACTGCTGGCCAATGGCTTTACCGTGTCCTTGGAAAACGTGGACCCCTGTGGTCCCGAAGTCACCCTCGACATGGAAGGACTGGGCACGATATCTCGCATGCCGGGGGTGTATCGATTCGCCCCGGGTTCCTCGGTCAGTTTTTCCGCGAGTCCGTCCCCAGGCTCGGGCTACGTGTTTACTGGCTGGACCTGGGCCGGAACCCGAACGGGGAGTTCTCCAGACTTCAGCGTCGTTTTTGACCTGGGTGACGAAAGCGATATCTTCACCCTCGTGGCCCATTTTTCGAATACGGAGCCTGGTACCCGAACCCTGACAACGGCGATTAACCCGATGTCTTCAGGCACGGGAACCATCGTCTGGAATCCGGGCAGTTACCTCGTGCTGCCCGGCCAGGTGTTTCCGCTGCAGGCAACGCCAGACGTGGGCAGTTATTTTGCCGGGTGGACGATTGACGTGACAGGAGGTAACTCCAGTGTCCAGTACGCCCCGGTATGGTCCATGCCCATGCCGGACGCGGATGTATCCGTTACCGCGCGGTTTGTCGACCAGGGCGCGATGTTATCCCTGGCCACGGTGGGCGCGGGTACACTCAGTCTGCCCCCCGGTGATTATCCCCTGACCACCACGGCTGAATTGACGGTCACGGCGTATCCTGCCACCGGGTGGAGTTTTCAGGCGTGGGAGGATACCCTCACGTCCGATGTAATCTCCACGGATGTGGACGTGAACGTTGTCATGACTACCGACGTCCTGCTGACGGCGGTATTTGTCCCGAATTACACCCTGACCCTCGCGCGGGAGGGTGGGACCAACGGGTTGACCACCCCCGCGAGCGCGGAATCGCCAGGAGTAACCTATAACCAGTTCGCGGTAGGCTCACCCGTCACCGTATCGGCAGTCCCGCGCACGCAGGACTGGGTGTTCCAGCAGTGGACGGGGGACCTGCCTGAAGGCGTGGATCCGACATCGCCCCAGTTGATTGTGCCCATGGATCGGGATCGCACGCTCGTCGCCCATTTCGCGCCCGCGGAGTACCGGTTATCGCTGTCTGCCCAGGGTGAAGAAATGATCGTGGGGTCCGTCTCTCCGGGCGTGGGCACATATGGCTACCTGTTCGGCGAGACGGTGACCCTGAGCGCGTTTCCCCCGGTATCAGAGGGGGTGGCCTTTATCGGCTGGCGCGACAACGCCACGAGCGAAATCCTTTCCACCGCCCTGACGCTGTCCTTCATCATTGCCGAAAATCGGGATATTACCGCGGTATTCGCCTCGGATCCCGGCGCGAAAAGCCTCATTATTCAGACCAGCGGCAGTGGGACCGGCCAGACGGTGCCCGCTCCCGGCGTGTACGCGCTGCTGCCGGGACAAGTCCCCCATATCGAAGCCATTCCGGACGCGGGCATGTATTTCGGGGGCTGGACGGTCGAGACAGACTTCGGCAGCGGGTTCCAGGAAGTGTATACCCAGATCGCGCGGGTCTTTCCGGATCCTGTCATGCCGCCTTATCCCACGCGGCTGACCGCCCGCTTCGAGCCGACCGGTTATAACCTTTCCATCCTGCTTCCCGACGGCGTGGGGACGGTCAGTCCCCCCGTGGGGTCGTATGAACTCGCCGTGAATACGCCGGTTACCCTTGTCGCCACGCCGGCGGAAGGGTGGAATTTCAGCAGGTGGGTAGACGGTTCCGGAAACACCGTGTCCACGGTCAATCCCCTGAATATCACGCTGACGGCCGACCGCGAGATCCGGCCCGTGTTTGCCCAGCCCTCTTTTACGCTCACGTTGATCCGTTCCGGCAATGGCACCACGTCGCCACCGTCCTCGCCCTCGCCCGGGACCCAGCACGTGTACCTTGCCGGTTCGTACGCGTACATCACGGCCACGCCCGACGCCGGTCAGATGTTCGATGGCTGGACGGGAGACGTGCCCGAAGGCATTCTCCCGCGACAGACGGCTATCTATGTACCCATGGACCGTGACCGGACCATTACGGCCCATTTCGCTCCGGCCGAGGTCACCTTGACCATCCAGTTGGCTGGCACCTCGAACCCCGTGAATCTTTCGCCTCCTCCAGGGGAATACGGTTTCCGGACGGGGGACACGGTGACCATTTCCGCCCTGCCCGCCGACGGAAGCCCTGCTGCTTTCGTCGCGTGGACGGGGTCCCAGATCTCCGGCGAATATATCCTGACGTTCCCCATAAACCAGAACATGACCATGATCGCGAACTATACCGACGACACGGCCCAGTCCCAGCAGTTGACCGTTCTTCCTCCGGAAGGCCCTGGCGCGGGGCATACGTTCCCTCTGGACACGGGCGTTTACCGGATCATCACGAACAGCACAATCCGCTTCAGCGCCAATCCCGACACCGGGAGTTATTTCAACGGCTGGCGGGGGGACTTGGCCGGCGAAACCCGTCCGCGCGAGGTACCGGTCACGGTTAACCAGCCGAAGACCATCGGGGCGGCCTTCACGCTGACCGGCACGGAGATCACGCTCGCCGTGCAGGGGCAGGGTTACACCATTCCCTACAACGGGTCGTATGCCCTGGCCACGGGATATCCGTTGCACCTGTTTGCTGGCCGGATCAACGGTTCCTGGGTGTTTGACAGCTGGCGCGACCAGGATGCCACCGTGGTGTCCTCCACCCCCGAATTCACTTATACCGTGGGATCGACCCCCACCACCCTGACGGCGGTTTTCGTGGAAGATGTCACCGCGCCCACGATTACCGCCTGCGCGCCCCCCACCGTCGTCTATCCTGACGAGAATTGCCGCTGGTTCCTGGAGGATTACCGGTCCCTCGTGACGGCGGTCGATGATTACGGTCCCATCTCGGTTGTTCAGTCGCCCCCCCCGGGCACGGAGATCACCGCGATTCAGTCGGTTGTCATTACGGTCAAGGACCAGAGTATCGCGTCCCCCGATGCCACGTGCGAGTTCACGGTGACTCCCGTGCCCTGCCAGGTGCCTCCCCCCGATTACGGCGTGGATCAGAATGGAGACCACGTGATTGACGTGACCGAGTTGATGCGGGTAATCCAGTTCTACAATTCTGGTGGCTACCACTGCGCGGCGGATCCCGAATCCACCGAGGACGGGTTTGTGCCAGGTCCTGATCCTGGATCCCAATCCTGCGCGCCCAGTGGGGCCGACCTGGACAGCGATTTCGTCATTTCCCTGGAAGAACTGCTGCGGGTAATCCAGTTTTACAACGCCGGGCACTACTTCTACTGTGGAGACTTTTCTCCCGATGGTGATGGATTCTGTCCCGGGTGGCCCGCCAGGGCGCGTCTGGCCCACGCTGCCCCCGGCCTCGGTTTCGTGGACCTGTGCGTAACCTCCGGGACACTGGCATCCAAGGTGGCGGTAGGCATGAACCTGGGAGACGTCTCGGCGTTTGCCGACGTGCCGACCGGTAACCTGTCCGTGAAAGTGGTGCCCGTCGCCATGGATTGCTCGACTTCGGCCATTGCCAGTTTGGCCATATCCCTGGCCACCACGCCGGTTACCTTTGTTACTACCGCCCAGCCGCTCCTGTTGGCTTTTCCGGAGGACCTGACCGTTCCTCCCGCTGGCTCCGGGAAAGTACGGGTGATCCACGCCAACTGGGGACTCCAGCCGGTAACGATCGTTTCGGTTAACACGGCCACCCTGGAGGAAACCACGCTGGCATCCAACCTGGCTTACGGAAATGGATCGGCGTACGTGAATCTGCCCGTCGCGACCTATGAGCTGCGCGTGTACGATGCCGCGACCAGCGACCTGCTGTTCTCAGGACTCAACATCCAGGTGGATGAAGCCGGTATCTATTCCGTGGTAGCGGGCGGGGTGGGTACGTTTAACTTTCTTCCCGTGCTGGTGTCGGATTGAGGGATACCTGGAACCGGATCGGCTGCCCGCGCAGGGGAAGGAGACAGGGAATCTCCGGCGGAAGGCGGACCATCCACTTCGCGGATGACCCGTGGACCTTCGCGCCAGATCCACGCGAGGTGTTCCGCCGTGCCAGTTTGCCGGTTCCAGGCCAGCACGTGGGCGGGCGCGAGGGCCTTCTTCCATCCTTCCACGTCGGCGTGGCATCCCGCGAGGTATACCAGGCGGGGGAGGTGATCCCCCTTCAGCCGCGCCACGTCTGCCGGGGACAGCACACGGTCGGCCAGAAGAATGCCCGAAGCCGAACCGTGGGATCCCACGAAAATGAACTCCCCTTCCCGCAAGGCCCGGGCAAGGTTCGCCTCGTTCAGAGGCAACAGGGCGGCGCCTCCCAGGAAGCGGGATTCCGCGGCCGCCCGGATCATCGGGTAATACCCGAAACCAAAGAGGATCGATGGAAGGCGGCCTTCCATGGACTCGTAGAGGAGAAAACACCGGGGGGATTCGGACGCGACCCGGCTTAACCATAGCCCGCGCGCCCCGATGGCGGCGACACAGGTTAACCCCAGCGCGACGGTCTGAAACAGGATCCGGCACGCCTGAACAATTCCCCGTCGCGCGGCAAGGCCGTCGATGCCGGGCAACCAGCCCATGGAGCCCCGCGCCGCGTGAAGCAGTCCCCACGTCCAGCATACCAGCCAGACCAGGACGACCCGGCGAAACACCAACCGCAGGGTCCATTCGTCCGGCAGTAGGCGCGCGATCCTTCCACTGGTCCCGGCATCTGCCAGTCCCCAGGCTATGCCTAGCGTCATGAAGCCTGCCGTCACCAGCACTAGCAGGCCCAGCAGGACGTTCGCCCGGGCGACGTGACGCGCGCTGAACGCGGAAATTCTCCCGCGGCACCACCGGTCGAATCCCGGCAGCGTACCCAGGCCAAAATACGCAAGCATGGCGACCGGCCGTTCCCGTCCGCCCGGTGTTTCCCGTTTATCTCTTTCGCCTGGATACGGCGTGTCCATCCTGGTTTGCATCTATCCACTTCTCGCGATCATGGTATGTCCCCACGGGACATCGTATCCATTCCGCGCGACGGAAACGGAACGTTTCTGGCTGCTCCGGCTGAGACCGGTTCCAATGAAGCCAGTTATGGCCATGGCAGGTGCCAGACACCCCAGTTCCAAACGGCTCGCCTGTCCGGAGGCATACCACGATTGCATGGAATACTGGCAGATTCCGCGTAATCCGGTTATAATTGAAACATGAGGGCGGATTGTAGAGGTAAGGAGTAGTGTTCTTATGGGCGCGAATGACGTAAGGGGGTTGTCATGGCGGTGAACAGCGGTTCGGAAAAACCGGCGCGGCTGGTCTGCCTGTGCGGGCAGCGGATGGCCATTCAGGAGAGCATGTACGGGCAGCCGGGGAAATGTCCCGCGTGTCGTCGGAAACTCTGGATGCCCTACGCGGAGGAGGTGGCGGCGTTCGGGCCGGTCATTCACGTGGCCCAGCATCGGGAATTTTTGCGGGAACCAGGGCAGCGGGCCCGCGCGCTGGTCGAAAAGCCGATTTCGGACGACGCGCCGGCCGAAGCGGCGGAGCCGGCGGACAGGACGCGGGCTGACGTTGCTCCATCGGAGCCACAGGCGCGTCCCGGAGCACCGGTTCCGGCAGAAGCCGCGCACCCCACCCCCGTTCCCAAGGGGGATAAAGAGGATTCGCCGCCGGAGGTTCCCCTGTCCTCTCCTGGCCCGTTGCCGTCGAAGCAACCGGCCGCCCGAGAGGGTTCGGTTCCCGCATCCGCCGAGGTTCTGCGCGAAGAACCGGCCCAGAGTCTTGCCGCTCCGGAATCGGAAACCTCTTCCACCCATGCCGCCGGTCCCGAGGACCGGCCAGTGGACCCCCAGCCCGCGCTACAGGTCATTCTTTCCGCGATCGCCCACTGCGAGGCGCGCCTTGCCCACTTGCGGAAGGACTCGGCGACCTCTCCGGAGGATCTCGAACTCCTGGAAAGCTGGTTGCGCCTGGCCCGCGCGGCCCGGTGGAAACTGGACCGTGAATTTCGATCAGCCCTCGTGGAAACGTCCGACGCCTTGCGGGCAACCCTCAAAGACATCGGCAAAACCGTCGCGAGGTTCCGGTCCGGGTCGCTGACGCCGGACGAGTTTTTTGAAAAGATCGCCGCGTTACGGGAACGCAGGGAAGTCCTCGAGCGCAAGCGCGTCAACCTTCGGGGCTGGCTACGGGCGGAGTTGCCGGAAGATGTCGGGGGGAGCGTGCATCGCGACTGGGGCGAAGTGGACTTTGACCTGATCCGGCCGGAATGGCCGGCGGGGCCCTCGGGTCGTGGATCCCTGCTCAGCTGGATTACCGACAACCTTCGCGAAGCATTGCGGGCCACGCGCGAAGCGGAAACGGAGGAAGAACAGTGGCGGCAGGCGCCCGTTCGGGAAGGCGACACGGACCTTGCCGTGCGGGAATCGGGTATCCGGGATGCCCGGTGTGTCCGCCGCATGGCGATGGACCGGGTAGAGTTCCTGCGGCATCGCCTGCGGGAAATCCTGATGGACATTCATACCGACATCGAGGCCCTGAACGACTACGGACGCGTGGCCGTGGAAAAAGCGGGAGGGCCCGATTCGGACACCGCCCGGGCCATAGCCGAACGGCTGGCCGCCGCCGTCGCGGACCTGCGCAAGCAGCGGGCGTGGGCCCGGGACGCCCTGGCCGCCCTGTTTCCCGAGGAGGTGCCCGGAGGTCCGGTGACCCTGTTTCGCAACCTGGGGGCTCCAGAGGGACGTCAGCGCTTTTCCCTGGAAATGTTGCCGGCCCTGCTCGCGGCGTTCCTGTTCATGGTGCTGGCGGGGGTCGCGGAGTCCTGGCTGTTTTCCGGGTTTTTCGCCGGGGTAGGGCTGCTGGTGGTACCCGCGCTCCTGCTACGCACCCTCCGACTGAGGGCGGGCGGCATCCTGGCCTTGTGGGGAGTCTCTAGTATTCCCGTGGGAATGGTGGTGTTACGAGGACTGCAGCATGCCGCTCCCGGAGCCCTGCCCCCCCTGATGGGCATGTGCGGGTGGCTATCCCTTGGAGTGCTGCTCTGGGTCGTGTTGCGGGGTATGCCGGGCCAGATGGTCCGGTTTGTCGCCTCCGCCACCTTGGTGCTGGCCCTGCTGGCCGTGGGGGTTGTAGCCCAGGGCCTTGCCGCGTCGTCTCTCGTCCGGGCCACCGGAAAGTCCACGGAAACATCCCCCGCACGGGCGGCCACGGTTCCGGTTTCCGGTGATTCCGCGCAGAAAACGGGGACTGATCGTGAAAAATGGTCGTCCCCTTCTGAAAACCATCGGCCAGTTGATGGGCCCCTGGTACCTCCCGGGCCGGTCGCGTCCCAGCCTGTTCCTGGTCAGCCTTCCGTCCCGCCACGGGACCAGGCGCGGGAGGCCATCCCTACGGAAAAACCACCCGCGACGGAGACCAAACCCGCGGCATCAGCCCCTCCTTCTGAAAGTGCCCCCACACCGTCCGCGTCGCTGGTCACCGGCGTAACGGCGGAACTGCGGGGGATCCTGCGGACGGAAAACCGGCCGCCCCGGTTCAAGGTCGTTTTCCGTTCAGCCACCGGTGAACAGGTAGTGGACGCCCTCCTGGGTGAACGGATGTACGGCCTTTGGACCGCCCGGGAGTTCAATGACGAGGACGCTTCCCTTACCCTCACCAATGGCGGGCGATACGTCATCCTCAAAAAGGGCGTGCCCGTGGAATTACCCGATGCCCCCTGATCACGGGGCGCCTGCCGGACGCGTGGCTGCCGGGGACGGATCGTTGAACCGGATGTGGTTAAACAACCACAGCAGCAGGAAACCGGCCATGCCGGTAATGTGCCAGATCGCGTGCCACGGGAAAATGTACATCGTGATCACGTGATTGGCTGCCGTGGCCATGCACATGCCCGCGAAAAAAGTGGCGATAAGGGTCCAGAGAACCGGCTTGGCCCTCGCGGGGATCTGGCCGCGGCCCAGGATAAACAGAATGACCACCACCCACGCGTTGGCGATCAGGAAAACTTCGCCCGCGAAGAATTGCCCAAAGGAACCAAAGGTAATCAGCGGCCGTTTTTCCGGGGCAAAGATCTCCCAGACAAGCCACCCAATGCCAGCGAGGTTCAGCGGCGTGATGACACCCAGCAACCGGGCCCGGCCGGCGGGTGACAGAAAATCGCCCGACGCGGCCACGATCATCGCCCAGGCCAGCAGGATGTTGGTGCCCACGTCAGCGAAAGAGGCTACCCGGTTGCCCTCCATGGAATGCAACCAGACGGTCGGGATGCCCGTAATCAGAATGCACAGGTAAGCAAACAGCCACCGGCTGGGCTGTGACCTGTACAATCGGCAGAACAACAGCGGCAGGATACCGCCCAGGCAGGTACAGTAGGACGTGACGATGTTAGCCAGTTGCGCTTCATGCAGATACATATTGTGTCTCCTGATATCTTGACGCCATTTACAACCGGTTGGTGTCAACCTAAACCGCGTCAGTGCCATGAAGCCCGCGAGATATTCCGGGCATGCGGGCGCGCGTTCGGGTCGCCGGATTTCGCGGAAGGC
Source organism: Candidatus Hydrogenedentota bacterium (assembly GCA_018056705.1). Taxonomy (GTDB): domain Bacteria; phylum Hydrogenedentota; class Hydrogenedentia; order Hydrogenedentales; family CAITNO01; genus JAGPFE01. The sequence goes on along the minus strand of JAGPFE010000009.1, from coordinate 12,684 downwards.
TTCAAGGGGTGTTTTCGGGTTCAGATGCCTTCGGGATACTGTTAAGGGGACCTTTCACCCGGAACGCTGTTTTGTTCCGGCCTGGGGTGTTTTTCCCGAGGCCTGATCTCTCGACAGGGTTGTTGTCATCATTCAGCCTTGCCATTTCAGCACAACATTGCCATGCCAAGTCTCCCTGTCATTTCGACGAACGAAGTGAGGAGAAATCTTCGCGTGAACCCATGGTCATCAGGAAATGTCCTCTCATTCGGAAAAATGGGAAGCCGATACAGGACAAATTCTGGGGAAGGACCTAAACCAGGAGAGGGGGAAAGATTTCTCGCTTCGCTCGAAATGACATGTGCCGATCGAAGTGACATGTGCCGCTCCAAGTAACGGCATGCGACTCGAAAGGAGGTATGTCGTTCGCAACAAGAGTATGCCGACGCTACCCCGGGTTGACAAGCAGTGTTGTCATTTCGACGAACGAAGTGAGGAGAAATCTTCGCGTGAACCCATGGTCATCAGGAAATGTCCTCTCATTCGGAAAAATGGGAAGCCGATACAGGACAAATTCTGGGGAAGGACCTAAACCATGAGAAGGGGGAAAGATTTCTCGCTTCGCTCGAAATGACATGTATCGCTCGAAAAAACACGTACCCATCGAAGTGACCGTACCCCTCGAAATGACATGTGCCGCTTCCATGACTTCACGTAAAATCGCTGGCTCGGAAAGATTTCTCGCTTCGCTCGAAATGACATGTGCCGATCGAAGTGACATGTGCCGCTCCAAGTAACGGCATGCGACTCGAAAGGAGGTATGTCGTTCGCAACAAGAGTATGCCGACGCTACCCCGGGTTGACAAGCAGTGTTGTCATTTCGACGAACGAAGTGAGGAGAAATCTTACCGCGACCCAGCGACCACAGGGGGATACGTGATGCCATATCGCGCCTGAAGACGTTGTGTCGAAACCCCGTCCGCCAGGGGGACACGTTGCCACGAGGCGGTAGCCGCGCGGGTCGTCCTCACGTGAACTCACAGGATGAGTCGGTACCCGGCACGTGGCGGTTCCGTGATTCCGGCCCTGCCCCGCAAACGTTTTCCCTCCGCAAGGCCTCGACGCCTGGAGGTCTCTCTCCCCCACTCTTCTTCCTCCCCCGGCAGAGGGAGGCAGGACATGACGCGGACATGTCGAAGCGCGCGTCTTCATTCCCTTCGGCGGATGGCAGGGAAGCCGTGGCGGGGGGGGGGGGCGGGCTCGCTGACGCGCCCTTTCATCCATTCCTGCCGGCCGAGGCATTGACTGGCCCGGCCCCGCGCCGTATACTAACCTGTAGTTTGGGCGAGTGGTGAAACTGGCAGACACGACGGACTTAAAATCCGTTGGCCCCAACGGCCGTGAGGGTTCGATTCCCTCCTCGCCCACGTGCTCACAACCATCACTTCCGTTCCCGGGATCGGACTACCATCAAAGCGGGAGGAGTTAGCCCTGATGAACGCGACGCGGCTGCAGCAACTAGTCAGTGAATTCAGACAGGTCCGGGTCATGGCCATTGGCGACATCTACCTGGATGAAAACGTGTTCGGCCGGGTGACGGAAGTCAGCCTGGAGGCACCGATCCCGGTGTTCGAGGTGCTGGAACGCCGGTACAATCCCGGGGCGGCGGGCAATGCCGCATGTAACGCGGCATCCCTGGGGGGGCAGGTCACGATGGTAGGGGTCATCGGAAACGACGCCAACGGGGGTATCGTCCGCCGGGAATTTGAAATCCGCGGGGTGGATACTTCGGGAATCGTGGTAGCCGACGACCGTCCCACCAATACCTACGGGAAACTCAAGGCAGGCGGTCACAACGCGCCGATCCAGGAGGTGCTCCGTACCGACACGCCCCGGCCGAAGATGATTTCCGGGACGCTGGAGGCGGCGGTCATCGAAAAGATCCGCGCGATCGCGCCGAGGGTCGACGCGATCCTGATCGGCGACCAGGTTTCGGCCACCATCTCCGACGGCGTGTACGCCGCCCTGATGGAATGCGCCCGCCAGCACAACCTGGTGACGGTGGCCGATTCGCGGGCCCGGGCGGGATATTTCAAGGGCGTGGACATTATCAAGCCGAACGACCGGGAAGCGGGGCTGGCCGCGGGGATCGAGGTGAACGATGAAGACTCGCTGATCCGGGCGGGACGCTTCCTGCTGGAACGGGCCCGGAACGTGATCATCACGCGGGGCCCGGACGGCATGACCCTGTTCAGCCAGGATGGCTCCATCGAGCACGTGCCCATCCGGCCGGTACGGGCGGTGGATGTGACCGGGGCTGGCGACACGGCCGCGGCCACCATGGTGCTGGCCAAGGCCCGGAGCGCGTCGTTGCGGGAGATCGCCGAACTGGCCAATGCCGCCGCGGGCATCGCGGTCACCCAGCCGGGGGTGGTCACGGTGGCCAACGAAGAATTGCTCGCGGTCCTCGGGGGACCAGAAGGGCCGGACAAGTTGAAGTCGCCCGAGCAATTGAAAATCCTGGTGAACCGCCTGAAACGGGACGGCAGGAAGGTGGTGTGGACCAACGGATGCTTCGACATCCTCCACGCCGGGCACATCACGTACCTGATGCGAGCGAAGCAGGAGGGCGACGTGCTGGTGGTGGGCATGAATACCGACGCGTCCGTGCGGGCGATCAAGGGTCCCAACCGCCCGGTCATCCCCCAGGAGGATCGGGCCCTCGTGCTTGCCGCGCTGGAATGCGTGGATTTCATCGTGTTCTTCGACGAGCCCACGCCCATCCGCCTGCTGGAACTGCTGCGGCCGGACGTGTACGCCAAGGGGGGTGACTACACGCTGGACACCCTCGTGCAGGAAGAGCGGCGGCTGGTGGAAGGCTACGGTGGACGCATCGCCCTGATTCCGGGACAGGCCGGACGATCCACGACGGGCATCATCCAGCGGATTGCCGGCTCCTGATCTACCGGATCGGCACGCCAGGCCGGCTGACGCGAACATGGAAAGCACGGTTTCATGGTGAAAAAGAAAAAGGGGCGATCCGTTTCCGGTGCGACGGCGACCGCCAGACCTGAAAGCGTCGCCGAGTCACCCGGAAAGTTGTCTTCCCCGACCGGCACAGGGTTTTCCGGCGACTGGCAGGGGTTGCTGATCCGCGTGCTGCTTGCGGCCTGGATGCCCCTGGTGGTACTGGCGCTGTGGCCCTACGTCAATAACCCCGCCACGCCGATCAAGATCCTGCTGACCGCGATAACGGCCTTGGCGGTGTCCATCCTTGTGTACACCCGGGGGCCCCTGCCCCGTTCGGACCTGCTGATCGGTTTCATGCTCTGGCTGGCCTGGCATGGCTGGACCGCCCTGGGCGCGCTGGACCCCCTGTATTCCCTGCGATCCATCGCGCCGGTGGCCTGCTGGGTCATCCTGGGCGTGGGGGCGATGGCGGCGGTATCCCGCGCCAGCCAAGGATGGAACCTGCTGTGCGTGTGGATCCTGGCCCTGGCGGGCTCGGCCCTGTACGCCGTGGCCCAGCGGTACGGGCTCGATCCCTTTCCCTGGGCCACGCGCAACGTGGAGGAATACCGGGCCCTTCCGGCCACCTTCGGCAACCCGAATTACGCGGCCCACGCGCTGATCACGGGGGTTGTGGCGGCGGTCGGCCTGATCGCCCGGCGTCCCACGAGGTGGTTTGCCCTGCTGTGCGCCCTGCCGATGCTGTGGCACCTCTGGGCCACGAGCATGCGCGCGGCCGCCATCGCGTTGACGGTGACCGTGGCCGCCTGGGTCCTGTGGACGGGCGCGTCGATCATCGCGCCCCGACGAAGGGTCATGGTGGCTTTCCTCGCCGCGGGTTGCGCGATACTGGCGGGGCTGCTGCTGCTGACCCTGACCCACGACACCTTCAGCAAGGCTCTCACCCGCCGGGTGGCACGCCAGGACTCCCTCGCGTTGCGCGTCAACGGCTGGCAGGGTGCCGCGCGGATGATTCGCGAGCACCCGATCATCGGCCACGGCCCGGGGATGTATTTCCGTCACGCGCCCTCCCGATGGCAGGAATACGAAAAACGATGGTACGCCCGATCGAACCAGCGCAACGCCCACACGCACAACGAATACCTGGAGTTTGGCGTGGAACTGGGATTGCCCGGCCTGTTGCTGTACCTGTGGCTGCTGTTACGTCACATGGCCGGGGCCATCCAGCTGGCGGCGTGGCATCCCTCGGCCGACACGCGGCGGTTCGGACGATTCGCGGCGCTGGCCGCGGTGGCCATGGCAGTGGACAGCCTGTTCGGCTTCAACCTGCACCTGCCGGTAACCGGCGGCTTCTTTTTTCTCCTGCTAGGCATGACCGAAGGGGTGCGGCTCGGCAGCCGGACGGCAACGGAACCGGAAACGCGCGACAAGGACGCCACGATCCACGGGGACACGGCACGCTCATGGACCCGGATCCCCCGGCTGGCCCTTCCCGCGCTGGCCGTGATCGCGCTGAAAACCTGCTGGACGGATTACCAGTGTGACCAGGCCCTCCTGCGCACCCGGGCCGTCGTGGAACAGATGCAGAAAAACACCAGCCTGCCGCGCGCGGTCCAGGATCAGCTGGAACGAACGCTGAAAGAAGCGATGGCGCGGTTTCCGTGGGAATCTACCTTTCCGCAGCGCCTTGGATGGCTGATGCTCCAGCAGAGCCGGTTTGCCGAGGCAGACAGCGCGCTGGCCGCGGCGATCCGCCTGGAACCGTGGACCGTGCGCCTGTGGAGCATGCGCGCCCAGGCCATGAACGGCTGGGCGGCCCAGGCGGTCAACCGGGAACAGAATCTCCCAAAGGGCAGCGCGCTCGCGCACCGGGCATGGCTGTACGGCAACCGCGCGGAAGCCCTCTGCGAGCCCTTCCCCGCGGTGCACGACGCCCAGTGGCGGACCGCCCTGTTCTTCCTGGTTACCGGCCAGAACAACAGCCAGATCAGCGGTTACCTTCCGTCCCTCCGGGAGTTTTTCGCCTATCACACCGAAAAAGCCCTGGAATACGGAAGCAAGGATCCCGCGGCGGTGCTGACAACCCTGGCCGGCGAAATGATCGCCTGGAACGATCCGGATCGCGGCGCGCCATACCTCGCGGCATCGATCCAGCTGGACCCGAAGTCCAGGGATACCTGGCGCGTGGTCACTCGGTACGGGGACAACGGCCAAGCCGGCAGGATCGTGGACGCCATCCTGAAGGGACGGGCGCTGTTGCGTCGCGCGCTGCCGGAAAACCAGGACCTGTTCCTGGCGGCGAACGAGGAAAGCATCCGGTATTTCGTGAGCGAGGGAAAAGATCCCGTGCTGGCGCGTACCCTGTTCCAGGACGGCGCGCGGGCCCTACCCGGTCGCCTTGAGGCCTGGGCCATGGCCCGGTACATCCCGGGAACGCGGGAGGAAATCCTTCGGCTGATCAGCGCGACAGCCAAGGCAGCGTCAAATGCCCACCCGGTCATCGCCGGACTGGCCACGGGGAACGCCGACGCCGCGTTCAAGGCGATCGAACAGGCAAGCGACCCGGCCGGCGGCTTGAACCATCCCGGCAATCTAACCGGCGACCCCATGGCGTGGCTGCTGTCCCTGGCCGCGCCCCTGGCCCGGTCCCCCGAACAGCAGCTGGCCCTTGGACGCGCGCTGGCGCAGTCGGGAACCTTTGAACAGGCGGACCAGGTGCTCGCGGCGGCACTCGGCAGTGCTTCCGGGATGCCCGACGGCCTTCAGGGCCGTATCCTGGCATGGCGGGCGGCCGCGCTGGCGGGGCTCAACCGCAAATCCGAGGCCCTGCAGACCGCGTCGCGGGCCGTAACCCTGGTACCGGGCGACGGGGAAGCGCTACTGATCCTGGCGCGATGCCTTCGGGACAACAACCGGTTGGACGAGGCCCTGGCCGCGTACAAAAAAGCCCTGGCCGCGCTGCCCCAGGGCTCCGGGCTGTTCAGCGCGGCCACCCGGGAATACGGGGAACTGTCGCGCCAGCGCAAAAGCGGGCCCGGGAACCCTGGTGGAGGCACGCCATGAACGAAATCGCGCGGGAGAACGGCATCGGTTCGTCGTGGTCGACACTCAGGGCCCGGTTACTTCGGGAATTCCAGGAAGACCTGCCGCCGGACACAACCGGTCCGGAGGCGCCTGGCCGGTATGGCGTGGCCCGGCTCGCGGGTGGAGCCTTCGTGGGCATGGTGGTGGCGCTCGCCCTGCTCTGGGCGATGTTCCGACTGATTCCGGGCGGGCTGACGGTCAACGCCACCTCTTCGCTGTTGCACAAGGAGGCCCGGGCGGCGCGGGGCAGTTTGCTGCACGAGGTGGCGTCGCGTCGTTTCGAGGAGGCGCTGGCCATCGGGTTCCGCCAAGCCTCGCAGGTCCGGTCGGTCCGGCAGGAGTACATCCAGTCCCTTGTGGAGTCGGGTCAGCGGGACAGGGCCCTGGAGATCCTGAAGCCGCTCGCCGACGGCGGACAGGCCGGTGTTTATGAACTGCTCGCGTACGCGGAACTGCTGCTGGAGTCGGGAAAGGCCGATGAAGCCTTGAAATGGGCCCGGGAAACGGTGCCCCGCGCGGAGCAGGAAAAGAACCCGGCTGTTCGGGCTGTCGCCCTTGGGGTGGAAGGGGGAGCCCTGCTGGCGCTGGGCAACCTTGAGGATGCCCGGAAACGGCTGAACGATTCGGTCAAAGCCCGTCCCACCAGCGACGCCGCGGTGTATCTCGCGCGGCTGTTATGGCAGGAAGGAAATGCCCGGGCAGCGCGATCCCTGCTGGAAAAATACCTGGCCGCGGGTGGCGAGCGGCTGACCGCCGCGGCCCGCGCCCTGCACCAGGAGATCATCACCAAGGAGGTCAACGCGCGATGAATCGCAACATGCTGCTGAAGGTGGTCAATCCGTTGCTGGCGTTGTCGTTTCTGACCCAGGCGGGCTCGGGGCTGTTTCACGGGTCCCTGTCCCACGAGGCTTTCGAAATCCTGCACGAGAATGGCGGGTACGTGCTGATAGCCCTCGCGCTGGCCCATGTCGCGCTCAACTGGCCGTGGATCCGGTCGACCCTGCTGGGTTATCTTAAACGGGGAGAAACCGCCGGAGCGTGAGTGATCCATCCGGCCGTGGAACCCCGGAAAAGGAACGCGCCATGAGCCGGCAACGCTGCGTGATCCCGGACACGGGAGAGGATCGCGAAGACCTGCTGAGACGGATGGAGGCATTCCGGCAGGCCGACGCGCGCTGGCGGGAGGGCCGGGTGTTCAGCCTGGTCTACCAGTACGCGCCGGAACATACCGACTTCCTCAAGCGGGCGCATAATCTCTTCTTTTCGGAAAATGGCCTGAATCCGACGGCGTTCCGCAGCCTGCTGCGCATGGAACGGGAAACCATCGAAATGGCGGCGGACCTGTTCCACGGCGACGAACAGGTGGCGGGATGCGTTACGTCGGGGGGCACCGAAAGCCTGCTGCTGGTGGTGCTCAATTACCGCAACCGGGCCCGGAAGACTCGTCCATGGATCCGCCGCCCGGAAATCGTCGCGCCGGAATCGGTGCACGTGGCGGTGATGAAAGGGTGCGAGTATTTCGACGTGCGGCCGCGCCTGGTGCCCTGCGGAACGGACTTTCGCGCTGACCCGGAGGCCATGGCAAGGGCCATCACGCGCAATACCATCGGGGTGATCGTATCGGCCCCCTGCTACCCGTACGGTACCCTCGACCCCGTGGCGGACATCGCGGCCATCGCGCGGCAACGGGGTATTCCCTGCCACGTGGATGCCTGCCTGGGCGGGTTTTTCCTGCCATGGCTTCCGGCAACGGGCCGGGACATTCCTCCCTTTGATTTCCGGGTACCCGGGGTCAGTTCCCTGTCGGCTGACCTGCACAAGTACGCGTACGCGGCCAAGGGCGCGTCGGTGCTGCTCTACCGGGACCGGGCAGGGCTGCGGCACCAGGTATTCGCCGAGGCGGACTGGTGTGGCGGGGCCTACGGCGGACTCACGCTGGCGGGGACCCGTCCCGGTGGTCCCATCGCGGCGGCCTGGGCGGCCCTGCGATCGATCGGGCGAAAGGGATACATCGATAATGCCGCCCGGGTGATGGCCATCGCCGACCGGGTACGTCAGGGCGTCAGCGCGATCGACGGGCTGCGCGTGCTGGGCAATCCTGTGATGGGCGTGATGGCCATCGGCTCCCTGGACCCGGGCCTGTCCATGTACGCGGTGGCGGACCAGATGGAACAGCGGGGATGGCATCTCGACCGGTTACAGCGGCCCGAGGCCATTCACCTGATTCTGAATTCCGGGCACGAGGTCGTCATGGAATCCTGGCTGGAGGACCTGCGCCATGCGGTGGAAACCGTGCGGGCCCATCCCGAGCTGGCGGGCGAAGGCAGCGCGCCCCTGTACGGCCTGATGGCCCGAATTCCGGCACGGCGGGTCGTCAGGAGCAACCTGCAGCGGCTCCTGCTGGACCTGTACGCGCCGGGACAGGAAGACGGCCCGGAGGATGCCGCGGCGGATCCCGGGGCGGAACTGCCGGGCATTGTCCGGGCGTGGTTCCGGTGGCGGGCCCGCCGGGCGGCGGCGAGGCGGCGGCATGATTGAGGGCCTGCTGATCGCGTGCGCCTTCGCCCTTGGCGCGGGCGTGCAGGCCATCGCCGGATTCGGCTCGGCGCTGGTGGCCATGCCGGTACTGGCCATGGTGCTTGGACCGCGGCACGCCGCGCCGCTCATGGCCCTGGCGGGGGCATCGGTAACCGTGCTGGTATTCTGGCAGAACCGCCGGGGGATGCGGTGGCGCGAGGCCCTGTGGCTGATGGCGGGATGCGCGGTTGGCGTGCCCACGGGAGCCATGGGATTACGCCTGCTGCCGGAAGCTCCCATCCTTGGCGCGCTGGGATTGCTGCTCCTGGGATACGTTGGTTTCAGCCTGCGGCACGGGCCGGACAACGACGCGGGGAATACCGCGAATCCAGCGAATCCAGAAGGTGGTCCAACGGTAGGGTGGCATTCGCCGCGGGCGCGCGTGACCGCCGTCCTGGTGGGGTACTGCGCGGGAATCCTGGGCGGGGCATATACCACGGACGGACCGCCCCTGGTGATCTACGGCGACCTGAAACGCTGGCCCCGCGAGTCATTCCGCGCCATCCTGCAGGCGTGTTTTTTCTTTGACGGCGCCCTGATCCTGCTGAGTCATGGCGCCTTTGGGCTGATTACCCTGGACACGTTGAAGAACCTCGTGTTTGCCCTGCCGGGGATGGCGGTCGGCCTGGCCCTGGGGACGCTGCTGGACCGGTACATTCCGCCCCGGGTGTTCCGGGGCATCCTGCTGGGATTGCTGACCGTGCTGGGACTCGCGCTGTGTGGCCGGGGCCTCTACCTCCTGGCGCGGGGGAACGTGTTTCCCTGAGTTCATTTCTCGTCTCGTTCTGAAAAAACAGCGTAAACCGATTTCTTATCAGTGTGATAATTCCGATTTAAAAACTTGCGATTTCCATGGATTTGTGATAATATATCCGCACACGGTCAAGGGAAATGATCATGTCGAGATTGTTCATACCGCTGACCATCATTGCGGGGGTCATGACGGGAATCGCAGGAGGAGTAGGGTCCTACACCTTCGTGTACGCGAAAGGATTCTCGTACATGTCCAACGCGCCCGAGGTGTGCGCGAACTGCCACGTGATGCGGGATTACCTGGACGCGTGGCAGAAGGGCAGCCATCACGCGGTGGCCGTGTGCAATGACTGCCATACCCCCCACGACTTTTTCGGCAAGTACCTGACCAAGGCCCTGAATGGCTGGCATCACTCCGTGGCTTTCACCACGGGACATTTTCCAGACAACATCCAGATCACCCCAAGGAACCGAGCGATCACCGAGGGGGCCTGCCGGTATTGCCACGAGCCGATCGTGCAGCAGATCGACCGGTTTGGGCACGGTCCTGACGCGCTGGACTGCATCCGGTGTCACGAGACCGTTGGACACATGAAATAAACCTGTGCGCGCAATCGGCCAGAAAACGGGAGAGCGACCATGAGCGAGGCGGGACGGAACAGTACGGCGAAATGGATAGTCATCGTGCTGGTGACGGCGATCGTCGCGGCCGGGGTAACCTTCGGGGTAACGGCCCTGCTGGTCAATATCTTCGAGAAACAGCAGGAAGCGAAGAACCCGTTTTACCGGGTGGTGGAACTGGACGACGAGACGGAAGACCCGGCAATCTGGGGCAAGAATTTCCCGCTGCAGTACGACCAGTACCTGAAAACCACCGACATGGTCCGCACGAAATTCGGCGGCAGCGAGGCCCTGCCTCACACGCCCGACCCCTACGACCCCCGGATGGTGGTGTCCCAGTCAAAGATTGAACTGGATCCCCGGCTGAAACGGATGTGGGCGGGCTACGCGTTCGCCATTGATTTCCGGGAAGAGCGGGGTCACGCCTACATGCTGGAAGACCAGACCTACACCCAGCGGCATAAAAAACCCCAGTTCGGCAATTGTCTCCAATGCCACGCCTCGGTCTACGTGCCCTACAAGAAAGCGGGGAACGGCGACCTCATGAAGGGGTTTGCCGAGGTATGCAAAATGCCCTACGCGGAAGCCCGGAAACTGGTGAGTCACCCGGTGTCGTGCATTGACTGCCACGATCCGAAAACCATGCAGTTGCGGGTCACCCGCCCGGGATTCCTGGAGGGCATCCGCAACTACATGAAATTCGCGAAAGGCATCGAAAATTACGATCCGAACACCATGGCCACGCGCCAGGAAATGCGTTCCTTCGTGTGCGGGCAGTGCCACGTGGAATACTACTTCCGTCCCGAGGACAAGCGGCTGGTGTATCCCTGGTTCAAGGGCCTGCAGGCCGACCAGATCCTGGCGTATTACGATGAACTGGGATTCAAGGACTGGACCCACGAAGAAACCGGCGCGCCCATGCTGAAGACCCAGCACCCCGAGTTCGAGATGTGGAACCAGGGAACCCACGCCCGGGCGGGCGTGGCCTGCGCCGACTGTCACATGCCCTACATGCGGGTGGGCGCCATGAAGATCAGCGATCACCACGTGCGCAGCCCGCTGCTGAACATCAACAACGCCTGCCAGACGTGTCACAAGGTCCCGGAAAACGAACTGCTCGCGCGGGCGGAACGTATCCAGGAAAAAACCCATTCCATGCGCGAAACGACCATGGACGCCCTGATGACGCTGATCGACAGCATCAAGGCGGCCAAGGCTGCCGGGGCGGACGAAGCCACGCTGACCGCGGCCCAGATGGAGCAGCGCCGGGCGACTTTCCTGCTTGACTTCGTGGAAGCCGAGAATTCCACGGGCTTCCACGCCGACCAGGAGGCGGCCCGGATTCTTTTCCTGGCCCTGGATCACCTGCGGCAGGGACAAATGGCCCTCGCGGGACAGAAGTCCGAGACATCGGCTCCCTCCACGCCGTCCACGGCAACATCCCCCTCTCCCGCCGCCGGGGGCGACGGTTCCACGGCCCCCACGCCCGCAGGACAGACCTGAATAGGATCCCCCGTACTTCAAAAAAAATCAGCCGGCTGCCCGGAAACGGACCGCCGGCCGTTTTTTTTCGGAAGTTACTTTACGAGGGCAGCCTTGCGGATGTAGTCCAGGCCGGGGAAATTCTTTTCGAGGTACGCGTTGCCCTCCATGGTGATCATGCCCTGGTTGGGCTGTTCGCGGTAGCGGGAATTGATGGCCTTGACCACTTCCATGCCCGAAATCACCTTGCCGAAGGGCGCGAAGCCCATGCCGTCGAGCCGGGAGTTGTCCGCGAGGTTAATGAACACCTGGGTGGTTCGGGTGTTCGGGCCCGCGCTCGCGAAACTGATATAGGCCTCGCGGTTGCTCTGCGTGACGGGATCGTCCTGAATCCGCTTGTTGCGCCACTTGTTGGTCACGGCGGGATCGGCGGCCAGGCCGAACTGCACCACGAAGCCGGGCACTACCCGGAAAAAGGCGGCGTTGTCATAGAATCCTTCCCGGACCAGGCGGTAGAAGCGTTCCGCGCCAAGGGGCGCCCAGTCCTTGTGGCATTCGATCACGAACTCGCCGTTGGTACAGGTAAACTTCACCTTGAAAACGTCCGGGGCGGTTTCGGGCCATTGTTCCACGTTGGCTTCCTGGTTCACGGGTTGCTCCTTTGGGGGTTGGGGTTGCGCCTGGGCGGCATTCGGGGCCGCGGGCGGCGGGGTTTTATCGGGGGCCTGTGCCGCCGCGTCGGGGGCCTGGGCCAGTTTCTGTCTCATGAATTCTCGCGCTTCCAGTGTGGACTGATGATCCTGAACCGGCCGGGCATAAGCTGACCATACTCCCAGCAGGCCGACCAGCACCGTCGCGCCTGCCAGCCATTTCCAAGGGCGTCTTCCGTTCATCGTGTTCCTCCTTGCGTTTTATCGACTCCCCGCGCGTTGCCCCTTCCCCTTTGGGGGTCAATTTTAACGCTCCGGGGAGGTCCGGGACAATGTGAGTCAAGGGTAGGTTTTGTGGTGACACGAACGTTGAAAAAGAAGCGCGCGAGCATGAATCCGGAATAGAAGGAATGGTCTGGAGCGCGGGGGAGAAGATTTCTCGCTGCGCTCGAAATGACAGTGTGGGGGTGAAATGACAGTGTGGGGGTGAAATGACAGTGTGGAGGGTGAAATGACAGAGAGCAGGTTAAAGGAACAGATCACGTGTGAATGTATGGCGTAGAAGTGA
>JAGPFE010000092.1 GCA_018056705.1 Candidatus Hydrogenedentota bacterium | reverse complement strand
TGCGTCTTTCCGTAATAGGCACGGGGTACGTGGGACTTGTTTCAGCGGTCTGCTTCGCTGAAATGGGCAATACGGTTATCGGCGTAGACAAGGATCCCGAAAAGTTAGCCTCGCTGCGGTCGGGCCGCGTACCCATCTACGAGCCGGGACTGGAGGTGCTCTTCCGGAGGAATCTTGAGCAGGGACGATTGCGGTTCACGGACAACCTCGCGGAAGCCACCGGGGAAAGCCAGGTGATTTTCCTTTGCCTCCCCACGCCGGCCGGCGCGGATGGCGCGGCAGACCTGCGACACGTGCTGGAGGTTACCGAACAACTGGGAGACCTCACCCGGGAGAATGAGACCTATCGGCTGATCGTCAACAAGAGCACGGTCCCCGTGGGCACGGCCGAACGCATGCGGGCCATTCTGCGACAGCGGGGCGCGCGAAACGTGGAGGTGGCAAGCAACCCGGAATTCCTCCGGGAAGGCTTCGCGGTGGAAGATTTCATGAAGCCGGACCGCGTGGTGCTGGGCGCGGAAAGCGAAAGCGCCCTGGCACTCCTGCGATCCCTGTACGAACCATTCGTGCGGCAGGGCAACCCGATCCTGGAGATGGACACCCGGAGCGCGGAGGTCACCAAGTACGCGGCAAACTGCTACCTGGCCACGCGCATCACCTTCATGAACGAACTGGCCAACTTCTGCGAACAGGTAGGCGCCAACGTGGACCTTGTTCGCAAGGGAATGGGCGCGGACAATCGCATCGGCCGGCGGTTCCTCTTTCCGGGCATCGGGTATGGGGGATCGTGTTTTCCAAAGGACGTGAAGGCATTAATCCGCTCCGCGCGGGACGCGGGTATCCCCCTGCGATTGCTGGAAACCGTAGATACCCTGAACGCGGAGCAGCGCATCCGGTTCTTCCGCAAAATGGAGGCGCATTTCGGGGGCAACCTGTCAGGGCGGATGTTCGGCGTATGGGGGCTCTCCTTCAAGCCCAACACGGACGACATGCGCGACGCGCCATCCGTGACCGTCATCCGGATGCTGCTGGAACGGGGCGCCCAGGTAAAGGCCTTCGATCCTGCCGCCATGGAACAGGCGAAAACCCGTTACTTCGGCAACGAGATTGCCTACGCGCCCACCATGTACGCCGCCGCGGAAGACGCAGACGCCCTGGTGATTTTCACGGAATGGAACGAATTCCGCAACCCGGATTTCGAACGGCTGCGGACCGCCCTGAAACACCCCGTGATCTTCGACGGCCGGAACGTCTTCGATCCAGACCTCATGGGGCGCGTGGGATTTACGTATTACAGCGTCGGTAGAAAGGCTGTTCTTTCCGCGTTGGACGCGACGGTAAGCAGGAATCCCGAAAATGATCCCGGTCAGGGGAACACGAGAAAGGTCAACACATGACAAAGCAGATTCCAATCCTTCCTGAAGAAATGCGTAAGCCCGACCTGCTGCGGTTGGGCGCGATTCCCGTCAATCAGTACCAGCGGTCGCTCAAGGAAGAACTGGCCGCGGGAGAGGGCATCACGCCGGAGCGTTGCCTGCGGATTTACCGGGACATGGCCCTGATCCGCGAATTCGAAACCATGCTGGACAACATCAAGAAACTGGGCAGTTACCAGGGCATCGCATATAACCATGCCGGCCCGGCGCACCTGTCCATTGGCCAGGAAGGGGCCGCGGTGGGACAGTGCATTCACCTGAGCGTGAAGGACCACATTTTCGGCAGTCACCGCAGCCACGGGGAAATTATCGCCAAGGGATTGCGCGCGGTGGAAGACCTCGCCGGGGGCTCGCTTGAAGACATCATGGCCAACTATGACGGTGGGAAGATCCTGCGCGTCGTGGAGTCCAACGAACCGGACTGGACGGGACTCTCCCTCACGCCTCCCGGAAAGAAAAAAGCGGTACTCGCCACGGGCGAAGCCGAAGAACGGGGAATCGACTTCCTGCTGTATGGCCTGCTGGCGGAAATCTTTGGACGGGAAACCGGGTTCAGCCGGGGCATGGGTGGGTCCATGCACGCGTTCTGCCTGCCCTTCGGGGTGTACCCGGCCAACGCGATCGTGGGGGGCAGCGCGGACATCGCCGTGGGGGCGGCCCTGTTCAAGAAGGTAGCCCAGGCCGAGGGCGTGGCCATCGCCAATATCGGGGACGCGTCCTCCAGTTGCGGTCCCGTCTGGGAGGCCCTGTGCATGGCCAACATGGCCCAGTTCCGCACGTTGTGGCCGGAACCCTTCCGGGGCGGCCTGCCCATGATCTTCAACTTCATGGATAACTTCTACGGCATGGGCGGCCAGCCCATCGGCGAGACGATGGGATACGACCGGCTGGCCCGCATAGGCGCGGGATGCAACCCGGAAAACATGCACGCCGAAACGGTGGACGGTAACAATCCCCTGGCGGTGGCCGAGGCCTACCGACGCAAACTGTCCCTGATCCGCGAAGGCCGGGGACCGGTTCTGCTCGACGTGCTGTGTTACCGGCAATCGGGGCACTCACCCAGCGACCAGTCTTCCTACCGGGACCGGGAAGAACTCGAACGCTGGAAGGCCGTGGATCCGCTGACCGAGTTCGCCGCCAAACTGGTGGACGCGGGCCTTGCCACCGAAGCGCAACTGGAGACGATCCGGGAGTACGCCCGGCGCAAGGTCACCAAGGCGTGCCGCCTTGCCGTGGATGAAACCGTGTCACCGCGCATGCGGTTAACCAGCCGGGAAGGTCTTGCCCAGTTGATGTTCAACAACACCGTGGAAGATCCGTTGCCCGGCCTGAAACGGCCCGGTGACGTGCTGCTACCGATGGAGGAAAACCCGCGGGTTCAGAAGATCGCCCAGAAATCCCGTCATGGGATCGCCGAGGATGGCACGATGCTCAAGGCCAACAAGGCGGTTACCTACGGCGAAGCCATCTTCGAGGCGATCCTGTTCCATTTCCACCACGACTGGCGCGTGACCGCCTGGGGCGAAGAGAACCGGGACTGGGGCGGGGCGTTTGCCGTTTACCAGGGACTGACCGAAGCATTGCCCTACTACCGGCTGTTCAACTCGCCCATCTCGGAGGGAGCGATCGTGGGCGCGGCCGTGGGCTTTGCCATGGAAGGCGGGCGTCCCATCGCGGAGTTGATGTACTGCGATTTCATGGGCCGGGCGGGCGACGAGGTATTCAACCAGATGCCCAAGTGGCAGGCCATGTCCGCCGGACTGCTAAAACTGCCGATCGTGCTGCGGGTTTCGGTGGGCAGCAAGTACGGCGCGCAGCATTCGCAGGACTGGACCGCCCTTTGCGCCCATGTTCCGGGACTGAAGGTGGTCTTTCCCGCGACCCCCTACAGCGCGAAGGGGCTGATGGCTTCGGCTCTTGCCGGCAACGATCCGGTGGTTTTCTTCGAAAGCCAGCGGCTCTACAACCAGGTTGAACTGTTTCATCCGGGCGGCGTTCCCAGGGAATACTATTGCGTTCCGCTGGGTGAACCAGCCCTGATACGCGAAGGTAAAGACCTGACCATCCTGACGTTCGGGGCCACCCTCTACCGGGCGGTTGAAGCGGCGGAACGGTTCGAAAAGGAATTCGGCATATCGGTCGAGGTTTTCGACGGCCAGACCCTGGTCCCCTTCAACTACGATCCGATCATCGAGTCTCTCCGGAAAACCGGGAAAATCATCGTGGCCAGCGACGCGTGTGAGCGGGGCAGTTACCTCCACACCATCGCCGGGCAGTTGTCCCAGATCGCCTTCGATGAACTGGACGCGCCCGTGTGCGTGGTAGGCTCGCCGAACTGGATCGTTCCGCCGGCGGAACTGGAAGAAGCGTATTTCCCCCAGGCGTTCAGTTTTCTGGATGCGTACCACCAGCAGATCAAGCCGCTGCCGGGATACACCCCGGTGATCCCGCGCACCCCCCAGGAGATGCGCTGGACGAATCGAATGGGAGTGTAAGGCATTCACGAAACGTTCCAGGTACCGGAAAACGATCCATCCCCGGCTCTTGCCGGGAGATCAAGGAGGCTGAATATGCTCAAGCGGGATGCCGCCGCCCTCGTCGTGATTGATATCCAGGAAGTACTACTGCCCAGGGATCCGGAAGTCGTTGACCGGTACCTGTCCCGTTGCGTCCTGATGATCCGGGCCGCCCGGACGCTTGGCCTTCCCGTCCTAGTCACCGAGCAGAATCCCGAGCGACTGGGCGGTACCCATCCACGGATCGCTCCGGAAATCGAAGGCATCGCCAGAATTCCCAAGATGGAATTCGGATGCTTCGGCAACGATCGTTTCGCGGGAGAACTGGCGCGGACCACCCGGCGGCAATTGCTCCTGGTGGGCATGGAGTCCCACGTGTGCGTTTGCCAGACCGCCCTCGCCGGCCTGGAATCGGGATACGAAATTTACCCCGTGCGCGACGCCATCGTGTCTTCCACGGCCGAGGGTTACAAAGCGGGGATGGAACGGATGATCCTGGCGGGTGCGCGCCCCGTTACGGCGCACATGGCAATATTCGAACTGCTGGGGCGGGCCGGTACCCCCGAGTTCAAGGCCCTGCTTCCCCTGCTTAAGGAGTAGCCCCGCGCGCCGCATGACCACGTCGCCCCTGCCATACCTGCGACATCACCTCAAGCCCAGCGCGGTGGAACGTTTCCCGGCCGTGTCCCTGGGACAGTTTCCAACACCCTTGGAACGCGTGGACCTGGCGGAAGACACGGAATTGTGGATCAAGCGGGACGACCTCAGTGGATCACGGTACGGGGGAAACAAGATCCGTAAACTCGAACTGCTGATGGCGGCCGCCCTTGCCCGCGACGCCAAATCGGTGATCACTTTCGGGGCCGCGGGGTCGAATCACGCGCTGGCTACCGCCATGACCGCCCAGACTCTTGGCCTGCGGTGCGTGAATATTCTTGGGCCCCAGGTCAATTCGGAGGCCGTAAGGCGCAACCTTCTCGCCGCGTTCCGGGCGGGAGCGGAACTGGTCTACGCGGCGTGGCGGGATACCCCCGTGGTAACGGCCCGGCAGTTTCTTCGCCTCTGGCGGGAAGACGGGCGCGCGCCTTCGGTCATCCCTCCTGGTGGCTCATCTCCGCTGGGCGCCCTGGGATTCGTGAACGCGGCCCTGGAACTGGCCGACCAGTGGGCCAGGCACCCGGGAGGCCCGCCGCCCGACGTGGTTTACGTGGCCTCGGGAACCATGGGTACCTGCGTGGGCCTTGTGGCCGGGCTGGCCCTTGCCGGGTGGCCCACGCGGGTAGAAGCGGTGCGGGTAACGGTCGCGCCGTTTACCAGCATGATCCGCGCGCGGGCGATGTACCGGGGTATTGGTACCCTCTTGCGCGAGGCGGGCGTTCGCCTGCCCGCGTGGAAGGACGACCGGTTCCGGTTACGGGACGATTTTTTCGGTGGAGAATACGCCCTGCACACGCCCGAATCTGCCACTGCCGTCGGAGAAGCGTGGAACCGGTGGGGACTCCGCCTGGAAGGAACTTACACGGGTAAGACGATGGCGGCATGCCTCTGGGACTCGCGCGAGGGTAAAATCACCGGAAAACGGGTCGTTTTCTGGAATACGTACAACAGTCGCCAGGACGCGTATGGAAATGAACCTGAGAACGCCCACGCTTCCTGGCGGGCATTACCGGCACCATTTCACCGTTTTTTTGAGGAACCGGTCCAGGACCTCGACGCCGTCATGTAACCGGCTGGTTCATGGAGGATTGCGCGATGCAAGAGGAGACGGTACCGTTTCAGCGGATGGTTTTCGTGTGCGTGAACGAGCGGGATCCCGGTCTTGGGGTATCCTGC
>JAGPFE010000008.1 GCA_018056705.1 Candidatus Hydrogenedentota bacterium | reverse complement strand
TGAGATAGGCGTCGAGGGAAACCTTGGCGTCCACCACCACCTTTCGGCCTCCGGGCAGGTTCACGATCATCTCGGGCCTCAACGCGCCGCTCTCCTCCCGGGACGTGGAGACCTGTTCCTCGAAATCGCAATACTGGACCATGCCCGCCATTTCGACCACCCTGCGCAGTTGCAGTTCCCCCCAGCGTCCCCGCTGCTGGGGCTGCCGGAGAGCCTGCACCAGGTTACCCGTCTCCTGCTGCAGTTTCTGCTGGGTTTCCATGAGCCCCCGAATCTGCTGACTCAGGGTCCCCTGCATCTCGTGCCGCTTCTTTTCGGATTCCTGGAGTTCCTGCTGCAGTTTCTGCAAGGTATCCCGAACGGGCGTCATCAATTCGCCCACTGCCTTGTGATGATGCTGGAACTCACCCTTGGCCTGCTCCTGGTACTGCTGGAACAGATGTCGGGCCTGTTCCAGCAGGGTGCTGGTGCTCTGTTTCAGGGTCTCCGAAGAAAGCGCCCTGAACGCGTCGCCGAGGCGTTCCCGGGCCTCCTCCAGCAGGGCCAGTTTTTCTTCGGCGGCTTTACGCTCCTCCTCCACGCGGGCCTGAAGTTCGGCCAACCGGGACTCCCGCTCGGCCACGGCATCCCGTAACTTCCTGATTTCTTCCCTGTTCTGTTCCAGTACGCGTTCCCGCTCGGCCAGTTGCGAGGCCAGTTCTTCCACCCGGGTCCGCGCCTGGACCGCTTCCGACTTCAGCCTGAGCACTTCCTGGCGGGAGGCGGCCAATTCCTGTTCCTGTTCGCTGATCGTCTGCCGCAAGCCGGGAATCTGCTCACAACGGGCAGCAAACGCGGCAACCTGAGCGTTCAGCTGGCCGGCTTCCATCATGACCTTCTGCAGTTCGACCCTGGTCATGGCCTCCCGCTGCTTCAGCGCGTCGATTTCCTCGGACAACTGCCGTTGCCGTTGCTGGTACACCCGCGTCAGCAGTATCGCCACGACGGTTCCCCCTGCCACGACCCCCGCCAACACGCTCACGATCAGCATCAAGGCGTTCATCTGGATCTTCCCCTGGGTTTATTGCGTCAACCTGTTTCCATAGCGTACCTGAACATGTCCGATTCAAGAAAGCGCCACGCCACCACAACCGTCAAACAAGCGGTGGAGGCGGCGGTGGCCTGCGGAAGTACCGGGCCGTGGCCCACAGGGCGGTTCCGAAATACAGCAGGCATACGCCCCAGAGCAGCAGCCATTCCCGGCGAACCTCGTACAACGTGGCTCCCATCTGGTTCAACCGTATGAACCCCATGACCCCCGAACTCGCTGGAATCAGCATGCCCACCCACCGGAGCACGGCTGGTAAGGCTTCCACCGGCCACGCGAACCCAACCAGGAAAATAATCGGCATCGACGTGTAGATAAGCATGGGCGTGGCGGTTTCACTGGTCCGAAAAAACATGCTCACGGTAAGCCCGAGAAACGCCACGGCAAAAAGAAACGGGATTACAAACAGCATCACGGCAATGGGATTGCCCTGAAAGGGCAGGCTGTAAACCCTGTAGACAACGGCCATATAGAAGAGGGGATACATGAAGTAAATGCTGACGTAAGCCAAAGCCCGTCCCAAGGTCAATCCCGCGATGGACGTCATGGCCGTGATGGGCATCCGGGATCGTTCGATCCGGCTGCCCCCCACCACGCCTATGCCCACCAGCAGGGTCTGCTGAATGACCACCAGCAAGACGCCCGGTACCACGTAACTGGCGTACCCCCCAACAGGATTGAACAGAGGGCGGATCATGACAGGTACCGGATCCCGGCGTTTCCGCGCCTGGGACTCGGTATATCCCGCGGCGGTAAACCTGCGGATTTCAACGCCCGCAGACAGGGTGGCGATGGCCTTCAAGGCGCCCGAGGACACCTGGCGATATATGAGAAAGTAACACGCGTCGCCGTACACGCCGATCCACCCCTGCTCCCCCCGCAGCACGTCCCGCTCAAATCCGCCGGGAATAACGATCACGCCTTCGGTTTCTCCCCGCACCATCCGGTCAAACGCGTCGGCACGGGAAAGGGCGGGCTCGGTCAACTGGATCTCTTCCGTGGCATCCAGCCATCGCGTGAGTTTTCTGGAGAGGGAGGTGCCATCCTCGTCGACCACCGTGACCGGCACGTTTCTCAGAACCTCGCGCATGTACGGCACGGGATACACCAGGGAATACACCAGCAGGCCGGCCAGGAAAATCATGATTGCCGCGGGATTGCGCAGCACCTCGCGGAACTCGTCGACGAACACGTGCCAGAAACCGGATCGCGCGTCCATGTCACTGCTGCCCCCACTTTTCCGGCTCGTAAAACAGGCGGCGGAGTTTCCGGTAGCCCCACCAGCCGGGCACGATCGTAAACAGCAGCAGCACGAGAAGCAGCCGCGCGGAAGTATCCAGGGGCGTTTCCATGAACGCCTGTTCATATACCAGGCGTAAATAATGGGTGACTGGCAGCAGGCCACCCCATATCCACGCGGGCAAGGGCATGCCGAGCCTCGGAAAGGTCACGCCAGAAAACGCGAAGGCAGGACCGCAATAGAACCCGGCGAGACTGTTCGCCAGGCGCAGGTTACCCTTGAGCGCGATGAACAGCAACGCCATGGCCTGGTAGGCCAGCACCAGCAAAAGGGTTCCTGCCGCCAGCATCATCCGGCTTCCCCGGATGGGCACGTCAAACCATCGATGCAGCCAGACCCACATGAACCAGGACATGGCCAGCCAGTAAAGCGTGTACGGTGCCAGTTTTCCCAGTACAGCCCACCCCGGGGATCCACCGGCCACCTGCAGCCACTCCGCCGCGGTGCGGGAACGGAACTCCATGCCAATGGCCCGGATCGCGGTCATGGCGATAAACATCTGCAGCACCACGGGCAGCAAGGCGGGCAACAGGAAAAAACGGTAATTCATCCCGGGATTGAACAAGGGATGTAGATCCAGCCGGATCGGTTCCGCGCGCCAGACCGCCCGGGGCGGGTCATTACCCTCGGCGACATGCAGCATCCGGTCGATGTCCTCGCTCGCGCTGACCACCACGTCCCGGGCAGCCCGGGTAATAATGCCGCTGGTCAGCAGCCACTGGTTGTTCAGGAAGACGGTAACGGGGGGCGCTTCTCCGGCCAGGGTATCCCGTTCAAAATGAAAAGGCAGGTACAACACGCCATGGGCCCGTGCCTCGCGCACGAGGGCCGCCGCGGCAGACATGTCCGCAACCCGTTCGACGCATTGTATTGCCGGGGAGGCATCCACGCGCCGGATGATTTCCCGGCTCAGCGTGGAGTTGTCCATGTCGCAGACCACCACGGGCAGATCCCGGGGAATCGGTGCCAGGAAGGCCAGGGAAAGGATCAGAAACGTGGGATACGGAAGAATCAACACGAACGCCACGAAAAAGGGGCTGCCGCTGATCCGGCGAAGTTCCCGGCGAAATACCCTCCAGAATCCGCCAGTTGAAGGACCGGGCCTCGTTCCGGCCTCCCGCGTCACCGACCCGGAAAGGGTAGAGGTTTCCCGGGCAGCATCGTTCACCCCCGCCCCTCCATGAGATCCCGCAGCCACTTGCCAAATGACGGCGCGGATACACGATCCCACGGGACGATCACGGTCATGCCCGCCCGGAGCGCGTCGACCTGTTCCAGGGGACGGGCGCGCACCTCGAAGGTCCGCAGGTCGAATCCGCCCTGGATGTTTGTCGCGCGCCATGCGGCAAAATCGCCCATCGGGGCCAGCCAGGTCACTTCCATGGTTACAAGGCGCCCCGACAGGGCCGGCAGGGATCCCACGAGCCGGTCTCCCGGCTTGAGCCCGGCAAGGTAATCCTCGCGCGCCTGGAATACCACCCACAGGTCGGAACGGTCCACAAGGGTCACGATGGGCATGCCCGCCGACGCCAGTTCGCCGGGGTTGACGATGATCTCGTGGACTTCGCCGTCCACGGGCGCCCGCACCCGGGCCTCTTCGAGCAGGGATTCCACTTCGCTGACCGCCCCGGAAGCCTGATCCACCAGGGCGGCGGCGGCGGCCTTGTCCTCTTCGCGGGTTCCATTCACCGCCATGTCGTACTGGGCCTTTGCCGCCGCTTCGAGGCGGGCGGCCATGTCGCGCTGGGCCTGCACCTCGTCCCGTTTCTGGGCGGGCACCACGCCATCCTCGAAAAGCCGCTGGATACGGGCGAAACTCTTTTCGGCCAGTTCCAGCCCCGCCCGGGCCTGCAGCCACTGGTTGAGGGCCATGCGGACCTGTTCCTCCCGCGCGCCGGTGTCGGCTTTCTGCTTCTGCGCGGCGGCGGCGGCCCGGGCGGCGGTGGCCTGCTGCAACTTGGCCTGCAACTGGGGCGAATCCAGCACGGCCAGCAACTGACCTTTCGTGACCCGGTCACCTTCCCGGACGTGAAGTTCTTCCACCCGGCCTGGCACCTTTGCCGCCACGTTGACCTTTCGGCAGTCCACCTCGCCCTGGATCACCAGGGGACGGGGACGCACCAGCAGCATGGACAATCCAGATATGATCGCCAGCAGCAGGACCAGGAACATCAGGGTTGTCAGTCGTGCTCCGCCTCTCACCGGGATCTCGCCTCCGTGGTTTCGTGTCGCGCCTGTTCATCCCCGGGAACCATTGGTTCCAGGAAAGGTTCGGCCATGTCGATTTCCATGGGTTTTCCCCTTTTCAGGTACTCCAGGCAGTCGTCGGACAGGCCGGCCGCCTCAAGCAAGCGGAAGAGGCCCTGGTCGGCATCGTGGGCCGCCTTGATCCGTCCCAGTCGGGACCGCTGCAGCGAGACGACGGCATCCACCACTTCCAGCGAGGTGGCCAGTCCTTCCTCGAAGGCCCGGGACCGCACCCGAAGGTTTTCCCGCGCGAGTTCTTCCAGTTCCGCCATGGCCTGACCATCCCGCAGGGCCTTCTGAATTTCTTCCCAGCTTTTCACGGCAAGCGTTTTCAGGTCCCGCTCCAGCCGTTTACGGGTCAGCGTAGCTTTCTCCTCCAGGTATTTCGCGGCGGTTTCCCGGCTACGGGATTGTCCCCCGTCAAACAGGTTCTGGCGCACGCCGACACCGGCCGCCCAGCGCGGGTCCAGCAGGGTCAGGTCTTCGGGCACCAGTTCATGCATGCCAAACAGGTAAATGGTCGGTTTGCGCTGACCCCGCTCCGCTTCCACGCCGGCCCTGGCCTGCCGCTGCCTGGCCGCCACCAGGGCAATGACGGGATGGTCAGCGTTAATCCGTTCCAGAAAGGCCTGCTGTTCAGGCAGGGCCTCGGGCACGAAAAGAGGGGTGGACGGCGCGACCAGGTCACCGTCCCGGTTCAGCATGTTCATCAACCCTTCCCGGGCGACCCGGACATCCGCGGCGGCCGATTCGGCTTCGGCCCTGGCCTGGCTTGCCGCCACCCGCGCGCTCAGCCATTCCACTTTCGCGATGACGCCCTCTTCCATCAGGCGCTTCGCCCGGCGTTCATGGGCCGCCAGATCCTCGGCCTTGAGCCGGGCAACCCGTTCGGCGGCTTCGGCCAGCTGGAGGCCAAAATACCGTCGGGCGAGTTCGGTAATCAGGCTGTGGCGGGTACGCCGCAGTTCGGCCTCGACCTCGACCACTTTTTCCTCGGCGGCGCGGTTGGCCGCCCGGATCCGCCCTCCCGCGTAAACCGGCCAGGAAAGGGTAACCTGCCCTTCCGTGAATTGCGCGTCCTGCACGGTAAACCGCACGGGAACGGGATCCACGCCAATCTCGATGGGAGCGTCCAGAAAAGTCTGCTTCGCCTCGAGATCGATCCGGGGCAACCTGAGGGACCGGACCGCGTTCCGCTCCGCGCCCGCGCGGTTCACGTCGGAAACGGCAGCCAGCAGGGTTTCGTGCCGGGCGAACATCTCGCGCAGGGCCTGTTCAAAGGACAGGGGCTCGGGCGGGCTCCCCGAATCGCCCGGGTCGGCGGAAATCCCGGCGGCCACCAGCCCCACCAGGAGGACCAGTAGCCACGCGAACCTGTCACGTCCCGGAATGTTCATAACATGGTCACCACTTCTTTCATCGCGCCGTCCCGCAACGCGAAGAGGATGTCCGAAACGGCGCGCGCGTCAACATCCTTGTGATGCCTCACCCACCAGTAAATACCGTGCATCACCATGCCCACCATGGCCTGGGCGGCAAGGTACGCGGAAGCCGTATCCGCCCGTTCCCCGCAACGCTGCCGGATCCGGTCGCTCTGGACGCGGGTCAGTCGCTCCATCACCTCTGCCGCCGCGCCAAGCCGTATCGATTCAGGATCGAAGAGTACCAGGCAAAGTTCCCGGTTCTTTTCGGCAAAGCGCACCAGTAACTCCACCTGGTGCCTGGAGCAGGTGTCCTCGTTCCGGTCGGTCACGGCCGTCATGGCCTGCAGGAGGGACTCGACCCCTTCCGTGAGGATAGTCCTGAGCAAGCCGGACTTGTCACCGAAATGCAGGTACAGGGTGCCCACGGCCACGCCAGCCTCACGGGCAATCTCCGCCGCGGTGGTCGTGGCCACACCTTTGCGCGCGAAAAGTTTTCCCCCGGCCCGGAGCAGGCGTTTCCGGGTTTCGATGCGGCTGCGCTGCCGCGCGTTAAGCGCGTGTTCCATGGCTGACCTTTCACTGAATAAAGTTCAGTGAATTATTATACATTCACTTTGACGGGGTGAATCAAAAAAAGGTTTCAAAAAAACGGTCCGTTGACCAGAGGGGGTCGGGTGACCTAGAATGTGAGGGTTATCGATGTCATGAAAGGAGGCCCCATGCGGTCGTTAATCCCCGCTATCCTGTTGGCGCTTGGTTCCCTGTCCGTCGCGCTCGGCGAACCCCATACCCCCGGCGGGGTCACTCCCCCGCCCGACAATCCTTCCGTTATCAATGTCCTGGCATATGGTGCGCGAACCGACGGTTCCGCTGACTGCACCGCCGCGTTCCAGAAAGCGCTGGATGATATGGCCGCGCGCAATGGCGGCGTGGTGGAAGTGCCTGCCGGGCGGTATCGCTTCGATGGATCGCTGGTCGTGCCCGAAAACGTGGCCTTGAAGGGCACGTTTCTTTACAGCCCTTCTCACAGCGGGGAGCGTCCGTGGGGCAGCCAGCCGCCGAACCGTGGCAGCGTGCTCGAGGTATACGGCGGAAAGGGCGATGAATCGGGTAGTCCGTTCATCACCATCCAATCCAACGCCGTCGTGCAGGGTTTCGTGGTGGTGTACCCGGAGCAGCAACGGGACGCCGAAACTCCCACGCCTTACCCGTATACCTTTGCCCTTCGAAGTAACAATCCCGCACTGCTGGACGTGGAACTGCTGAATCCCTACAACGGCGTGGACGTGTCGCACAGCCAGCGACACCTGGTTAGAAACGTGCACGGACAGCCGCTACATATCGGGCTCTACGTGGACGCCATCTACGACATTGGCCGTATCGAAAACGTGCACTGGAATCCCTGGTGGTCCCTCAGCCTGGAAGAACCCGCGTTTGTGTGGCAGCGGAACCACGGCGTGGGGTTCCTTTTCGGACGTACCGACTGGCAATACGTGCTGAATACCTTCGCTTTTGGCTACAGCGTGGGATACCGTTTCATCAAGACGGAAAACGGCGCGGCCAACGGCAATTTCCTGGGCATTGGGGCCGACTACTGCCGCACCGCCGTGGACCTCCAGGGCGCGTCCCATTTCGGCCTGCTCATCACCAACGGTGAGTTCGTGTCGTCGACCCAGATGCACCTGAAGGAAACGGAAAATCCGGTGATTCTACGGGTAGCCCCTTCTTTCGACGGCACGGCCCGCTTCGTAAACTGCGCGTTCTGGGGCCCCACCCGGCGAACCGCCATCATCGAGGGATACGGCATGGTAGGGCTCAGCGATTGCACGTTCGTCAACTGGGGGCACCTGCTTTTCGAGGGGGAACGGGAGCCCCGGGACGAGTCATGGGCTATCGAGGCCCGATCAGGTGCCGTCATGATCCGGGGGTGCGAGTTCATGGAGAAACGCCCACAGGTCTGGATCGGTCCGGAGGTCGATCGCGCGGTCATCACCGACAATATCATGAACGGACCCGTGGTCATTCGCAATGAAAGTACCGGAACCATAATCGCGCGGGACAACGCGGGGATGCCCGATTCGCCTGAATGGAAAGAGCGCTACCAGAACCGGAAGGATATGCGGGCGGGTCGGGGGCGCGCGCCATGGACTCCCCCAAAACACTCAAAACTCCAAAGATAACTCTACCCCCCCTTTTCACCGGAGAAATGAAAAAAATGGTCGGGGCGACTGGATTTGAACCAGCGACCCCCAGACCCCCAGTCTGGTGCGCTAACCGGGCTGCGCTACGCCCCGACCTGAAGCGGGTTAATTGTAACAAACTGGCGTCGTTTCGGTCAACCAGCCGGGGAAACCGGGTCACGAAGCGCGATCCAGGGCATGCAGCACGTCGGCCGGGGTCATTTCGCGGTTGATCGCGCGCAGGGCGGGATCGGCCAGAGGCGGCAAGACACGCCCGGCCTCAATGTAAAACGCGACCCGCTGGTCGTTCAGGGGCAAGTGCGTCCGCGCCCAGTCGCTCTGAAACCCCATACCATCCCGGACCTGCAGGGCGGTGTGAGCATGGAGGAACCACGCGCCCTGCTTGAACTGCTCATGGTGTTCCCGCATTTCCGGCGCGGTGAAATCGTCCACGAACCGCTGTCCATGGGCGTTCATCTCGGTGCCGGCGAACACCGGCATGGCCCGTCGTTTCGCCTGCTGCAGGAAATCGCGCATGAGGGCGCCTTTCCGGGCGCGCACCTCGGGATCCGGGTAATTCCAGTTCCGGTCGGGAATGATGTTCGCGGCGATCACGCCCGATGCCTGCATGAGGTCCATGAGTTCATCCATGGCCTGTTCGCCGGACGACGTGCCATCCAGAAACGTCATGGTGGGAATCGCGCCATTGGCCAGGGTGAAATCATTCACCGCCTGCAAAGCGGGAAACGCGTCCGGCTCCGACACGATATAACCGGGACCGCCTTTTTTCATGAGTTTTGCCCGGATGAGCGCCTGCATGGCTGGCGGGTTGTCGATCACGCCGGCCACCGTATCTTCGCTCACGCCCAACTTGCCCGCCCACCAGCGAGCCCGACGGGTGGCATCCGGCCAGAATACCCGGGACTTCTTTTCGTACGCCGCACAGACGTGACGCTCGGTGGCGTTTCCGGCGGGAGTCATCGGCAATACTTCCCGGTCGAAATCCAGCGAGATTTCCGGGATATGTTCATTGACCCGCCGGGTTACTTCCCGGGTCCGGTTCCGGGCGGTTTTCGCGAGGTCATCAATCACCTTCGAAAGGTTCACCATGCCCGGCACGAATCCCATGCCCATGTGATAACTGACACCGGGTTCCCCGGGGGAATTGATTTCCCGATCGGCAAACTCGGGCAGGTAAACCCGGGTTTCAAATCCCGCGCCCCCCTTGAGCCCCACCACCGAACAGCCGTAGAGAAACTCGTTCACGCCGTCCAGCACGTCGAAATCGACCAGGCCGACCGCGAAAAGCCCCTGCTTCCGGGCACGCCACACGATACCCAGGGGGGAATAACCATAACCGTTGAACGAGAAAAACGAATGGCAGTGCAGGTTCAGCCAGTCGGTCAGCGGGGGCAGGGCGACTTCCCCGTGAGCGGCTTCCCGGGACAACGCGTCGAAGGCTATGCGCCGGGTTTCGGGATCCAGGTCATCCAACTGCCCCTCAAGAACGGAAACAATATCATCCGAAAAGTCCATGCCTATCACTCCTCAATCAAGGTTGACGTCTCATTGTACGCCTTCTGTCTGTTCATGTTCTAACGTTGAGAAACGGTGATCGGTGGATTGGGGAGACGGGAACAAACGTGATAAAATAACCTTGAGGTCGGTGACGCCCGCGGTTTCGGGGTTGACCGGGCGCCTTTCACACTATTCCCCAAGGGAGTGATCATTATGAGCAACGCACGGGTGTTCAATTTTTCGGCGGGACCAGCCACCTTGCCGCTTCCGGTGCTCGAACAGGCTAGGGATGAGTTACTTTGTTACCCCGGGGCTGGGGCATCCATCATGGAAATCAGCCACCGGTCCAGCACGTTCACGAGCATACTGGAAACAGCCAAGGCCGACCTCAAGGCCCTGCTCGGGATCGGTGACGATTATCACGTGCTGTTCACGCCGGGCGGCGCGACCATGCAGTTCACGGCTCACGCGATGAACCTGCTGCGGGGAGGCAAGGCCGACTACCTGCTGCTGGGCGCGTGGTCAGGCAAAGCATTCAAGGAAGCGCAACGGTTCGGGACGCCCCGGGTAGCGTGGTCGGGCAAAGAGGAAGGCTTCAAGCGGATGCCCAAGGATGAAGAACTGGACCTCGATCCCGAAGCGGCATACGTGCATATCACGTCCAATGAAACCATCGAGGGCATCGAGTTTCACCGGGAACCGGAAACCCATGGTAAGCCGCTGGTCTGCGACGCGTCTTCGGATTTTCTGTCCCGCCCCCTGGACATGAGCCGGTACGGCCTGATCTACGCCGGAGCCCAGAAAAACGTCGGCCCGTCGGGCACGGCGGTGGTCATAATCCGGCAGGACCTGCTGGAGCAATGCCCCGGTGGATTGTCCCCCCTGCTGGACTACAAGGTCCTGGTGGAAAACAACTCCCTGTACAACACGCCGGCCACGTTCACCATTTACATTATCGGCCTCGTGCTCAAGTGGCTGAAAGACACCATCGGCGGACTGGAAACCATGGCGGAGATCAATCGCCGCAAGGCCGCCATGGTGTACGAAGTGATTGACCAGAGTGGCGGGTTCTACCGTGGACACGCCCTGCCGGAAAGCCGCTCGCTGATGAACGTCACTTTCCGGGTTGGCACCGAAGAACAGGAAGCCCTGTTCCTGAAGGAAGCCAAGGCCGCGGGACTGGACGGCTTGAAGGGACACCGGTCGGTGGGTGGCTGTCGCGCGTCTATCTACAACGCCATGCCCGAAGAAGGCGTCAAGGCGCTGTGTGATTTCATGCGCGAATTCCAGCGCGTTCGGGGCTGATCGCCCATCGCGTCGCCGAAAGGAATGGCATTGGCCCACGCGCTCATCGCGGGCTGGGGATACGTGGGGTCCCGGGCGGGTTTCGTCCTTCTCCGGGAAGCAGGATTTGAACGGGTGACCGGAATACGGCGGTCTCCCCAAGAAATCACCCCGTTTTCCGGCCTTTCGATGCTCCAGGCCGACCTGAACGCGGGAGACTCCATACCTTTACCCGACGACATCACCCACGTGGTGTACGCGGTCGGCGCGGACCGGTTTACGCCCGAGGCCTACCGCGCGGCCTACGTGGATGGCCTGTCCCGACTCGTCGAAGCGCTCCAGAAACAACGGTGCCCCGTGAAACGGTTCTGCTTCCTATCCAGCACGTCGGTATACCCCCAGCAGAACGGAGAATGGGTCGACGAATCCAGCCCCGTTGGCGGACGCCATTTCGGGTCGGAAATCCTGATCGAGGCGGAATACCTGGCGTCACGACTGCCGTGGCAGTCCATCATCGCGCGGCTGGGTGGCATATATGGTCCTGGCCGGACCCGGCTCATTGACGCGGTTCGTTCAGGGCGGGCTCGCCGGGCGCGGAACCAGTCGCTGATCCTGAACCTGATCCACGGGGAAGATGCCGCGAGAGCGGTGGTTCACCTGCTGACGCATCCCGATCCGCCTGCCATCTGCAACGTTACGGACCGGGAACCAGTGGATCGGAACGAGTTACTTGGCTGGGTCGCGGCCGAGCTGGGACTGCCTCCTCCCCCGTGGGAAGAGACGGACGACACGCCAACGCCTGTCCGAGGTGGAAACCGACGGGTATCCAGCCGTTTGCTGCTGTCCCAGGGATTCCAGCACCGCTGGCCGACTTACCGCGAGGGATACCGCCCACTACTGGCCGGAAGCTCGGGAAACGATCCCAACAGGCCCGGCCAGGCACCGATAATGGAATAAAGCGCTATCATGCTTTGTATTATCAGGCGTTGAGCGGTTAAACGTTTGTTAAGTGACTAATCAGCGGAGGACAAGGACGGATGCTCGCGGTTTCGGTGCTGGGGATATACATCGCCGGGCTGACCGCTCCGTACCTCCTTCCCCGGTTGCGCGCGGCCGGACCATGGCTGTATAGCCTTGTACCCGCGGGAATATGTGTCGGCCTGGGGACCGGCTACATCGGGCCTTCCTGTTCCATCCCGTGGATCGAACCGCTGGGACTCGCGTTCACCTTCAGCGCGACGGGGCTCTCCCGGTTATTCGCCCTGCTGATCACGGGCATCGGGACCGTGGTAACCCTCTACTCGGGCGGCTACTTCGAAAAAGACCGCCGGGCGGGACGCTGGTTCAGTTTTCTGTTCCTGTTCATGGCCTCCATGCTGGGGCTGGTCCTGTCCGACAACGTGTTCAGCCTGTTTATCTTCTGGGAATTGACCAGCATCACGTCGTTTCTGCTGATCGGGTTCGACCACGAAAAGCCGGAAGCCCGGGATGCCGCTTTACAGTCCCTTGTGGTCACGGCAGGAGGAGGACTTTGCCTGCTGGCGGGACTGGTGCTCCTGTCGCTGGTTACCGGCAACGTCAACCTATCGGAAATGGCCGCTTCCGCCGTCGCGCCCTCTCCCCTGCTTTCCTGGGCGGCGGCACTGATCCTGATTGGCGCGGCCACCAAGTCCGCGCAGGTCCCTTTCCAGTTCTGGCTGCCAAACGCGATGACCGCGCCCACTCCCGCGAGTGCCTTTCTGCACTCGTCCACTATGGTCAAGGCCGGGGTGTTCCTGCTATACCGGTTGCATCCCGCTTTTGGAGAACTGGTATGGTGGGGCCCCGCGCTGATGGTCATGGGTGGGCTGACCGCCCTTGCCGGCGGATGGATGGCCGTGCGGCAGCACGCACTGAAGCCCCTACTGGCGTGGTCGACGGTGTCTTCCCTTGGTATCCTGGTACTGCTGATCGGCGTGGGAACGCCGGAATCGCTTTTCGCCGCGGCGCTTTTCCTCTTCGCGCACGCCTTGTACAAGGCAACGCTATTTCTCGTGGCCGGCATCGTGGACCATGAAACGGGCGAACGGGATACCCGGAAGCTGGGCGGACTGCGCGTGGACATGCCCATCACCGCCATCACGGCCACCCTCGCGGGCTTAAGCATGGCGGGTCTTCCACTGACAGCCGGTTTCGTCGCGAAAGAAGTGGTGTACGAAACCCTGGTCCACACCCCGACCTATGGCTGGTTGGCCGCGGGAGTGATCCTTCTGGCGGGCGCGTCTTTCGTGCTGGTGGCCTGGGCGGTCAGCGTGAAACCCTTTCACGGGAGACTCGTGGCCACCCCGCTTCACCCTCACGACCCCGGCGCCCCCATGTTCCTGGGGCCAATCGCACTGGCGATTGCCGGGATTACGGGAGGGCTTGTTCCAGGCGCGCTGCTCGAAAAGGCCGCCTCGGCCTGCGTTCCTGGCGGCTATCACGGCGCACATCTGGCTCCCTGGCACGGATTCAATCTTCCCCTGGTACTCAGTGCCGTTACCATTGCCCTTGGGGCGCTTGCCGTGTGGATCCGGACCCGGAATGGAAACGCGATCCCCGTAACCGGGGCGCGTTGCCAGTGGGGCACGGAACGCCTTTACCTCATGGGCATGAGCGGTCTCGAGCGGCGCTGCGCGGCCTTTTCGAGCGCGGCGCAGCACGGTTACCTGCGCTTGTACCTGTTTACCGTGCTGCTTGGGGTCATGACCTTAGTCTGGCCGCTGTTATATCGTCACGCCGCCCCGCTGGGCGGCATGCTGGCTGCCTGGGCAGGCCGTGGCATCCAGGAAACGCGCTGGCACGAGTGGGCGCTGCTGCTTACCATGGTTATGGCCATCGGTGCCACCGTGCACGCCCGCACAAGGCTGGGCGCGGTCACCGCGCTGGGCGTGGTAGGGTACGTGATCGCCATGATCTTCGTGCTGTTCGGCGCGCCGGACCTAGCCATGACCCAATTCGTGATCGAAACGCTGACGGTTATCCTGATCGCGCTGACCTTCTCGCACCTGCCGCCGTTCCGGGACTTGTCGCCGACCTGGGTACGCCTGCGTGATCTCGCGTTCGCGGTCATGGGCGGCGCGGCCATGACCGTGCTCACGCTTGTGGCCCTGGGCGCGCGCCGCCAGGAAAGCGTCGCGGGATATTACCTCGCGCACAGTTACGACCTCGCCCACGGGAAAAACGTGGTGAACGTCATCCTGGTGGACTTCCGCGGTATCGACACGCTGGGAGAAATCACCGTGCTGGCCATAGCCGCCCTGGGCGCCTTCGCGCTGTTGCGGCTGTCGTACGACCCGAACCGGAAGGACACGACATGAACTCGGTCATTCTGCGTTCCGGCACCATGTACCTGCGCCCGCTCCTGCTGATCTTTTCGGTGTTTCTGCTGCTGGGCGGACACAATCAACCCGGCGGAGGGTTTACCGGGGGACTGGTAGCAGCCTCGGCGTTCGTGCTGGAGGCCTTGGCCTTTGGCCTGGAACGGGCGCGGCAAACGCTCCGGGTACATCCCCTCACGCTGGTGGGTTGTGGCCTGACGCTGGCCGCCCTGAGCGCGGCTTTTTCGGTGCCCTGGGGTAAACCGTTCATGACCGGCATGTGGGACGAACTTCACGTGCCCGGATTGGGAGAGGTCGCGGTAGGTACCCCATTTTTCTTTGACCTCGGGGTATATTTCGACGTGCTTGGGGTCACTTGCCTGATTATCTTCACCCTGCTCGAGTCGGCAAGCTCCGGAGGAAAATCCTGATGGAATTCGGGTTCGCCATAGTCATCGGGGGGCTGTACGCCGCTGGTTTTTACATGATGCTGCGGCGCAACATCGTCAAGTTCATTCTAGGACTGAGCCTGCTGGGACACGGCGCAAACCTGCTGATTTTCACGGCGGCGGGCCTCACCCGGGGTAACGCGCCCCTGACTGCCGGCTCCGGGAACATGATGATGGCGGATCCGGTGCCGCAGGCGTTGATTCTGACCGCCATCGTGATTGGTTTCGGCGTCACGGCGTTCATGCTGGTCCTGGCGGGGCGGGTGTCCCAGTTGAGCGGCGCGGACAACGTGGACGCGCTGCGCGAATCGGAGAAACCGACGACATGATGTCCGGCTACCGGCCCATACCCGTGCCCGGCGGAAATCCAGGGAGGCAACAGCCGTGATGAACCTGTTGCCCGTGTACCCCGTGGCGGGGCTGATCCTGTGGACGGCGGTGTGCGTCGCGCTGTACCGGTATCCCCGGGCGCAGACGATGGTGACCGCGCTGGCGCTGCTGTCGGCGTGGGGGGCCGCGCTGGTCCTGCTGTTGACGGTCACGCGGCACGGCCCGGTAGCGCTGTTCGTGGGCAACTGGCCTGCCCCCTACGGCATTACCTTCGTGGCGGACCGGCTCAGCACGCTGATGACCACCACGGCACTTACCGTCACGCTTTGCGTTTTCGCGTATGCCACGTTCAGCGCGGAACAGGCCCTGATCCGCCATGGCTTTTACCCCGCCATGCTGGCCATGACCGGCGGGGTGTGTGGCGCCTTTCTCACCGGGGACCTTTTCAACCTGTACGTGTGGTTCGAAGTGCTGCTGATGGGGTCCTTCGCGCTTATTGCCCTGGGTGGAGGGCGCAAGCAACTGGAGGGCGCGCTCAAGTACGTGGCGATCAACCTGGTATCGTCGGCGTTGTTCCTGGCGGGCGCGGGTATCCTGTACGGGTCCCTGGGCACGCTGAACATGGCGGATCTCGCGGTAAAAATGCACCTGCAGGGAATGCCACGGCTCTCCACGGCGGTGGCCGCGCTGTTTTTGTGCGCTTTCGGGATCAAGGCGGCGCTGTTTCCCTTTTTCTTCTGGCTGCCCGCGTCATACCACACGCCACCCGCCGCGGTCAACGCGCTCTTCGGAGCCCTGATGACCAAGGTTGGGGTCTTCGCGATGATCCGGGTGTTCACGCTGGTTTTCCCCCATGAGACGGGCGTCACGCACACGCTCCTGCTGATCCTGGCGGGGTTCAGCATGCTGGTGGGGGCAATGGGGGCATACGGTCAGTGGGAAATCCGGCGGGTGTTTTCGTTTTCCATCATCGGCCAGATCGGCTACGTCGTCATGGGGCTTGCCCTGGACACGCCGCTCGCCCTGGCGGGAGCCCTGTTCTTCCTGGTCCACAACATGATCGTGAAAACGGCCCTGCTGCTGACGGGCGGCATCGCCGAACGCCTGGCGGGTACGGGTGATATCCGGCGCCTCGGTGGCCTGTACGCGGGTCGGCCGGTGCTGGCGTACGGTTACCTGCTGTGCGCCCTGTCCCTGGCGGGCGTTCCGCCCTTTTCCGGATTCTTCGGTAAACTGGCCCTGATCCAGGCGAGTTTCAGCGGCAGGGCGTGGGTCGTGACCACCATCGCCATCGCCGCGAGTTTCCTGTCGCTGGCATACGGCATGAAAGTGTGGATTTACGCGTTCTGGCGCCCGGCGCCGGCGGACGTTCTGGACATGGCCCCGGGCTGGCGATCTCCCCGTGTTGAGTCGGCCGCGCGGGGGATGACCTGGTCCGTCGTGGCCCTGGCGGGCCTGATGCTGCTCATGAGCGTTTTCTCCGGGCCGGTCATGGCATATTGCGTGACGACGGCGGAAGGATTGCTGGACCCCGCGGAATACCTGAGGGCAGTGCTGGGGAATGGAGGGGCCGCGCGATGAGTCTCCTCGCGTTAAACTTGCTGCTCGCCATACTGTGGTGCGCCCTGACGGGTTCATTCGTGACGGGCAACCTGCTCACGGGCTTCGCGCTGTCCTTCGCGGCCCTGTGGCTGGCAAATGGGGTCACCGGCGCGGAATCCGCCTATTTCCGCAAGGCCGTTAAGGGTGTGATCTTTCTGGCGTGGTTTTTCAAGGAGATGGTCATCAGCAATTTCCGCGTGCTCAAGGCGGTCATTACACCGGGCATTGCCTACCAGCCCGGCACCTTCGCGCTTCCCATGGATTGCGAAAGTGACCTGGAAATCACGTTGCTGGCCAACCTGATCACCCTGACCCCCGGGACCCTGAGTGTCGACGTGTCCGAAGATCGGAAGATCCTGTACGTGCACACCATGTTCGCGGAGGATCCGGACGGCGTGATCCGGGAAATCAAGAACGGACTGGAACGCCGGTTGCTGGAGTTGTCACGATGACGACCGCTGTCGCCAACCTGGTCATGATCCTGCTGGGGGGGGCGATGCTCCTGACGGCTTTCCGCCTGTTCCGCGGTCCCACGTTCATGGACCGCGTGGTGGCCCTGGACCTGCTGGGCACGATCGTGGCGGGATTCATCGCGGTGTACGCGATCGCGACAAACCAGCCCGTATTCATCCGGGACGCCATCGTGCTGGCCGTGGTGTCTTTCCTGGGCACCGTGGCGTTTTCTTACTATGCCGAAAAAGGAGGCAAGCCGTGATGGGGGAACTGATCACCTGCGGACTGCTGCTGTTCGGCGCGTTGTTTGTAGTGACCGCCGCGGTGGGCATGGCGCGGTTCCCTGACCTGTTCACCCGGATGCACGCGGCATCGAAAAGTGGAACCCTGGGCGTTATCAGCCTTGCCGCCGCGCTCGGCACCCATTTCGGCAGCGCGGATATCGCGATCCAGGCGCTGCTGATCTCGCTGTTCCTGCTGCTGACCGCGCCGATCGGTTCGCATATCGCCGCCCGGGCAGCCTATCTCAGTGGTATCCGTCCCTGGGAAGGTTCCGTCATCGACGCCCTGGGCTGCCGGCTGGATGGCCGTAACGGCCACGCGCCTGCTCCGGATCAGGAAACAGCGGCAGAATCGGCGGAACAAGAACCGGAAACCTGAACCTTCTCTCCCTCGCCGGCAGGCAGGATGGTCAGTAGAAAAACGACCGGGCTGACTATTACCCACCACCATGGCCAGGCAATCCTGAAACCGAAGAGGGGCTCGAACAGCCAGGGCTGCAGCAGCAGCACCCCCAGCACGCCTATCGCCATGGCCAGCAACGCGGAGACCGCGGTACCCCGCCGGGTAAACAGCGCGGCCAGGAACACGCCCAGTAGCGGCGCGTGGGCAAAGGCCATTACGCCAAGCGCGAAATCAATAAGGGTAGACCGGGATGACTCGTGCATGAATACCGCCAGCACGGCAAAACCGGTCAACAGTACGCCCACGAGACCTACCAGCCCCCGGGGCACGGCAAGGCCGTGTTCCGTCCCCGGCGTGTCATCATTCGCCCGAAGTGATCTCCGCCAGCGAGCGCGCAGGGGACGCCACACGTCCGCCAGGAAACATCCGGCCATGGCGTTGATGGCCGAGTCGAAGGTGCTCATGGCAGCGGCCAGCAGTCCCGCGAGCACCAGTCCGCGCGCGCCCCGGGGCACCTGTTCCAGGACATACCGGGGAAACAGGTTCTGGCTGTCCGGCAGGGTCGCCGGATCGATCCCCCTGACCCGGAACCACGCGTACAGCCACAGGCCGATCAACAGAAACAGCATGACCACCGGAATGGTCACCAGCGTAGACGCCATGAGGGCCAGCGCGCCCCGGCCGGCAGAGCGGGCAGCCATTACCCGCTGGAGCATGTCCTGGTCAACGCCGTGGGTAGCCAGGGTAACCATCACCATGGCCCCCGCGGCCGCCCAGATGGTATAGGGTTTCTGAATCGCCAGGCTCGGATCAATCACCGTCAACTTACTGCCGCCCGGCGCGGCACGCCACAGGCTCAGCAGGTCGGACAGCGGCAGGGCCGTGTCCCGCTGGAGCATTACCAGGCATAACACCCCGCCGCCGATCATCACGAAAAACTGCAGGGCATCGGTCCAGATCACCGCGCGAAGCCCCCCCGCCATGGTGTAGACCATTCCCGATCCACCTATGACCAGTAACACGGGAACGAGATCCCGCGGGTGGGTGGAGCCGCGCCACATCAGCGCGAAGACGATCGCCGCCATGAACAGGCGCGCCCCGGACGACAGCATCCGGCCCACGAGAAACAGGACTGCCGCCGCCACGGTCACGGATTCGCCGAAACGCCGGGTCAGCATGCCGTAAATGGTCAGGGTACCCTCGCGGTACAGGGCCGGCACGAACCACAGGGCGATCAGCGCCGTGGCAATCAGCGCGCCGATATACGTGGCCAGGTAACTGAGATTCCCCGTCAGGGCCAGTTGCGGCACCCCCACGAAAGTGGCCGCGCTCAGGGCGGTGGCCACCACGGAAAGCGATACAGCCCAGGAAGGCATGGCGCGGCCCGCGAGAAAAAAGTCATCTTCTCCCCCGCGGCGGGACACCATGAACCCCACGCCCAGCATCACGGCAAGGTAGAGCGCGATGATTGTGGCATCCAGCATATCCTGTTTCCCGCCGGCCCCGAAGAAGACCGTTCTCCCTTCAGTCTACCGGAACCGCGCGTTAACGGCGACGGATCCAGGCGTTCCGGCTGTATTTTTCCCGGACCAACTGTTCCGCAAGGTTTGTTTCCCAGTCCGTGATATCCCGCTTCCCGGTCGCGCGAAAAGCCCGGGACACGATCCCGCGCAGTTCCACCGGCGACTGGGTAAGACGCCCCAGGAACGCCGCGTGGGAACGGTCTCCCCGGTAATCCGGGCGGTCCTCCGGTTCCCGGATGTAGCGGGTCACCGCTTGAATATCCGGAGCGTACAGGAGGGTGCCGTGATGCAGAAAAGCGTTCCGCTTGCGGCGCTGGGCGTTTCCGGATACCTTTCGCCCTTCCACGGCAAGGTCGCTGACGCCCGCGCGGACAACTGCTCCGGTCTGGGTGGACAGCGCGGCGGCGAGGGTATCCAGAATCAGGGCGTACGACCGGTGAAGATCGCGAGAACCCGGCAGGGTGTCATATCGCAGGGCCAGCGCGAAGTTCAAGCAGCCGGGCCCCTGCAGCACGCATCCCCCCGCGCTGCATCGCCGCGTGATGGGGACCCCGTCGACGCCGCAGTGCAGCAGATCCACTTCGTCCTCGATCGCCTGCGCGGAACCCAGCACCACGAACGGCACGGGACTTTCCCAGAAACGCAAGGTCTCCGGTAACGCGCCCGCGTCCACGCCTTCGAGCAGGGCTTCGTCCAGGGCAAGATTCCAGGCCGGTGCCACGAAGGTGTGATCCAGCACCAGGATCGGCGCGGCGATTTCCGGCCATGACGTCACGGCGAATCCTCAGCAGGAGCAGTTCAACTCCCGGGCGGCCTTCACTTCGTCGAGCCGGCTCACCGGCATGGTCACGGGTGCCTGTTTCACCGCTTCGGGATTGGTCTCCGCCAGACGCGCAATCTCAATCATCGCGTCACAAAAGGCGTCCAGCGTTTCCTTGCATTCCGTTTCGGTGGGTTCAATCATCAGGCACTCGGGCACGGTCAGGGGAAAATAGATGGTCGGGGCGTGGAACCCCCGGTCGAGCAGGGCCTTGGCGATGTCGAGGGCTTTCACGCCTCCCGCGGCCACCTGCCTCGTGGCGTCCAGCACGCACTCGTGCATGCATCGGTCGCCAAAGGGCGCGTGGTAGTACTCCCGCAGCCGGGCAAGCACGTAATTCGCGTTGAGCACGGCGGCCTCCGCCACCCTGGGCAAGCCTTCCGCCCCATGGGCCCGGATATAGGTCCACGCGCGCAAGGCCACCAGAAAACTACCGAAAAACGGCGCGATGGCCCCGATGGATTTTTCCGGCGTGACCAGGTCGAAACGTCCCTGTTCATCCTGAATGACCCGGGGCCCGGGGAGAAACGGCTCGAGCCGCGCGCCCACGGCCACCGCGCCGGATCCGGGCCCCCCCATGCCATGGGGCGTGGAGAACGTCTTGTGCAGGTTGAAATGCATGACATCAAAGCCCAGATCCCCGGGACGGACTTTCCCGAGAATAGCATTCAGGTTCGCGCCGTCGTAGTACAGCAGGGCATCCCGCTCATGGACAAGGTCGGCAATGTCGCGAATCCGCCGCTCAAACAGGCCGTGCGTGTTCGGGCAGGTCAGCATGATGCCCGCCACCGAATCATCAAGAGCCGCCACAAACGCGTCGAAATCCACTTCGCCATCCGGCGCGGAAGGTACGGTCCGGACCGAAAAGCCGGCCATGGCCGCGCTGGCCGGGTTGGTGCCGTGGGCCGAATCGGGCACGAGCATCACCGTCTTGTCGTGGTTGCCCCGGTCGCGATGATAGGCGGCCATCATGAGCACGCCGGTCAGCTCGCCGTGGGCGCCCGCCATGGGCTGCAGGCAACCGGCCCGCATGCCGCCGATTTCCGCCAGGTACTGTTCCAGTTCCCAGACCACCGCGAGGGCCCCCTGGCATAGAGACCGGGCCGCGGGAATCGTGGCGAGATGGGGATGCAACGCCGCGAATCCCGGCAGGGACGCCGCCGCCTCGTTGATCCGCGGGTTGAACTTCATCGTGCAGGAACCCAGGGGATAGAAATGACTGTCCACGCCGAAATTCCGGCGGGACAGGCCGGTAAAATGCCGGGTCACCTCCAGTTCAGACACTTCCGGTAACGCGGGTGGCGTTTCCCGCTGGAGTTCCGCGGGCAATGGCGGGCACGCCAGTACCGGCGGATCAACAAGCCGGGACTGCCTGCCCGGCGCGCTTTTCTCAAAAATCAACCGCATGCGCAAACCTCCTCCAGCGCGGCGGCGAACGCCTCCAGCCGCGCCGGCGCGTGCTTCTCCGTCACGGCGATCAGCAACTCATGGGGATTACCGGCACCCACCAGCGCCAGGGGAATACCCGCCACGAATCCCCGGGACAGGAGGTCCGTCATCACCGCTTCGGCTTCCCGGGGAAGGCGTACCGTGAACTCGTTAAACGTCGGGCCATCATTCGCGCAGGGAGCGAAATGAGCGATCCGTCGCTTGAGCCATTCCGCGCCGGCCCGACAGCGTTCAGCCACGTTTTTAAGTCCCACCGGTCCGACCAGGGAAAGGTACACCAGGGCCCGCAGCGCGCACAATGCCTGGTTCGAGCAGATATTGGAGTTGGCTTTTTCGCGGCGGATGTGCTGTTCCCGGGCCTGCAAGGTCAGCACGAAGCCCCGGCGTCCCTCATGATCGACGGTCATGCCGGCGATGCGTCCAGGCATTTTCCGGATGAAGGTTTTGCGCGCAGTCATCAGCCCAAGGTATGGCCCCCCGAACCCGAGTGGAATGCCCAGCGGCTGACCTTCCCCCACGGCAATGTCGGCCCCCATGGCTCCCGGCGTTTTCACTATGGCCAGCGATACGGGATTGAACACCCCAACCAGCAGCGCTCCATCCGCGTGACAGGCCTCCGCCAGCGCGGAATAGTCCCACAACGTGCCGCGAAACGTCGGATTCTGCGCCACCACGCAGGCCGCGTCCGCGGGATCCCGCCCCGTTTCCAGGTCCAGGGAAAGGTTGGCGGCGTGCGTGATAAGCATGTCCCGCCACCTTGGGTTGAGCGATTCGTCCAGCACCACCCGGTTTCGCCCGGTAATCCGGCAGGCCATGGTCACCGCCTCGAACACGGCCGTGCCGCCGTCATACAGCGACGCGTTGGCCACTTCCATGTCAGTCAGCCGGCACAGGGCAGCCTGAAATTCGTAAATGGCCTGCAACGTGCCCTGGGCGCACTCGGGCTGGTAAGGCGTATAGGCGGTAAGGAATTCGCCCCGGGACGTCAGCGCGTCCACCGCCGCGGGAATGTAGTGATCGTAATACCCTCCGCCGACGAAAGACACCAGGTCCATCCGGTTTCGGGCGGCGTAGTCCGAGGCAAGGGCCCGAAGCGCGGGTTCATCCAGTCCTTCCGGCAGCCGCAGTGACCCACTTTTCAGGGTATCCGGAATCGTACCGAACAACTCATCCACGGAGCCGATCCCGACCACGCGCGCCATGGCCTCCCGATCGGCATCCGTCAACGGTATCCACTCCATCGGTACTTCCTTTTTTGACGGAACGCTCAGGACTCGCCCTGGCAGAACGCCCGGTAGGCAATGTAGGTCATGAGTTCATCGTATTCCGCGGCATTGATGTCCTTGAGCTTGAAAATCCAGCCGCGGCCGAAAGGATCCCGGTTGATCAGGCCTGGATCGTTTTCCAGCGTGTAGTTGACCTCGACCACGGTTCCGCTGACCGGCGCGAAAACATCACTGGCGGCCTTGACGGATTCCACGATCGCCGCTTCTTCCCCCCGCGCAAGTTTCCGGCCGATCGCGGGCAGTTCCACGTAGGTGATGTCCCCCAGTTTTTCCTGGGCGAAATCCGTAATGCCTACCACGTAGACGCCGTTGGACTCTCCGACCCATTCATGCTCATCACTGTACTTGAGGCTTTCCGGGTTCATGTCGCGTGCTCCTTGATGTTCCATTCACCGCCGCGCGTCACGGTGCCGCGTCCTTATCCATCACGTTCATCCGGCACGTGCCCTTCCGATAGGCCGGGGGCGCCACCACTTCCAGTTCCAGCGATCTCGGTCCCGCCTTGAGCCGGGTTCCGGGAATCGCCACGTCCGGCGTCACCCGCGCGAGGCCCACGCCCGTGCCTAGGCTTGGACCATAGGTACCACTGGTCACCACACCGACCGGACGGTCTCCCACCTGGAGATCAAACCCGTGCCGGGGGGACCGGCGATCCAGCGATACCACCGGAACCAGCCGGGCATAATCGCCAGTATCCCGCGCGCGGATCATCCGTTCCCGGCCCGGAAACACGTGATCCCAGTGA
The DNA here is from genome assembly GCA_018056705.1 of Candidatus Hydrogenedentota bacterium. Classification (GTDB taxonomy): domain Bacteria; phylum Hydrogenedentota; class Hydrogenedentia; order Hydrogenedentales; family CAITNO01; genus JAGPFE01. The sequence goes on along the minus strand of JAGPFE010000008.1, from coordinate 59,351 downwards.
ATAAAGCGTTCCATGCCGGCTTCAAGGGGCGTGGTGTCCGGCCCGAAATCCTGGCCGCTCAAGGGGTAGGACATTTCGACGCGCAGGGTATCCCGCGCGGCCAGCCCACAGGCAGCAACCCGGGGATCTTCCAGCAACCGGTTCCAGACCCGTACCGCCGTGTCCACCGGCAGAAACAGTTCGTAACCCAACTCGCCGGTGTAGCCGCCCCGGGTAACGCGGCAGGCCGTTCCCAGGCACGTGGTTTCGCTTCCCGTCCAGTAAGCCAGGCCCCGAATGGCTTCACACCCCAGGCCCAGCAGCACTTCCCGGGAGAGGGGACCCTGCACGTCGATCTTGGCCGTTTGATCGGACAGGTTCTCGACGCCCGGTAGCGCGGTCAATATTTCGGCAACTTGATCCAGCGGTCCCGCGTTGGTCACGACAAACAGGCGCGTTTCATTCAGGCGCAGGACCACGATATCGTCGATAATCCCCCCTGTTTCGTTCAGCAGGGCCGTGTAACGGCATCGGCCGGGTGGCAGTCCCGGCAGATCGGCCACGGTGAGACTGCCAAGGGCCTCAATGGCCCGGGGACCGTTTACCAGGAATTCGCCCATGTGGGAACAGTCGAAAACCCCCACCCGCTCCCGTACCTGCACGTGCTCGGCCAACGCCCCGGAAAACTGCAAGGGCAAGGCCCACCCCGCGAAATCAACTATTTTTGCCCCTCGTTCCTCGTGAACCGGATAAAGTGGTGTATACTTCACGGTCGCCTCCAACCACGCGAAAAGCCAGCCCAACAGGTCCCGCCACTAACGCCCAGGCGACCGGCCAGATTTGTCTACTGCTTCCCCGTGGTTAAACCCACGCCAACTCGCCAGTTACAGTAGACAGGCGGGGTGAAACTGGAAATATTATGCCACAAAAAAAGCGGAAAATCAATTTTTCTGCCTGGAGCGACACGTCGCCTCAATTCATGGGAAAATCCGCCTGAACAGGTTCAGGCTTCAGGCTGCCGTGAAGACGGAGCGAAAATCGCGAAGATGGTTTCGAAGGGCCACTTGATCACCTGCACGATCCACAGGACCACGAACTCTATGGGAGAGGTCAGGATGTGAATGAGGGTGTTCACGAAAATGTCCCCGGCCGCGGCGAAGTCTTTTTCCATGGTCTTCATCCCATATATTGTGTTTTCCACGGGGAAATCTTTACAGAAACACTGTATCTTGTAAAAATATATCAAAAAGGCCCTTGAAACGCAAGCAAAAACGTGGGCCGGGGAAAATGAATCAGAATCCGTACTGCATACCAACATAAATATTGGTATTGTTTTCAAACTGGCCAAAAAACGTGTACGGTTCATTTCCCAAAAACAGGTTGGCCCCGGCGTCCACCGTCCAGTGATCATTCACGGCATACCGGATGGCGGGCCGCAGGTAGGCGTCCTGATCACTGGGGCTGTAGTACAGGAACATGGACAGGGTAAGAGTCTGGTTCATCAGTAACTTGGTCAGGCGGAACGTAACGACATGCCGGTCTTCATCCCGGGACGGCACGAACCAGGGAAGGGTCCGCCGGTACGCGCCATAATCCATCATGTGTTCCAGGTAATACTGCACGCCGCCGGTCAGTTCCCTGGCGATCTCCTGCTCGTATCCCAGCAACAGCCGAAATTCGCCGTTATTGACGAACGGATCGTCCCCCGCGCGATCCTCCAGGGAATCGTAGTAACCCACTTCCGCGCTGAATATCCCTTTTCCAAGGGGACCCCGCGCGCTGGCTCCCCAAGCCCGCAACCGGGGAAACACCGCCGCGGGTGGAAAGAGCAACCGCGTGCCCCCGGGACTCTTCCAGTACCCGTCGTACCCGTACAGGGCCACTTCCGTGGCTCCGAAATTCCGGGACACCCGCAGGGCCCATTCATCGTCTTCAAACCAGCCTGACGGTTTCAGGGCGCGCAGGGCCTTTCCGTTTCCCGTCCTTCCCCCGGCGAGAGGATTGTAATAACTGATCCGGTCACCGGATATATACCGGTCGCTATCGAACTGAGGGGTGTACACCACCTCCACGTTGACCGGACCGGGAAACCACCCCACTTTTACCGCCTCCGACGGAGCCTTGAGGTATTCCACGTCCCGGCCTATGAAAAAGGAATTCCAGTCTTTTGGAAACAGGTCGTTGATAAACAGTAGATCCCCCACGCCCCAGGCCAGTGGCTGGCGTCCCAGGCGGATGTCCAGCACATCAACCGGTGTCCAGGTCAGCCGCAACTGGCGCAGGTCGGTTTCCGCGCGCTCCATGACACCGTCCAGCAGCAGGTCCCCGGTAAAATCCAGGGTCAGCCTGCTCGATAAGGCCTGCCTGGTTTTCAGTTGTAACCTGGACTCCGCCAGGGGGGCATCCCGGTCCATGGCGTCATCCCGACGGACGCGCAAACCAAACCGGTTATCGAAAAAACCATGCCAGTTGTGACGGTCCACCAGGGAATGCCACCACGCGGGTTCCTGGTCTTCCGACCCAGACGCGCTGGCCTGGCTTTCGACGGATGGCGAGGCATCCAGTCCCTCGGGCAGGGATGGCGCGTTTCCTTGGGCACTGTCCAGTCCCTGGGGCAAGGCGGGCGTCACGGGTGAAGAAGTAGACCCCAAGCCCTCCGGCAACGGCGGTGAAGCAGACGTGGACGGAGAGGAGGAAGGGGCTGTCCCGCCAAGACCTTCAGGCAACGGGGGTTGCGGCGAAGTGGCGCGCGCGGGGGGCGCGTCCTGGGCAGGAGCCAACCCTTCCGGTAGAGGAGGCTGGCTCCACGCAGTCCCGCCCCACCCCAGGCAGCCCATCAGCACGCTCAACGCGGCCAGAACGACTGTCTTTCCGCTCATCGTCATGCCCGTTCCTCCCGTCCCATCCCGGTCCGCTTATTTCAGGTATTCCACAGGCGGGCGCCGCAGGTACCGCTCGGTAAAAATGTTTTCCGGAATACCGAGATCATATTCCACTTTAAGGTATTCCAGCGTGGTGTCCAGGCCAAGGTTGGTGTCGTTCATGCGGGCTTTTGTGACCGTCTTGTAGCCCTGGATGTCTTCCACCTTCAGGGCCTCTCCCACGCGGTAAACATTTCCACCCTTTTCAAATTCCACCCGCACGGGGATGAAGGTGGATTTATGCACGTACATCTTGTACGAGTCGAATTCAACCTTGGACGGGTCCTTGGGCGTGTTCCTGAGCACGTAATAATCGTTGGTTACCTCGACGAGTTCGTGGTTATCTTCTTCAATGCCACGTCCCGACACGTCCTCGTAGAAGAAACTGGACCCCACGAAACTGGTTCGCTCATCGGACGCGGCGATCTGCCGGACCACGTCCAGCGCGGGCAGGTAGAGCCAGCGGTTGTCATCCTTTCCGACATATTTCCAGACCATGAACACCATATCGCGCACGTCGGCGGGGCGGTGAAAATGCACGAAGAAGCGCTGTTCGCCGTCATTCTCATCCATGTTCCGCCGGAGAATGGTGAATTCCCGTTCGCGGGTATTACCCTGCTTGTCCGTGATGGTCATTTTTACCCGGGCCCGCCCGTCTTTGCCCTGGTAATAGGCCACGTGATTGGTTTTCTTCACGATTTCGTCCACGCTGGGCGTGGCTTCCTGGGCCGAAACGGCCAGGCTGAAAAGCATCGCCAATGCCATCCCGGTACTCATCAGCATGGTCTCGCGTTTCATGTTCGTTCCTCCTTCTTTCCATAGTATAGTCACCGGTTGTTCAGGAAACAGTCAGTCCTTTTGTTTTTCCGCCACGGTGCCTGCCGGCTGACACTCCACCGCGCAGGAACTCCGCCGCGAAAGGGCAAAACACAGGATCATTGAGAGCAGCACGGCACCGGCGGCCCCCATGCTCCACTGGGTCCAGGTGCCTCCCAGGAATTGCAGGTTCACCACGGCGGCCGCGGCGGCGGTAGCGGCGGTAATCACGCAGGTACCACACATGCAGGTAATCCGACACGCCCGGTTGACCGGGAACAGAAACGCCAGCAGGGGGCGCATGATGGCGGGCAACAGGATCAGCGTTCCAATGCCCGAGACAAACAGAATCGCCGCCATAAAAATGCCCACGGTGTTGTAGGGCACCAGCGGAGCGGCCAGTAACGGCGTAAAGCCGATGGCCACGGCGATAATGTTGCGCACAATGGCCCGGGCGGGTTCACCGAACAGCATCCGGACCGTTCGCTGCCAGTCTCCCCCGTTTTCCTGGTACAGTTCCCGGGAACGGGACAGGAAGTGGATGGCAAAGTCGACCGCCAGGCCCAGGGTCAGCGAAGAAAGGACCGCCACGGGCATGTCGTAATCCTTGCCCACGATACCGATCACGCCGTAGATGGCCCCGATGGTAACCGTCAGCGGCACCATGGAGATCGCGCCCCAGATCCCGGAACGGAACAGGACGATCATCATGAACAGCACCACCAGGAAACTGCCAAGAAAAGACTGCAGCATGCCCAGCACCATCTTCTGCTGCCAGACCACGTTGATGTAGGTCAGGCCAAACCATTCGGGACGCAAGGGAACGGGAGGGGGATTCTGGGCAATAAAGCGGTTCACCGCGTCCACCACTTTCATCATGTCCCTGTTATCCCCACTCCTGAGTTGCATCCAGATGCTGGATCGGCGAAAGTCGTGGGTAACAAAGTGAGCAATATCCTGGGGCCGGTGACTGCTTTCGAAGGTGATGATGCACTGGGCCACGCCGCGGGAGGAATCGGGAATCCGGAAGTATTGCTGATCCCCTTCCATGAGTTCCCGGTAAACCGTGCGAACCAGATCCGCCAGGGAGTTGGCCTTGCCCACCACGCCGCTGGAGAGGGCAGCCTCCTGCAGCGCGATCATCCATCGAAGCACGTCCGGTTGCTTGAACACTTCGTCTCGCTGCCGTTCCTCGTCGAGCAGGCGGATCACGTCATCCCAGGCAGCAGCCTCATCGGCCCGCGCGGGATCCTGGTCCGCCGCGTCCAGTTGTCGCTCGGCCTCGGTGATGACAAGGTTGAGGAATCCATCCCGGGTATCTTCGTGACGGTCTCGAATAGTCTCCGTAAGGGCAGTCACCACGCGGGCCCGGGCGGACGCCATGCCCGGATCCGACGCGTCCTCGCGCCAGCGGTTCAGGCGGTTCGCCAGTTCCGCAGCGTAAGCCGCAGGTTCGAAGGCCCCGCGATCATCCGTCAACGCCAGGTAGGCCATGTAGGTTCCACCGAAATGACGGTTCAGAACCGTATCGGCCACCCGGATAGGATGGGAAGGCTTGAACCATCGGGTGGGATTATCATTAACCTCAATCTTAACGATGCCCCAGACAGCTATCACGGTGATCACCGCCGTCATCAGCAGGATCGCCGCCCAGTAACGGGACGCGGCCAGTCCCATCCGGACTACCACGCGCCCCATCATGGTGACGGGCTCAGCGTCGTGACGCGCGCCTTCCGGATGTACCGCGCCGAATTTCTCCAGTTTTCGCTCGGGAATCAGCATGATAAAGGCAGGGATGAAGGTAATGGTGAATACCCACGCGATCATCACGCCAATGGCCACGAAAATACCGAATACCTGCACCGGTGGAATCGGCGTGATCGCCAGGGAAGCAAAGCCCGCGGCCGAGGTCAGCGAGGTAAACAGCATCGGCGCGAACAGGGTTTTCATGACGTTCAGGATGGCTTCGCGACGGTTTTTGAACTGCTGATACCGCTCGAAAAACTCCGAGAGGATATGGATGGAATCCAGGATGGAGATGGGCATGAGGAAGATGGGAATCATGGAACTCATGATGTGAATGGTGTTACCCGTCACGACCAGGAGCCCCATGGTCACCAGGGTCACGATCATCGCGAGAATCATCGGGGCCACGATCAGCACCAGCTTCCGGAAGAAATACAACATCAGCAGGAAGATCACCAGCATCGCCAGGGGCGCGGAAATGGCCATCTGCACGAACATCTCCACGCCGAAGGTGTCGTTGGCCACGGGCAGGCCGGTGATGTGGAACTGATCGTCCACCTTGCCGAATGACGCGATCTTCTCCTGCAGTTTTTTCGAAATCCTGTAACTCAGGTTCTTCGCGGTGATGGGCAGGTACAAGGCTATGGCCTTACCGGACTGGGCCACGAGGGTATCCTGCAGGAACGGCAGGCGAGCCGCCTTGTCGCGTACCGCCAAGGCTTCCTCCCGGGTTTCGGGTGGCCGCGGCATCAGCCATTCAAACCGCACTTCGCCCGGCCCGCCGGGCTGGATGTTATCCACCGTGCCGGGAGCGATAAGGTCCACCGAAACCACCCCGGCGTTCGGATCGCTGACGCCGATGGCCTCGCCCCGGAGGGTCTTGGCGTATTCCGTCAGTTCGGCGATCCGCTTCAGCGACTCCGGATTGAACACGCCGTCCGGATGCCGATCGTTCACCACGCCCACCACGATGATTTCGTTCAGGGCGAATTCCCGTTTCATGTCATTGTGAAAGACCCGTACCGGTTCCTGGGCATCCAGCATGTTTTCCGGATCCGTGTCTACCCGGATGGGACTCAGCATGGGAAAGGTAGCCGGCGCGACGGTAGGCAGAACAGCCAGCACCACGAGCACCGCCGTAATCGCGCAAATGCCCGATACAACCAGCCGGGGTCGGTCAACCGCCCACTCCATGAGCCTTGAACCGAAGTAATTCATGGCCATCTCCTCCACTTTACTACTTATTTGAAAAACTACCTAACCGTTTAAGTATACAAGTAAGAAGGCGACATTATTCCCCTGTCGGAAAATTCACGAGACTCAGCCTTCAGTAATTAATGTAGCACAGGGGGAGTCACGCCCCGGCGGTTTTGTCTCCCCCGAACTCCCGAAGCCGTAGCGACAGGGCAGAGGCCCCCAGAAACACCATGATCATCAAGATCAGTATCACCATTGCCTTGGCCGCCCCGATGGCGAACACCTCTCGCTGAAAGGTTCCCAGTGCGGTCTGGATGGAAACGAGATTTCGCTGGGTGGCCAGCACGGGCTTCAGTCCGTCGACGTATTTCTGGATGGTCAGAAAATCAATCACTCCTGGCACGAACGTGGCCACGCGCTGCCACCCATAGATCAGCAACACGCCGTACACAATAGGCCGCCGGGAAAAGGCACCCAGGAACAGCGCGAAGGCGCCGTAGGCGGCAAGCGCGATGGTCTGTACCGCCACGTAATGGCCGAACAGCCAGAAGTCATTGACATTAGACAGGACAAAGCCTTGTCGTTTCACCCCGCAGGCCAGGGCAGTAATCGTCAGCGATACCAGCAGGATGGGCGCGGCAGCCATAAGGAATGCCGTAAACCGCCCGAGTACCCATGCCGTCCGACTGATGGGCCGGGTGAGAATGTAACTGATCGTCCGGAGTTCCACGTCTTCCGCGATCAGGAGCGTGGCAAAAAACAAGCCCAGTAACGGAGACAGCAGGTCAATGAAGAGTTTTTCGGCCAGTCGGGTGAACAACTCGGAGGCCATCAGCGCGTGGACGGAACGGCCAAAGAAGGATTCCATGATGGGCACGAGCGCGGGCAGGAACGTCAGGGCGGCCGCCAGCGCGAATCGCCGGCGACGGGTCATGATAATAAAGGCGTGCTCCAGGGAGGCCCGGAACTGTTGCCCCAGTGACGGGGCATTGCCCGTGGCTTCCGTCCACAACACGACTGGCACGGGGGAGTCGTTCATACGCCTGACACCGTTTTCTTCGTGAGATAGTCGAACACGGCCTGAAGGTTGTTATCGGCACACTCGATGGCCCGGACCCACCCGGGGGCTTTCACGGCCAGGATATTCAGGGTTTCATAGCAGTCATCCGGGGTCAGGGTGCGAATGGTGACGGTATCGCCGCGGGTTTCCACGGCGAACACGCCGGGTTCCCCGGCAAATCGCTTGGCCAATTGGGCGGGCTGATCGGAAACCACGCGGATGGTGTGGGGATACCGATCGATCAGTTCCCGGATGTCCCGCACCCGCCCCTGGGCGATCAGCGTCCCTCCCACCAGCAGCACCACGTTATCGGTAATCCGTTCTACCTCGTACAGGATGTGGCTGCTCACGATGACTGACACGCCGCGATCGCCCAAAGAACGGATAAGGGCGTACATTTCCTCCCGGCCACGGGGATCCAATCCGTTCATGGGCTCATCGAGAAAGATCAGTTCCGGAGACAGGGCAAGGGCCTGGGCGATCTTGATGCGTTGCCGCATCCCCTTGCTGTACTCATCGATGGGATCGTCCATGCGGTCGGTGATCCGGACCATTTCGCACGCTTCCAGGGCAGCGGCCCTGGCGGACCGTGGAGACATCCCCCAGTAACGGCATAACCAGTACACGAACTCGAATCCCGTGGTATGGTCGTAGAAATGATCCACCTCGGGACACCAGCCGATACGGGCCAACACGCGACGATTGTTCCGGGGCGGTTCGCCCAGGACACGGATTTCCCCCCGGCTGGGCGCGTAGAGCCCGAGGGCCAACTTGATGAAGGTGCTCTTGCCCGCGCCGTTGGGACCCAGCACGCCCGTCACGCCCGGCGCGATGGACAGGGTCACGTTGTTCAACGCGACCACTTCGCCAAACCACTTGGATAGGTCTCGCGCTTCAATCACCGGTTGGCGGACGACATCCACTGTCATGAGGCAACTTCCATTTTCCGGACGCGAATCACCAGGAACACCAGGCAGACCAGCGAAAAGCCCGCCACGTACAGCAGGCTGTACGTCCACGGAATCGTCAGCGCGATCTGGGGCCGGGCCAACTGGAACAACTTCTCGCCCACATGGCCCACGGCCACCGGAACCGAAAACACGTACCAGTTCTGGTATCGCAGGGTCTCCGCGAACATGGCGGCGAGGGCGGTATTGGCAATAATCGTCATGATCACGGTAATGGCTGCATAGTTCTGCCCGTTCACCAGGCAGGAACACAGCAGGATGAACAGGGCCGACGGCAGCACGGCGGCGGCGGAATACCCCAGGGCGCCGATGCACCAGCGCAGGCAGTCGATCGCGACTTCCCAGGACGGGCTCATGAGCGCGTGCTGAAGCAACAGCAGCAATGCCATGCCAGCCGTCAGGAAAAACCCCACCACGAAGAGGGCCAGCAATTTACCGGTGAGGTAGTCATACCAGCGCAGGGGCTTGGAAAAATACACCTCGGGAAGGTTGTTCCGGACATCGTTACAGATCATGCCCGACCCGGCATACAGCAGGGTGACGAACATGAGCGTCAACTGGTAACTGATGAAATCGTAGAAGGTCTGGCCGCTGATATAAAAGATATCCGCCCGCTGCAGCAGGGGAGCCAGCGGGTTGTTTGGATCCTGCGCGACGATATCGAACGCCACGATCTGCATCACCCGGAACAGGTAATGCAGGCCTCCCAGGAACACGAGAAACTTGAATACCCGGGACACCGCCAGCACCCGGAGTTCCTGGGCGGCGACAAACCGCCACCGCCAGCGCAAGGCCGGGCCGCCCTCAAAACTGCGGTACGTCTGTTCATACACGGGCATGGGCCGCCTCCGGACTATGCTCATCAAGGGAGTCGATAAACACGGACTCCAGGGTCGTCTTCAGGGGCACGCAGTGACGGATCTGGATCCCCGCGTCGCGGGCCAGCCTGAACAGGTCGGCACAATCGGCGTTTTCCGGCAGGGTAACCTGGAACCGACCGTTCCCCACCTGCCGGTGAAAAAGCCACCCGGCCCGCGACAACGCCGTTTCAAGCGCGGATTCCTCGCCAGGCCGCGCGCCGACTTCGTAGTGGTGATCCAGGGGACGAATCAACGTTTCCAGCGGACCATGCCGGATCACCCGCCCCCGGTTGAGCATGATCACATATCGACACACCTGTTGCACATCCGGCAACAGATGGGACGACAGCAGTACCGTGACGTGCCTGCGGTCCACGATATCCCGGATGAGGGCCAGCATTTCCAGCCGTCCGTCCGGGTCCAGCCCATTGGTAGGCTCATCCAGAAACAGCAACTTCGGGTCATGGATCAGGGCCTGGGCCAGTTTCACGCGCTGCAGCATGCCCGTGGAATATTCCTGCATGGGACGGTAACGCGCTTCCCCCAATCCCACGTAATTGAGCACTTCATGGGCCCGCTCCAGCGCGTCCGCCCGGGTCATGCCGAACATCCGGCCACAATAGGCCAGGAAAGACACCGCGCTGACCCGGGGACTGGATACTTCGCGCTCGGGCATGTACCCCATGCGGCGGCGCACTTCCAGGGCCTGTTCCGGCAGGCGGTACCCCATGACCGATGCCGTACCCGATCGGGGACGCAGAAACCCGAGCAATGTCTTCAGGAGGGTACTTTTGCCGGCCCCGTTCGGGCCCAGCAGGCCAATGGCACCGTCCTCGACTTCCAGGGTCAGGCCATCCAGGGCCCGGAAGTCGTCATATTCCACGACAAGGTTATTCAGTGAAACAAAGGCCACGCGTGCCGCTCCCATTTCCAGACGGGTAAATTATGACGGCAACCCGGGGCTGGAACCAACAGGAGCCCTTTTCCCGCGCGCGATCTCCCGCCGGTGGTTGCTCGACGCGAAGTCCGGGACATCTCAGTAGGCCACCGGAAGGTTCAGCGTCAGGTTAGCCCCCGCGTCCACGGACACCAGTTCCGTGTACACGTAACGCAGGGCCAGGGGATTGGGGCCGTCGAACTCGAAATAGTAAACATCCAGTTGCCAGTCACCCGGGGGCACATCGGTCAGGGTAAAGGTACCGGCCGGGGTAATGCCCGTACTCTGTCCCATCAACTGGCCCAGGTCAGCCATGGCCCCCAGCGGCAGGGGGTTGGCGCCTGGCATGTTGAGGACCACCCGGCCACCCAGCAGATTCCCTGGTCCCGGCACGCAGGTCCCGTTGATCCGGCCGCCAATTTCCTGGCCGAAGTCACAGCGCGACACCTTGCCTTCCTCGACCATGACCTGGCGTCCCTGGGCCCCGTAAATGCTGTCCAGCGATCCGCTCGACACGTCGGTTACCATGGCCTGGTAGATGCCCGGTGACAGGTTCTCCACCCGGTAGAAGCCACTGGCGTCCGTGGTCGCCGTGCGGGTATTACCGGCACCCGCGACCAGGATGGCGGCACCGGGCACGGGCGCGCCTTCACGATACACCACCCCCTCGATGGATCCACCGAATCCCACGCGCACCCGGATATTTTCCCGCCGGTCGCCTTCGCCGATGGATATGGGTTCACTCATGCCGGTGGCGTAGCGGGGATGTCGCGCGATCACCATGTAGTCCCCCGCGGGAAGCATGTCGAACCGGAAGGATCCGTCTTCTCCCACCTGGGTGGTACGTTGACCCGGCGCGTCGGCCATGCTGGCCAGCAGCATGGCCTGGGCGGTACCGTCGGCTTCCACGAGGGTCACCGTGGCACCCTGCACGTTCGCGCCATCCGCCGCTACCACCACGCCGGCGATCACCCCACCGCTCTCGTTGAGCACCAGTTCGACACCGTCCATGATCTGGCCGGCCTGCACGTCTATCTCCACCCGGGCCGGCGCGTACCCTTCCGCGACCGCCTCGAGCCGCCACGCGCCGGCGTTCAACTGCAACTGGAACGCACCGGAAGGATCGGAAAACACGGCCTCGTTGGAGGCCTGGTCGGACATCATGGCCGGCATGCCCGATCGTCCCTGGTCATCGGCGAGCAAATAGGCGCGCACCGTGTAGGTGGGCGGCAACTGGCCGGACCGGACCCGTACCACGCCCCGCACCGTGGCCGAACGCCGCATGGCCACGCGGGTTTCCTGGTCCAGGCGCACCCGACGGACCGTCAGGGGAGAGAAACCATCCATGGTAACGGTCAGCATGTAGTAACCCGGCGCGAGCCCATCGAACTGGAATCGTCCGCCCCCGGACGTGGAGGTAACCTTTTCGAAGGGCTCCGTGCCGCCCGCCACCAGGCGCACCTGGGCGCCATCCAGGCCTCGCCCCCGGTCATCCACGACCACGCCGTAAATCTGGTGATCACCCTGTTCCGCGCTTTCCAGTTCCAGGCGAACATCCCGGATTTCCGAGTACCCGTCGGAGTACACCGGAACACCGCGCAACGCCCGGCGATAGCCTTCTTTCACCGCCAGCAACTGGTAATCACCGGGAGGCACCTCGGTAATCATGAACGCCCCGTTAGCGTCCGACCGCGCGTCCTTGAAGGCGATGGGGGCCTCGTTCGGCTGGAACAGCCGCCCATAGGCGGGCGCGCAGATCACGTCCGCGTCGGGAACCCTTTTTCCCGCGCTGTCCACGACGACGCCCTGAATGATCGAACCGGAAAACAGGAAGATGTCTATGCGTACCGCGTCGGCCTTGGCCGTAAGCACGAAAGGATCGGCCAGTTGGGGCGAGTGATTGGGAGACGTGGCATAGATCCGCCATTCCCGGTTCAGGGGCACCCCCCGCAATTCGTAATAACCGTCATCCTGGGTAAAAGCGTTCAGCACGCTTTCGGGCGCGGCCATGGCGGTCAGCATCTGGGAAAAGGGACTGTCGGAAGTGCACAGCATCACGTTCGCGCGCCCCACGCCGGTTCCATCGGGTCCCAGCACATATCCCCAGACGATCCCCGCCCGCTCCAGGGAAAAATCCACATTCTTTACCGTGTCTCCGCCCCGGGCTATTTTCACTTTCCGGAACGGCAACTCCTTACCGGGACGATACTCCGTGTTCCGGTATTCCACCGAAACGCTGTACTCGCCCACGTTCAGCCCCGTTATGCGGTACGCACCCTGGTCATCCGTGGTCGCCTTGACGGTACCGCTTGGCCCCTCCGCGGCAACCACGATCTCGGGCACCCCCTCCCGGCTTCCCGCGACCGTCACCGTGCCCTCGATAAAGGACTCGCTGTCCATGGACAACTCGAAGGTCACCTCGCCGGTGTTGTCCTCGGAAACCGTGAAGGGCTTGCTGATTCTTACCTGACCGTACCCGGGGCCTTCGGCATGAACCAGGCACACGCCCGCCACCCGGGGAGCCAGCACCAGGGGAACCGAGAGCGTGATGGTCCCATCCGTTTCGGTACGCCCCTCACCGTGCATCTCAAGGTCATTCCATTCGGCCGGATTTCCTGCCAGACGGCTGCTTTTTTCCATGCCCGCGGCGAACACCGCCACGCGCACCGTAATCCCACCGAGCGGGCGACGATCCTGACCAGACACCACCACACCTGAAACCGTGAGCGTACCGGGCTCCACCGTTTCGGTGCTCTCCGTGGCGGCGGTTTCCGTTTCGGGAGCCGGGACCGCGGCAGGCTTTTCCTCCGTCCGCCGGGCCAGGGGACCAGGCAGGGCTTCCGAAGTATTCTCCGCCGGTAACGCGGTGGAGTTCTGAGCCCGCGGCGCCTCGTAGCGCACGCTGGAACGGGGCGGGGGCGGGGGCTTACCTGGGGCAAAGAGGTATACGGCCACCACCAGGCCCGCCAGAACCAGGATGAATCCCGCGATGATACGAATGGTCGCGCCGGAAGATGTTCGACGTTTTACCACAAAATGCTCCTGCCTTCGGGACCGTTCGAGGACATTGTATCAACGTCCCCTCCCCCGCGCGGGCTGACACGTCCCTCAGCGGCGGAAACGCCCGAACCGGCCATACGGACTGAACCCGAGAGCGATAAAGGTGGTAACGCCGATCAACAGGCTGAACAGGAGGGTGTACGCGCCCCGGTAATCGCTAAGGATCATCCACCAGGAGGCCCACCAGGTATCCACCTGTCCCCCGTTTCCCGCCGTGCCATTGGCCCACACCAGGCTGAGGTGGGTGAACCACACCACCGCGGCCGCCGTAAGCAGGGTCACCAGCACGGACACCCCCATCACCGTCATGCCGGCCCGAAAACGCGCTTTTTCCCTTTCCCGCAACAGCAGGATATTCACCCGCTCCTCCACCTTGCGGGACAAATCCACTGGCGCGCGCATCACCGGCTGGTCGCGTAACGCGGCCTCAATCAGCGCGTCCAGTTCCATATCGGAGAACTTATTCCGTCCAGCCATGGATCTTCAGTTCCTTCTCCACGATCTGTCGCAACAACTTGCGCGCGCGGAACATCCATGTTTTGAGCGTGCCCTGCGGGATGTTCAGCGCGTCGGCGATCTCCTCGTAGGGCGCGCCCGCCAGGTAATACATGGAAATCACCGTGGCATACCGTTCCGGCAGCAGGCGAACGCATCCGCGAATCTTTTCATGCAGGTCCCGATCCACCACGGGCCGTTCTTCGCTGAGTTCCAGCGAATCGTTCCATTCGACCTCATGCCGGTTTTTGCGGCGACGCAATTCCGTCAGGCACACGCTGGACACCACCCGGTACATCCACGTGCGGAAACTGCATTCGCCCCGGTAGGACTGCAACAGCCTGAAAGCCTTCAGAAAGGCCTCCTGGGCCATGTCCTCCGCGAGGGCGGAGTCCCGCATGAACCGATAGGCCAGGGTGTACGCCTCGTCCTGGTGTCGCCGCACCAGCTCGGAAAAGGCGGCGGTGTCACCGTCCTTGGCCCGCTGGACCAGTTGAATGTCGTCCGCTTCCTGTACCGCCACCCTGGAAACGGGGAGGGCGGCCGCCATGGGGTTCCTGCTCATGTCTGACTCCGTTGTAACACGATGTTGCCGTTCATGGAGTTCAGGGAAAGTTTCGTCCGGCCGTTTCCCAGCATACCACGGACCGCCCGCCGACGGATCTCGCCGCCCCGTACCACGAGCGCGGGATCAAGATCCACCGTTCCGCGAACCGTCGAAGCACTCAGTTCCGCCGAACAACTTTCCTTGAGCAGTAGTGTAATACTTCCGTTCAACGAGGTCAAGTCGCATGCGTCCACCTCGTCGGACAAAATTCTCAACGTAATGTTTCCGGTGATCGTGGACGCCTGGAGCGCTCCCCCCAGCATCTGGACATTGATGCCGCCATTCGCCGTTTCCAGCGTGGTTTCAGCCCGGGCACCATGCACCATGATGCGGCCATTGGTGGTTTTCACCGTAACTGCCCCCCTGGCACCCTGCACCTGTACGTCGCTGTTGTTTCCCTCCACGGCCACGTCCCCTGCCGCGCCTTCCACCCAGATGTTGCCGTTGATCACGTCTACCGCCACGCCGGTGCCTTCGGGCACTGCTACCTGCAGGTCTACCCGGACATCCACGGTGTCCGGCGCTTCTTCCGGTTCCACGGTCAGCCGGGTGACTTCCCCCTGGCGATCCACCTGGAACAGCCGGGACAGGTATTCCGAGGCGGTTGGCGCGTCAGACGCGTAACGGGTGTACGCCCGGATCTCCGCCGTCACGGTGAATACGTCCCCCTCGCCCACGCTCACCCGGACCGCGCCGTTCTTGCCGACAATATTCAGGGCCGGCGTGGCAGGGAGATTGAACTGCCGGGTTTCCAGCAGTCCCGGGCGGCAGACCTCGCGGGGCAGGTTAGGCGCGAGAATCCCCACGCAGAAAACCTGGATGGCCACCGCTATCAGGGCCGCCGTTATGACACTTTTTCTGACCACTTTTTTAATGACGCTCCACTGTTCTGACCCGTTCCGGGACGTAAACGGTTTCGACACATTCCCGATGCGACACATAGAGCCGTAAATATCCGGTATACTGAAGAGAGACAACACGGACCGGGTTGAACCATGCGCGTTTATGACCTGCTGATCATCCCTCCCCTACTGGCGCTCATTTACCTTATCTGGGTGGTCGCGCGGTCCATTTTCACCTCCTGGCTTGAATACCGGATCCGGCTGGCCCTGTTACAGCGGGCCGAGCAACACCCCGAACTCCTCCAACTGCTGGAAGACGTTCCCGATAACGGCCTTTCGGCGAACACCACCTCCCCTGAGACCGCCCAGGATACCCGGCAACAGATCGACCTGACCCTGACCGGGGTTTCCCTGACGGTCATCGGCCTGGTGTTCGTGATATTCAACGGCATGCTCGGCCGCAGTCAGTGGGCGGTAGGCGCGTATTTCGGCGGCGTGGCGTGCGTGGTTATCGGGTTTCTGCTGGCGACCCTGGGAATCCTGTTGCATTTTCTGGAACGCCCTCCGGCCCCCCCCGACAGATCCCAGGGCCCCTGATGCCCTGGATTGGGTTCCGGCCCGGGCGAGTGGTAGAATAGGAAATCTCCACGTTGCGTCACCTCAATCCATCTTCATGGACTGGTTTTATCTTGAAAGGACAGGATATGGACGGGTACAAGTCTCCAGTCATCCACTCGGGTCACGGGGTATGCCGGGAAGTCAGAAGTCTTTCCGGCCGGGTGCTGGCCGTTTCCATGGAGATTCCGTGGGCGCTGTTTCAGCAACACTGCGCGTGGAACCCGGACATGGTGTACATGGTGCCGGACATGGACCTGGAAACCGTTGAACAGGCCGAGCGGTCTCTTCCGCCCTGCGACGTCGTGGTGGGCATTGGCGGGGGTTCCAGTTGCGACATGGCCAAGTACATCGCCTGGAAACGGGGTTGCCGGATGGTCCTGGTGCCCACCATCATCTCGGTAGACGCGCCCCTGACTAATACCATCGCGGTCCGGGTCGACAAAAAAGTCACCTACGTCGGTCATATTTTCCCGGAGGAACTCCTGGTGGATTATGACCTGATCCGGGAAGCCCCGCCTTAACTCAACCGGGCCGGGGCCTGCGATATAGCCAGCATTCACACGGGGTTGTTCGACTGGAAACTGGCCCACGAGCATACCGGCGAACGGTATGACTCGGCCATTGCCGCCGAAGCCCAGGCGTGCCTGGAAGAGCTGGACCGCAACGCGGAAGAGGTCTACGACGTCACCCCGCGGGGAATCGATACCATCGTGGACCTGTACCGCAGGGAAGTCAAGTTCTGCGCGGAATTCGGCAACAGCCGGCCGGAAGAGGGATCGGAACACCTGGTCGCCTACAACATCGAGCACATCACCCGCCGCCACTTTCTTCATGGAGACCTGGTCGCGTTCGGGCTTTTTGCCATGACCCGGTTGCAACGGAACCGCCACGAATGGATGGTGGAACTGATGCGACGGTGCGGCCTGCGATATACCTGCCCGGACGCCTCGCGGGACGAACTTCGGCAGGCGCTGCTTACCCTCAAAAACTTCAAGGATAGCACGGGGCTGTTCTACAGCATCGTGGACGAAGCGGCTATCACGCCGGAATTCGTGGAAGCAACCCTGGCAAGCCTCGACTGATCAGCGGCCCGGGACCAATGCTGCCCGCGCGCTACCGGTCCGCGCGGCGACGGTCCACGAAAATTGTGCTGTGGCCATCCACGGGCTGGGCTTTCTGCCGGACCTGGGCCAGCACCTCGAAAATTTTCTTGGCGTTCTTGAACTGGCGGAACTGGTTGTGGGCGACGCCGATCGCCAGGGCCATGAGGGGACCCCGTACCTCACGCCCCTGGTTGTCGTTGGCCACCACGAATCCCTGGTTAAGTTCCTGGGAGGTATAGAACAGGGAGGCGTTCTCGTCAAACAATTCCGCGAGGTGCTTGCAGAAACGTTCGTAGTCCTCCAGTTTCAGCAGGATCACGAAATGCTGTCGGCCCATGTGGGCAATGAAACATTCATAAATGCCCAGGTTCCGGGTAAGACTGGTCAGCATTTTGGCCACACTCTCGATGACCTGTTTCGCGCCTTCCTGGCCCCGGGACCGGGCATATACTTCGAACCCCACCACATCGATGTACACCACGGCTATGGATTCGCCCCGGGCGAGCTGGTGATTGATCTCCCGCTTGATCGCGTCGGTTCCGGGAAGATTGGAAATCCGGTTCCGGGTGTTCACGGAAGCCAGCAAGGCGTTCATGGACGCGATCTTGTCCAGTAGCCGATCAAATTTGAACGGCTTCACGAGATAATCATCGGCGCCCTGTTCCAGTCCATGCATAACCTCGGGCTCCTCGCCCAGCGCGGTCAGCATCAGAACGGCTATCTTGTACAGTTCGGGATCCCGGCGGATCCGTCGGCAGATCTGGTACCCCGTGATGCCGGGCAACATGATGTCCAGCAGGCAGATATCGGGCTTGATCTGCTTGGCGTATTCGAACGCCCCTTCCCCCGTGTTGATCACGTATACTTCGTGCCCCTCGGCCTGAAGTTTGGCCCGGATCAGGTGGGTCAGATCCACCTCGTCGTCAACAATCAGGATTCTACTCATCACGGTACCTTACTATGAATTGACTGCGGGGCAGGCCCCTGTCTACAATTTATACCCTAGATTCCGTTTAATAAGCAAGAAATTTAGTGAAATCCGGCCGGAAGGCTCCGGAATATGGAACCACGGGACCAGGCGATCGTTTCAGCGCGCCGGAAATAGTTACGCAAACCGACCTGTTCCGATAATGGTATGTAGCGGCAGTACGCGTCATTGGTTGGTTGAAAGGTTTTCACTATGAATCTTGAAGATGTATTAAGTAAGGTTTTTTCAGTATTGTCCTCCCGCCTTTCCCGCCAGATTGAACGGGATCCTGAGTTTCGCCGTGACATGCTGACCGCGTTCCGGAAACTGGTGGGATACATGGAAGAACTGGAGCGGAAAGATATGGCTAGCCGGCGGATGGACCCCGCCATAAGCAGAAAATTACAGGAGTTCCGTTCCCGGATCATCCAGGAAGGCAGTTTCGCGGGGGACATCAACTGGAAAAGCGCGACCGAACGATATAGCCAGAACGAGCCGGAAAAACCGGAAAAAGAGCGGGAACGGGTCCCCGACGATGAATTGCGACTCATTCAGGAACGCTGCAATATCAAGACGAAAGCGGTCCGGTGGTGTATCACCCAGCGGTTTCACAGTCCAGACGGCATGACCGAAGAAAGCGAGGCGGAGCGGCGCGGACTGATCGAGCAGGCCCGCACGTTGCCGGAATGCTATCTATGGATGCTGCACGTGGACACCAACGCGATCTCGGACGACAAAAACGCCTTCGAGTGCTGGGAAAACCTGGCAGAGTGTTTTGAAAACCTCGCCCATGTCACGGAATTGCTCCAGGCGGTGCTGCCATATCGAGAGGAGCAACGGGATCTCCTGGAACAGGCCGTCAAGTACACCGCGGAGGCCCAGTCCGCCCTGCGCGTCGCCGTAACCGACGTGGGAAACCGCGTGCCCGACCCGGACCAGGAAAAATGTTTCTGGTGGTTAAGACGCACCACCGAGGAACAGCGGATTTTCGTGGAACGGTACATGCGATGGAACGATCCGGCTGACGCCTCGGCCTGGCAGGATCTTCGGGACCGTATTGCCGCATTAAACCGGGAATTCCACGAACGGCTCCAACTGGATCACCAGGTGCCCAAGTTGCTGAACCGTGCCCGGTTCCACGTGAAAATGATCGAAAGCGACCGCGAACAGCCGGACGGGCATGACTGGCAGGTTATCGCCGAATGCGTGGTCCGGCTACTGGAACTGGGCATCAAGCCCAGCCATACCTCCATGCGGGAACTGCTTTACCCCATCAAGGACCGCGCGCAAACGCAACCCGCGGAGATCTACAAGGCCCTTGAGCCGGTAGTCAATGAAATCCGCCGCTATGAGTCCAGGGAAGATGCCACGTCGGAAGGAGATTACGAGGGAGAACTGACCGAAGAGGTCGCGATCGCGGCGTCCCTGTTACGAGGGAAAAAAATCGTGATGCTGGGCGGAACCCCGCAGCAGTCCGCCCGCCAGAAACTGATCGAAACGCTGGAACTTGAAGACCTGTGCTGGGTTGATTCCCGCGCCCACGAGAGCGTGGAACATTTCCGCGCGTACATATACCAGCCGGGGGTGGCGGCATTCCTGCTCCTCATCCGGTGGTGCAGTCATTCCTTTGCCACCCTGGAAGAAGACTGCAGAAAAGCCGGCGTGCCCTTCATCCGCATCACGGGGGGGTACCATCCCAACCAGGTCGCTCACCAGATTCTCGAACAGGCAGGTGAGAAACTTAGATCGCGACTCTCGGCCGACTCGGAATAACACACGTGGGTCATCGTCGGATATGGAACCCGCTGACCGACAGGCCCGATTCGGAGAGTAGTTGACGTTCTACCTCGGTCACGCGGGCGGCGGGCGGACCAGACGCGCACAAGGCGGCCACGGCTTCCACGTCTGGCTCCGGACCGATCAACTCGGCTTCCACGGCACCATCCGGGCAATTCCTGACCCACCCCTGCAGGTTCCGGCGCAAGGCCGTCTCCTGGAGCCACCACCTGTAGCCCACTCCCTGCACCCGACCCCGGATGATCAACCGCAATCGCATGGACCGGTTCGCCTGAAAGTCTTCAGAAACCTACCTTCGGATTCAGGGCCTGCCAACGTTTCCGGAATTCGGGATTGGCCAGGCCAACCACCGTGGTCGCCGCGGCCAGGGCGATTTCCCGATCAACGTTTTCAATCGATGGCTGTAACAGGCTGATCAGGCGCACGGAACCCAGTTCCAGAAACACGTCGAATACCGCCTTGCGCGCGACCAGGCTTTCGCTGCGCAACACCTCCTGGAAGACCGCCATGGTGGTAGGATCGCCGTTAGCGAACAGGGCACCCGCGTTTTTCGCCCGGTACACCAGGTTGCTGTCGGTCGGATCTTCCCGCCGTTGCAGGCGATTGCGGAGAAACTGTGTGGCTTCCCAGTCGCCTTCCCTCGCCAGAACCAGGGCCACGTCGGGGGCGAGCGTGGGATAAGTCGATAATATTTTTTTCAATTCGGATACGGCATCCGGCGCCTTGAGCCAGTACAGCACCATGACGATCCTCAACCGGACAATACCGTCGTAACTCGGCAGCAACATATGCATCTGGTCAATCACGTCTTCACCACCGAGCGTGCTGAGAGCAAAAACCGCCGCCCGCCCTTTTTCCTCGTTCGGCTCGGTGATCATCACCAGCAGGCGGGGAATAATTTCACGGTTGCCCAGCCGGGCCAGGGCCCGAGTGGCTGGCGCGGACAGTTCCACTGCCCGATCCTGAAACATCCGGAACAGCAGGGGCTCAAAATCCGCCACCCCCGCAAGGCCGCACAATTCAGCGGCAAGGGCCCGGGCTTCGCGGTTGCCACTCTCCAGACCCTGTCGGAGGAGATCCCGGGAAATCTCATCACCTGCCAGGTACAGGGCCCGGGACGCCCGCAACTGCGCCATGATATCATTGGTTTCCGCAAGTTTTTTCAGGTAATCGGAGGCGCCTTCATCCCGATTCAGGGCCAAGAGCGCGGCCGCGGCCAGTTTCAGGTTCTGATCATCGTTGGCGCCGTCAAAGATCTCCCGCACCCGGGCCATGGCGCAATCTACCACGCGCTGCTGTTCGGCGCGCAATACCTGGGTTTCCGCCAGACTCTGTCGCGTTTCTACCTTTCCTTCCTGGACCTGGATCTCCGCGATATTGTCCTGAAGATATACCACTTCCAGGTTACTGGTATTCAGGAACGTGATGGTCGCGGGATTCACCGCCAATACTTTCAGGTTTTTATCCTGGGCCCCACTGTCTTTGAGTACCACGGTAACAAGGGTATCGGTGCCCGCGAGGTCTTGGACCGATACTTTCTGACCCGTCCCGGTTACCGGAACCTCCGCGGATATCCACCCGCCCAAAAGCAGCAACACTGCCGCGATCATAAAGGGGCATCCAAAACGTTTGACACAGGACATATCGCTTCCTCCAACCTGTTGCTCACGCCTCATCTTTTCGCGCGGGCAACACACAGCATCATACCCCAGCAAGCAGGGAAAAGTCATCCGCGCGATCCTGAATCCTTACCGGCATGGTTTTTTCCCGGTTCCCGCCATGGAGTAGTATGTCCCTGCTTTCACCTTGAACCGGAGAAATCTTGTCATGCGCGTGCTGGTAACTGGCGGGGCCGGATTCATCGGGTCCCATCTTTGTGAGGCCCTGGTACAACGGGGTGATGAAGTATTTGTTCTGGACGACCTGAGCACGGGCCGGTTCGAAAATATCGAGCACCTGCCCGGGATCCGTTGCGTGGTGGATTCCACGTTGAACCAGGACATCGTGCGCGACCTGGTAAGGGACGTGGACCGGGTGTATCACCTGGCGGCCACGGTGGGCGTACAACTGGTAGTCAATCATCCCATCCGCACGATTGTCAACAATATCCGCGGCACGGAAACCGTGCTCGAGGAAACCTGCCGCTACCGGAAGCCCCTGCTCATCACCTCGACGAGCGAGGTCTACGGCAAAGGCGTGGGTGACGTGTTCCGGGAAAACGACGACCGCGTCATCGGGCCAACAGACCGGTACCGATGGTGCTACGCTGAATCGAAAGCGGTAGATGAATTCCTGGCCCTCGCTTACTGGTACGAAAAACGTCACCCAGTCATCATTGCCCGCCTGTTCAACACGGTCGGCCCACGACAGACCGGCAGGTATGGCATGGTGATTCCCACCTTCGCGCGCCAGGCCCTGCTGGGTGAGCCGTTGACGGTGTACGGAGACGGGCAGCAGACGCGATGTTTCGCCTACGTGGGCGACGTGGTACCCGCCCTGATGGCCCTGATGGATTGCCCGGCGGCTCTTGGCCAGGTGTTTAACGTGGGCAGCCAGGAACGCGTCACCATCGAGGAACTGGCAAAGCGGGTCATCGCTCGCACCGGTAGTTCCTCGTCCATCCGGTATATTCCTTACACCCAGGCATTTGGGCCAGGTTACGAAGACATGCGCCACCGGGCTCCCTGCCTGGATAAAATCCGGGCCCTGATCGGTTACACGCCGAAAACCAGCCTGAACGAAATCATCGACAGCGTGGTCGCGTACATTCGGGAACAGTTACAACGGGGTATCTGATCCACGCGCGCGCAATAATAAAATCCCCGGACTTCGAATCAAGCCCGGGGATTTTATTTCGCGTGTTCCGGATTATCTAACGTTGCGGCGTAACGAAACCGTGGCCAGGGTCATCAGGCTGATTCCGAACAGCAGCAGGTCGCCCCCCATCATCTTGAACGGCCAGAGCCTCCGGAGACAGCCGAAGCATCCTCCAATCCGCAGGAACCGGGCCAGTTCTTCCTGGGTAATCGCCCCATCGCCGTTCGCGTCGATCGCGTTGAATACATCTTCCGTAAGCCCAGGAAGGACATCCAGGGCTTCTTCAAACGTCAACTTTCCGTCACTGTTTCTATCCGCCAAAACGAAGCCGTTATACAGTACCTGCTCAATCTGGGAGTTGTCAGGCGGTTCCGGCTTGGTACCCCGGGACACCACGAGTGTAACCACCGTACCCGCAGGTACTTCCGTTTCCGCACCCGGAGACTGACTGATGACTTGATTGGCAGGAATGTCATCGCGGAACTGCTTCACTACCTTGATATTCACCGGATCTATACCCGCGTTGATCAATTCACCCCGCGCGTCTTCATATGAAAGGCCCACCACACTGGGCAAAATTACAGGACACTTCCCCGTGGAAACGTGAATGGTAACTTCGCTGCCTGGATCTACCGTGGCGTTCGGCAAAGGTACCTGACGGATAACCGAGCCCGTGGCCACCCGATTGTTGCACTCCGACTGAACCGCCACGATCAATCCGACAGTCGCAATGGCATTACGGGCTTCCAGTTCCGTTTTGCCAATCACATCAGGAACCGTAACCGGGCAGGGGCCGGTGGATACGATCACGTCCACGGTAGTACCTGAACTCACCAGCGTCCCTGCGGAGGGAGTCTGGCTCAGAATACCGCTGGTAGTGGTATCGTCACAGGCCGACGTTGTTACGTTAAGATACAAATTGACCGTGGCAAGCGCAGATTGCGCGGCAGTGAGCGTCAACCCGGTTATTCCGGGAACGGTCACGCAAGTCGTGTCGGAGACCGTGAGCGCCACGGTTGTTCCCGGATTGACCTGTATCCCCGCGGCCACTGCCTGCGCTACAACCACGTCATTTTCTCCGGAAACCTGGCACTGGCGGGTAACGGTTCCCGCGGCCAACCCGACCTCCGCCAGGGCCGCAAGGGCGTCATTCCGGGTAAGGCCTACCAGGTTAGGTACATTCACACAGGGTCCAACCGACACCTGGTAGGTTACGACACCACCCGGCGACAGTGAAGTCAACGGCGCGGGACTCTGGGTCATGATCACGCCGGACGGCACATCCTGCGTGCACACTTTTGTGGCCGTTCCCGGCACCAGGCCAGCGGCCCGAATCCGACTGGAAGCCTCGATTTCACCCAGGCCTATAATCGTCGGAACCAGCACGCTTCCCAGTCCTCCTCCCGTGCTGGTACACCGGCCATTAGAAACAACCAGGGTAACACCAGTTCCGTTCCCTGCCTGCGATCCTCCCGCCGGAATCTGCACGGCGACATCCCCAATCGCGATCAGGTCGCTACATTGACGTTGAATGCCTGAAACAAAAAATCCCGCCGATTCAATCACCTGCCGCGCCTGCTGCTCTGGATACCCAATCACGGACGGCACCACCGCGCAGGGACCGGAAGAAACCACCAGAACCACACTGGACCCGACATTTACCGGCTGCTGAGTCACAGGATCCTGACTCAACACCGTTTGCGCGGGAATGTTATCGTCGCACTGGGCCTGTATCGTCGCGTATAACCCCGCCGCCTGTAACAGCGCCTGGGCGGCATCACTGGTAAGACCCGTCAACGCGGGAACCAGCACGGTGCAGGGACCACTCACCACCGTCAGGGCCACGCTCGACCCCGCCGTAACATCGGCACCCGCCACGGGATCCTGATCCAGCACCGTATGGATTGCCGCTTCATCGGAGCAAGCGGTTGTAACCACGGCATACAGGCCAGCCGCGGTCAATTGGCTCTGCGCGGTGGCCAGGGCCAGCCCCGTCACATCCGGAACAGTAACTGCCCCCGCCTCACACCCCCAGAACAGGGCCACCGCCAGCAGACATCCCGCGAGTCCGCGCCAACCTGGCATCCCACTAACGCCTTGCTTCCACGCCATATACCCATCCTTCCGTGTTCCGGCCATCCGGCATCCCCGGCCCGTGTCAAACCATACTGGACGGTAACCGGCCTGTTTCGATTATTTCGATTCGGCCTGAGACTGGATGACTGTCAAGAATTATTTTAGCCCAATCGGCCGTATTTGACAATATATTTTTCGTCTTATTTTCCGGGAAACACTAACGGTATAATTCCGCTTACAACCTTTCGCAAGAGAGCATCGTCATTCATGACTCATCAAGTCTCCTCCAGTCGTTCCAGGAAACAGGAAAAACCGGAACTGCTCGCGCCAGCGGGGCGGATGGAAGCCTTCTGCGCGGCCCTGGACGCGGGCGCGGACGCGGTTTACGCGGGCACTCGGGATTTCAACGCCCGGATGCGCGCGCCCAACTTCACCACCGATGAACTGATCCGGATGGCCGGGTACGCCCACCGTCACGGTAAACGGCTTTACCTGACGGTCAACACCATCATCAAGGACGGGGAACTGGACCGGCTTGAAGCCCTGTTAAGGGAACTGCAACAGATCCACCCCGACGCCCTGATCGTCCAGGACATCGGAACGGCCCGGCTGGCCCAGGCCGTCTGCCCCGAAATACCGATTCACGCGTCCACCCAGATGACCATTCACAACGTGGACGGCGCCCTGGCCGCGCGACAGATGGGCTTTTCCCGGGTCATCCTGGCACGGGAATGCACCATCGAGGAAATCCGGGAAATCCGGCGGTCCTGCGAAATCGAACTGGAAACCTTCGTCCATGGCGCGATGTGCTATTCCATGTCGGGACAATGCTTCGCGAGTGGCCTGATTCACGGAAAAAGCGCGAACCGGGGACGCTGCCTGCAACCCTGCCGCCGCCTGTTTTCAGGTATTCCAGAAACTCCATCCGAACACACGGATGCCTCCCCGGCAGCAACACCGCCCGCCGATCAGCCGCGGAACTTTCCCGCTTATTCCATGCGGGACCTGTGCGCCGCGCCGATACTCGAGCGGCTGATCGCCTCGGGCATCAACTGTTTCAAGATCGAGGGGCGCATGAAGCCCCCGGAGCAGATTGCCCAGATCGTCCGGGCCTACCGGCTACTGATCGACGCCTGGCCTGGCCTCACCGCGGAGGTCATGGAAGAGGCCCGCGG
This sequence comes from Candidatus Hydrogenedentota bacterium, assembly GCA_018056705.1. Lineage (GTDB taxonomy): Bacteria > Hydrogenedentota > Hydrogenedentia > Hydrogenedentales > CAITNO01 > JAGPFE01. Next base: position 33,310 of record JAGPFE010000008.1, on the reverse strand, counting down.
CCTGCTCGACACAGCCGTGGGCCGGGAGCCCCACACGGGGTATTACCTCAGCAACGCGCCCCCCGTGCTCGGCGCGCGGGAGACCCAGTCGGGCAGGCGCGTCGGCAGGAGTGAACCGTCGGACTTTCCGGGATTTTTCCGGATCACTCCCCGAGTTCATCTGAAGGTGGGAGACCGGGTGCGGATCCAGCGCTCGCCCACCCAGCCGCCCCAGGGTTTTACCATCCGCGAGATCCGTTACAAGGGTAAAAGCGTCAAACGGCCACCCGTGGGCGCAACCATTGACGTGGCCGCTCCTTTTCCCGTTCCACCGGGATGCTGGATCGTCAAGGCGAGTGACGCCGACGCGGTAAGCCGCGGCTTTTCCCGGCGTATCCAGGAAATGATCGACGCGATCATGGAAATAGCGGTCCCCCCGGTTTCCGGCGAAGATCATTCGAACGCCAGCGATCCCATACCGCGCGCTGCCCGCACGCCGGTTCTTGTCCGCCTGGACGTTCCCCAGCCCGGTATACCTCCTACCCGGTGGATCGTGCTGCCCACGGTAGAAGCCGCGATCGACATGGCAGAAACACCCGTATTCAGGGATGCGCCCGGAAACCGGGAAACCCGGCTGGTGGTGCCCCTGAACGCAGTTCATGACAAGGATTTCACGCGGCTTGTACGGGTTACCGGTCATGGTGAACGGCTTGGACTCGTGTTACCCCAGTTCTATTTTGGACTGGAGGCTCGTGAATCCTTCCTCGGCGCGTTGAAAAAAGGGCTCGCCACGGGGGCCAGAAACCTGATACTGTCCAACGTGGGCCATCTCCAGGTGATCCGATCCCTGGGCAGGCGAAAACTCACGCTGATCGCCGGTTCAGGGTTTCATCTCATGAACCGCGCGGCCATTGCCCATGTGACCGGCGCAGGCGTCCAGATCGCGCAGGTTTCCCTGGAATGCGACCGCGACACGTGGAACCGCCTGGTAGATACCCTGCCCGTGGGCGTCCTGGCTATCGCGGTCTGGGGGCACCCCCCGGCGTTTCAGTCACGGGCACCCGGACCGGTACCGCGAGACCACCGTATCCACTTGAACGAACCCAGCATCACGCTCAAGGTTTTCCGGCGCGATGGTATAACCTACTCCGTAAGCGCGTCCCCCGTGGCCCTTCCACCCCGGCTTATTCCAGGCGCGGAACGGGCGCACTGGATCTATGATTTCACGTGGAGCGATCTCGAGGCGCAGGCCATCCTGGAGGAGGTGCGGGTTACCGAAACCTTTTCTTCCAGTGGGCCGGACCCGATCACCTGGAAAAAGCACCCCCTTTTCGGCGTGCTGGAATAACCGGCTCTCCATTACCCCACGGTACCTCGTGGGTAAGACAATGCACCGTACCCAGACCCCAGACGAGGTCCACCGCGTGCACTCCCCGGACTTCCCGTTCGGGAAAACACTCTGCCAGGATCCCAAGGGCCACGCGGTCCGCGGGATCGTTAAACGTCGGAACCAGCACCGCGCCGTTGGTAACGAGGAAATTGGCGTAACTCGCGGGCAAGCGCATCCCATCAAACATCACCGGTTCAGGCATGGGCAGGTAGACCACATCCAGGCGGGCCCCATCCGGCAAGGTCACCCCTTCAAGGCGTTCCCGGTTCTCTTCCAGAACAGCGTAATCGGGGTCGTCCGGCCGAGCCGCGCGACACAGCACCACGCGGTGAGGCCCCACGAACCGGCACAGGTCATCGACATGCCCATGTGTATCGTCTCCCCCGATCCCGGCACCCAGCCAGATCACCTGGCGGATCCCCAGGTATTCCTGAAAACAGGCCTCGTAATCCGCCCGGGACATGCCTGGATTCCGCGGTTGACGGGCCGTGTCCAGCAGGCACTCTTCCGTGGCCAGCAGGACTCCCTCGCCGTTGGTATCCACCGCGCCTCCTTCCAGTACCACGGGCCGATCTTTCCACGCGGCCTGGCGCGCGCGTAGCCCCATGGTTCGCGCCTGGTGCTCGGCCCACCGGGCATCCCGCTGGTAGTTCGGATAACGCGCCCAACCATTGAATCCGAACAGGACCGCCTCCAGCCTAGGTTCATCCGCCTGGTTCAGCACCCAGAATGGCGAGATATCCCGCATCCACCCACGATCCAGCGGAAATACCTCGAACCGCACTTTATCCATGTCGACGCCGGCCCGTGCCAAGGCCCGTCGCGCCCGTTGCAACGCCGATATATCAGTCGTCGTCACGCACAACGGGGTATGCCGGGTAACCAGCCGGGCAATTTCCGCGACCGCCCAGCACGCGGCGTGATATTTCCCCGGCCAGTCGGCAGGATTGACCGGCCAGGCCAGGTGCACCCGCGCCTGGGGCTCCCACTCTGCCGGTAGCCTGGGGTGAAATGGCTGGTCCTCGGATGTCATGCTCACCCCGTCGCCCTGGGAAAACATGCCGTTCCTGGTAGATACCATGTCTTCCACTCCATCATCGCCGCCATCGCCGGGTAAGTTCGCCATACAGGTCCACCCGGCGATCCCGCAGGAATGGCCAGTTCCGACGGACGGTCTCGATCGCCGCGCGGTCAATTTCCACGCACAGCACGGCCTCGTCCGTGTCTCCGGCACAAGCCAGGACCTCACCCTGGGGCCCTACCACGAAAGATGTTCCCCAGAATTCGATACCCGCCGGGTCGCCTTCCGACTGTTCGAAACCGACCCGGTTTGCCGCGGCCACGTAACAGGCATTCGCGATGGCATGTCCCCGTTGAACGGTCATCCAGGCGTCCCGCTGGACCGCCCCGTAGCGTTCCTTTTCTGATGGGTGCCAGCCAATGGCCGTGGGATAGAACAGGATCTCCGCGCCATCCAGGGCGGCCAGACGCGCCGCCTCGGGATACCACTGGTCCCAGCAGACCAGGACGGCGATACGACCGAAAGCAGTATCAAAGGCACGGATTCCAAGGTCTCCAGGCGCGAAATAATATTTTTCGTAGTAACCTGGATCGTCCGGGATATGGGTTTTACGGTAGTGTCCTGCCGCGGAACCATCCGCGTCAAAAATCAGGGCGCTGTTGTAATAGAGCCCCGGGGCGGCCCGCTCGAAGAACGGAACGATCAGCACCACTCCCAGGCGACGGGCCAGCGAGGCCATGTCCACCAGGGAAGCATGATCCGTTGGAATGGCCAGGTCAAACCGATGAAACGACTCGATCCGGCAGAAATAATGCGTGCGGTACAGTTCGGGCAGGCAGATCATGTTCGCCCCTTTTTCCGCCGCCCGGGTAACGAGTTCCATGGCATGGGCCTGGTTCCGGTCCGGCTGATCCCCGACCGTGGGTTGAATAACCGCGATTTTAATCACTGGTTCCGGATGACTCATGGATTGAAACCTTCGTCAAGGGGACATCCTTATGGGCTGACAGGTCCATGTCCCGATCTCGGATGGCTTTCGCGCGCAACAAGGGGAACAAGGTCACGAAAGACAGTATATGTCGCACCCCGGCCGCGGTGGAAACCTGGCGGGCCAACTGGAGAATCTCTCCCATGGCGGCCGTCCTCACGACCCTTTCATCCGTTTCACCCTGTTCCCGCACGCTCAACAGGCGATGCATGGCGTAGAGTCCCAGCAGAAACGCCGCCAGAAAAACGTAGTCCAGGCCGCGCAGGTCCAGCGCGGGCAGTTCCCGCGCAGCGGCAGCAACGGTCACGTCAACGTAACGCACCACCAGGCTGATCACCCTGTCTTCCAGCACATCCGAAGCGATACCTGCCAGAATCGGGGCAAACGTGGCCACGATACCGGAAATCAGAGCGGCACCCGCCAGATAGGATCCTCCATGGCCCGGGGGAGCCAGTTTCAGGGAAAGATTGTTGACACACAGGTTGACGCCAGCCGTGCCGATTCCGGCCAGCACGTGGATACACAACAGGATCGGGATAGTCAACACGTGCTTCTCGGGCAGGGTGGTAAAGGGCCACAACAGGAAAGAAAACACAAAAAGCGGGGCCGACACCAGCAACACCGACTTGTTGCTGAAGCGATCGGCCAGACGCCCCCAGACCGGGTAAAAAAGCACATTGACCAACTGGCTTAGCGTGGCCGCGCCGATCACCCAGCCCATGCCCAGTTCCAGCCGGCGAATCATGTACACGGCAAAAAAGGGCGCGGCCAGGTTCACGGCAAACTGCCACCACCCGAGAAAGATCAGCAACTGCCGGAAATTGCCGTCCCGGAACGGCCGCAACAGGGCCCGCAGCACGGAGCCTGTTTCCCCGTTCCGCATCTCCGGTTCGGGTACCATGGCGATCAGCGCGGTGCTCAACACCCCGGCACAGGCGGCAACCAGAAAAACGATCGTGTACGCCGTCAACACGCCACCCCCCCATCCGCCCAGCCAGTGGCCCCAGGCGTCAATGCCCAGGGCAGCCGCCAGGCTGACCAGCGCGCCAGCCAGGGTGGCCCACGTCAGCCGACGGGTAAAAACCCGGTTGATCTCCTCTTCTGGAATCAGATCCCGCATCCACGAGTTGAAGGCGCACGTGGCCACGTTGATCAGCCCGTAATGGACCGTCAGCATCACCAGCAGCGAAATCAGGGCCTGCCGGGGCGGAAGTAAAAGAGCCGCAATGGGGATCAGAAACCACATAGAGCGACTGACGGTAACCCCCAGCACGAGCACCAGTTTCCGGCGACGGGTACGCTCCACCAGGAAAACCGCGGGAGCCTGCAGGGTCATGGCCAGCGGCCCCAGCGCGGAAACCAGGCCGATCATGGTGTTCCCCGCCCCAAGCAGCACGGCGAAACCGATCAGAAACCCGCCAGTGGTCAGAATGCCCATAACCTGGGCAAACACCACTTCGTACACCAGCAGGCGTAAACCCCGCTGTAGAGCGGGTTCTGGAATTTCTCGCTGGGGATGGAACATCGAACCCTTTTCCCGCGCGGTAGCAACCGGAAATTAGAGAATAATATGCGACAATGAGTGGTTTTGTTTCTAGAATGTGTGATTCATCTCCCGTGTAGAAAGATTATCCCCATGGAAACCAGGGCACTGAGCGACCGACCCATCGTCTTCGGATGCTACGGCAAGCACTGCCGGAAAGCAACGAAAAAGATCAGGAAAGACCTGAAAGAAACCGAAGACGTGCAGTTCATCAAAACCAGTTGCCAGAAAAAGTGCGGAAAATGCCCCGTATTCTTTCTGGTGGATGGGACGGGCGGACGTTTCGTGCTGCGAGCCACGGGCGACGAGTTAAAATCTCTCCTGAAGTCCAAGTAATCTCCAGGAAAGTGAGACCACCCGGGTCACACGGTTAACGGGTTTCAGCCAATTCCCGAAGATACCTCATATAGGCGTCGACCGGAATGCCACCGGGAGAAGCATCGGGAGCCGTTGTTGATTTTTCGGAAACCGCGTCGGCGGATTTCTGTTGCATGGTCTTCCAGTCCGCCTTGAGGGCGGCCACCCCGGCGGGATTATCCGCGTAGACCACCTTTTCCTGGGTTTCCGGGTCAACCCGAACCAGTTGCTTTCCCTGGACTCCGCCAAAGATCACCAGGCCCCGCCCGGGATATTCCCGCATGTACAGGATGACTTCCTCGCCCTTGGAAAACGAGGGAATACCGGAGGCAACCAGGCCAACGCCATCCGCCTGTCCCCCGATTACCGAAAAGGTAACCCGTGGGGGCTGGTTATTATCCTGGGTCTCATCTGCCTTCACATCGCCCTTGGCCGTACCCATCAACTCCAGCGTGACATCCGTGTAGACCAGAAACGCGCCGGGCACGCGCCTGCCCTTGGCTTCAATCACCTTGCCATGAAGCACGTGCGTGGCACCCGCCACCATGTCCGCGGTCGTCCGGGGCAGCAACTGGGCCTCGGCCGCGCCCCCCGCCAGCAGTAATCCGAGAATCAGCAATCCCGCCACCGTATGCCCGGTCCGGATCGCGTGCGCTTTTCGCGCGTGTCGTCTTTTCAACATGTAGAGCATGCTCCCCACCATCAGTAACAGGCTGGCAATCCCACCAGCCAGGATAGGCGCGCGCGTGACCAGTCCCCGGGCCAGGGCGAAAGCCACCGCATCCCGGGCAAGGAACCGGGCCATCACCGGGGCCAGTCGGTACCACGTGTCCACCAGGGCCGCACCCACTGCTGTCTGGAGCAGCACGTTGTCCCGGAAAGACCTCAAGTTGCGGTTGATCTTTCCCAGCACGGCGTTGGTAATGGTTTCCGTGTCAATGGTGGTGCCCTCACCACCGCCGCCCGTACCGATACCATCCAGCACGTTCAGGGGACACACATCATTGGGATCCCCGAACATGGGACGATTGAGGGGCAGCATCGTGGGAATGGTTTTTCCACTCACCGCGCTAACGGGCTGGTTTTTCTTGAAATCCCAGACGATGGGCGTTCCCGCGGCGTAATTTTCAATGCCGTAGACGTTGCCCTTTTCATTGAATACCTCGGAGACGTAATTGGTCGAAAATTCCGTTTCGGCGCGCACATCGACCGTGAAACTGAGGGGCGGCGTGCCCTGCATGGAGTCAAATGCCGAGGGCCCCAGTCCCGGAGGGGCCTGGCGTTCCAGTCCACTGCCATCCAGGGGATTCATGGTTAACGTGTAGGAGGTCGTGAAAAACTGGCCAGTGGTGGAGGGAATTTCCAGTTGCTTCCACAATCCGACCAGGTGAAACTTGCCCACCAGGTTCCGGTTGGTATAACGCACGTAGAGACCACTCATGGTGCTGAAAAGCGGCACGCGCAACACCCCGCCACTGTTGGCCACGTCCGCCCAAGCGACGATATGCGCGCCCGAAATCGGGGCCGACGGAATACCCGTACCCCGCCGGGTCCGCGTGCGTGCTTCCTGGCTGATGGTGAAGAAATTCTCCTGCCCATCTTTCAGCGGGTAAAGAAAAGAAACTCCCGACATGTCGTCCGGCGCGAGGTCGCGCCAGCCAAAGACCAACTCGCCATTGGAATCCTCGGTCAGAAAAGCCACCGGGAACATGGAGGGCGTGGCACCCACCAGTCTCGGGACACCATCCGCCCCGGTAAGTTGCAACGCCGCGGTTTCCGTGGGAAGCCCCAGCCCGTTTTCCGTGTCGAAGGGCTCCAGGTTGTTCAACGGTGTCGGTCCCAGGCCCAGGGCGGTACCCACCGCGTGAACAATGGTCGCCTTCAGGTCGAAAGCGCCCAGGCTGGTCAGGCCCGCGTCACGATGGGCCGCCGCGCTGATGATGATGTCGCAGTCCAGTATGTTTCCAGAGGGCACAATAGTGGTGGACTGGCCGTTCTGAATCGGCACATCCGTGATCGCGTAGGCTACCAAGGCTACACCCAGCAACGAATCCACCTCGGGAATGATAGCGTCCGTGGGATCTGGCAGAAAATTACTGCCGCCCGTTGGCGAGTATAACCCGCCGGCTTCCGAAACCTGCATGAACACGGTGGGCAGGTAGTCCGGCGTGGTAATACCCGGCACAATGGAATCCTGGAATTCGCCCTGGAACCGGAACCGGACAAAACTGGTCGGAACGTTTTCCCACACGCGAAAGCCTTCCTTGACCAGCTTGATCTCCTCGGGGGTAAACCCGCGGGGGCCGCTTTCCAGACGGAAGGGAAGCCCTTCCCCCTGTTCGATCACCCCGTCGTTATCGGTGTCGAAATCGACAATCGGCCACACGGCAAACCGCATCTGGCCGAATTCGTTGAATCCACCCACCGGGAAAAAGGCCAGAGCGTTGCCCGCTGCCAACACCATCGCCAGCAGGATCACCCCGGCCAGGGCATGGACCCGTTTAGCCTTGTTCACGGTTCAATCCTTTCCGCGCTGCGGCGAAAATGATTCCGCCACGTCACCACGACACTCCCAAACCAACCGTACATGACCCCGCCGCTCCGCGTCAGGCCGTTCCGGCTTTACGTCCGCGCGCGGAGGCTACCAGCAGCAAGGCCAGCGCGGCCACTACCACCGCCCCGTCACCCGGACTGAATCCTTCCGGCCGGTCCGGCGCGGGCGCGCAGGCGAACAGCCCGAAGAATTTCCGGTGCCGCACGGCGTCATTCTTGTATTCGAACCCCTGGATGAGCACGTCTTCATTGTTTCGGGCGGTATTCCGAACCCGCACGTCCAGCATGCCCGGTTGCGGGAGGCCTCCCGCCGGGAAAGCCACCTCGATTTCCGTGCCATCCTGGGCAACCCGGGTCACGGGCATGCGTGTCGCGCCGAAATAGACTTCCACGCCACCTTCGCTGTCGAAGTCTTCGCCCTTAACCCGTACCGGGAAGACGTCCTTGCCCCCCACGGGCGGATCCACGGCGTGAATCTTGGGTCGCCGGGAGGCCGAACCGGCTCCCAGCGTGAACAAATCGGACCGGGTGGCTTCCTCTCCAGTAATGGGATTGCGCACGAGCAGCACAACCGGTTCGCGCGGCACCTGGCCAGAGCGCGTGCTGATTTCAAGGCTGATACTCTCGTTGCTCGCGCCCGTTACCACCACGTCGTAGCCGGACATCACCACCACCGGCCGGGTACCGAAATTCCGTCCGTAGATGGCCAGGGAGAACGGTTCACCGGGAATGGTCTGGGTGGGCAGGACGGACTGCGACGCGGATTCGATCACCAGCGAAGTGGGACCAATGGCCCGGCTGCGGGCAACCAGCATGCCAGACCGGCGTTTCTTGGAGGTATGCGAGCGGATCCAGTTGAAGCCGCTGTTATCCTGCCGCGCTCCCGCGCGCGCGCCATCCATGTAGTAATAGGTAGGCGGCGTGCGGAAGAAGGAGATAAACCCGACTCCCCGCTCCGCCCAGGGGAATTCGCGGAACTTGGTGAAATCGTCCCGGTCTTCACCGGGCAGGTTCGCCCAGGTATCCGGATCGGGTTCCGTTGGGGTGTTGGGACCCCATCCCACGATCCCCGCGCGGAACGCGTCGTTGACCTGCATCTTCCCGGAGGCCCGAACGACAATGAAGAAGTCCGGACCGCTGTTGACATCGGTCGTTTCTCCACCGAACGTGTCGGGGATCCACTGGCGATTCCGGGTCTGTTGCGCGCGCGGCACGGGATAATCATCGGTACCGGGCGTGGAGAACACGAACTTGACCTGTATATTTTCCGCGCTTTGACCCGTAAACCGGGGTGGCGCGTCGAGAATCAGCGGGATGTCAATGTCCGGATCAAACAGGCCGTTCCGGTTGTTGGGATCCCAGTCATTGTCGCGGTAGATGGCCACGCCACTCAGTCGTTGATCGATATCCAGTGGCAACAGGTCCACCATCGGGTTGAAGTTATTGGCCGGAAGATCGGGATACAACTCGACGATGCATTCTTCAAAGAAGGTGGGATCCTGAACGATCAGCCACCGGCCGTTGCGCGGGGTACCGCTGAGCAGGGTCAGTTCGTTAGTGGAGTTCGAAACGATCTCGTAACTTTCGTACCGCTCATCGATCAGGAAATTGCCGGCATAGGCGTTGACCGCCCAGTTCGCGCCGGACACCCGGAACCCGTTGGACACGCCGTACCCGTTATCGCCCCGGGCAACCACCGTGTTCTTTCCAGACGCCATGTCGAGCCCAAGCACCGGCACGGCCGCCCCGGCGATATCGAGATCGGCACGTCGGTTGGTCATGTCGTTGACGCGCAGCGGCACGTTGGTGACCATCATGTCGTGGCCGTAGAAATCCTGCACCGGATCCTCGTCTGGATTACTCTTGATGAACGCGGTGGAACTGGTATTGACCTGCGGGAAGAACTGGATACCCGCTTTCCGCTGGTTCTCCGGTCGGGTGGGCAGCGTGGCGGGAATCACCGCACGGAACTGCTGGAACCGCGGCGCCTTGTCGGAAAGCGCCACGGATATGAACAGGTCATCACCCGCTTGAGCGGTATTCGGATCCAGGGCCTTTTCCCCGCCCGATCCTGCGCCTTGTGACACGGACAGCACCGGCAACAGGCTGGCGAGGGTTGTCATGCCGTCCTCTTCCGCCTTCGTGGTCGTTCCGGTATTCGTCGTGTCGTTGATTACCTGTTCCACCAGCGTGCCTGTGCCATCGGCCCGGGGCACGATCCAATTATTTCGGGGATACAGGGTCACCACCCACGCCCGGTCGGCATCGTCCACCAAGCCATTTCCATCCATGTCATCCGGGGAACCATCGCCGTCCAGGTCCACCAGTTCCGGTTGCGCCGGCCATTTCAGCCCGCTCACGGGTATAATCCGGTCCAGCAGCGGCAAGGGGGTGTTATCTTCGGGATATCCGGCCAAGTCTTCCGTGTTGAAGAACAGGCCGTTTCCGTCGGCGTCCTCCCACAGCAGCAGTCCAGACTTCAGGGAGGTGTTATCGTTGGAATCCGGATCGAGGGGTTTCAGCATGTCCGGCGTGAATCCCGGTCCCCACAGGGCCACCGTGATGGAGGCAATGGCCACGGGCTGGCCCGACGCGACAACCGGATCCACGGACGACGCCACGTTAATACCCAGCATGGCTTCGTGGCTGCCGTTGGTCTCGGTCTTCTGGGTCAACAGCCTTGCGCCGATGTCCGCGGGATTCCACTGGCTCAACCGAGGCAACTCGCCGGGACGGGATGCCTGCGTCCAGTTGTCATATGACGGCAACGGCGGCAGTTGCGGCGGACTGGGATAGGCCGAGGACCGCGGCCCGATGGGAGGCACATCCCCAAACTGCGTGCTCGTGTTGAAGAAGGGGGCCGTCTCGAAAGCGAACTGCCCGTAACTGCGCGAGTCGTCCAGCAGCAGGGAAATGGTAAACCCACCGCCAAGGTCGATCGTATCACCGAAGAACAGCCGCCACTCGTTGACATCCACGGTATGACCATTCTGGAACTGCCGCTGCTCCAGTCCAAAGGGGTCGACCCAGCGGCTGAAGCCGGTGGGGCCTCCCACACCGATGTTGGTATAACCTCCATATGCCAGGTCAGTAATATTGATCGTGGACAAGTTCTGGAAATTGATCAACGGCTTATAGAAGAGATCTGACCGGCTGGCGTAGGGTGAATCCGTCTCATAGGTAATCACCAGGTCATGAACATCCAGTCCCACCTTGAACGCCTTGGCGGTGTACTGGTTGAAGGTGCGCTGGGGCCACCAGGGTTCATTGGGAAGCCAGCGGGCATCATCCTGCCACGGCGAGAGCAACTGGTCACCGTACTGCACGCCCTGGGCGGGAATCTGGCTGTCCACGAAGATACCCCCCACGGTATGCTGTTTCTGGGGATCGAACCGCCGTGGCTCTATGAACGCCTTAAAATCCGCCCCATAGGCGATCCCGGTATTGTCTCCGGGCAGCAGGGACACATCCCTGTATCCACTGTCCGTGCGGATCACCACGAAATAGTCGGAACTGAACTCCGAGTCAAAAATATAGGGCCCCCAATTGTCCGGCACGGCTTCCACCAGGCCTTCCGTAAAATCCCTGCTTCCCCGATTATCCAGGTTGGCGAGTTTCCTGGTTCCACCCCACAACCGAAGGGACATCTTCCACCAGGGATCGCCTCCCCCCGGCGGGAAAGGAATGTATTCCCATACCGGTGGCTGTTCACCCGTAATGAACTTGGTTGCCGGCAGCAGGGGGTAGTCGCCGTTGAACGTTATGCCACCCGCTGGATTGGGCGTGGGGGGATCGAAGATACCGTTGTTATTCGTGTCGTGCCAGATCCAGATACCGTTATACGTGATATCGTCCCCCTTAGCTTCGTCATCAATAACGGGCAAGCCCCACGTGTTTACCGTGATCCGTTTCAGGCCGTTACGCGGGTCAAAACCGCCGTTTCCGGGTGGGCCATAGGGATCCGCGCCGATATCGGTGAGAATCACGTTGACTTCACGCAACTGGGCCTTGTCTTTCCAGGTGTCGTAATTACGCGGCACCTCGGAATCACTGAAATGAACCGTGCTGGTCGAGTGGACGTTGATGCCCAGCACGCTGACCCACTCGTCCAGCGAAACCAGTTTGCGCAACTGCAGGATTTCGCCCGCCACCACGTCGAGCAACTGGTTGGGCGAATTCCACCGTGGACGGGACTGTTCATTCAGCGGTGAATACAGGAATGGCGCGAAATTCCACGCGTTGCCGAAATGAACCGCCTTACCCCCCGTTGGCGTGCCGTAATAATCGTAGACCGTGAACGACGAGGAGTAGAACGCGTCCGCTTCGAGGGTTTCCGGCGTGTCCCCGAAGAAATCCGGGGAGTAACTATCTATGGGTTTTCCTTCTTCGTCAACTGGACGTCCGCCCGTACGGGGATCAATCATTTCCGCGTTCAGCACTTCCACGCCCATGGTCAACTGGCTGCGCCAGGTAGCGGAGGTGCGCACGGCCACGATATACGATTTTCCATCCAGGCTGTCTTCCGTGTTGGGACCGGCATCCACCCGGAACTGGGGATTCGCCGCCGTGCCGTTTCCGATGAAATTCAACTTGTAGGCCACGCCGTAGCGTTCCTGGATCGTGACGATTGATCCGACTGGCGCGCCGGTGTTGTCCCACGTGAAGAGCAGGCGGTCATAATACGGGTCCAACTCTCCGTTCAGGGTCCGCTCGTATGCCTCCTCTGCCGCGTCGCTGGCCTTGGACTCCAGGAACAAACCAAATTCCAGCAGGTCCGACGGGTGCGGACCACTCATATTCAGGTAACCCAGTTCATCTGAATCTCTGTCGTCTATCCTCAACAGATACGTCAAGGTGCGCAATACGCGGGGGGCAAAGTTTTCCGGTTCTTCCCCGTAACTCATGGTGAAGCGGAACAGGGGGACCCAGTCACTGAGTGGCAACAGGGCTTCCTTGTCCCGCACCTTGCTTTCAAAGGAAATATCCGCAGCTGGTACATCGGTACCACCACCTCCCCCGCCCGGGTCATCGCAACCGATGCATTCCAAAACCGTGACATATGCGGTACGGCGCAAGGTACGAACCACGGTTTCCGTGCCGCACTGGAAGGTCACCTGCAGGGTAACGTCGTAGATGCCCGGCGTGGTGTATTGATGGGAGGGATTCTGCTCCGTGGAGGTGGTACCGTCTCCGAAATTCCAGAACCAGCCAACGATCTGGCACCCTTCACCCGCCACGCTGCCATCGGTAAAGGTTACTGTCAGGTTTGGCCCTGTTTCGCTGGGGGTAATGTTGCCGCGCGTGGGCGTGCCCGTGAAATCGGCATAAGGGGTACCAAGGATCTCAATGTATTCCACCTTGCGCACCGTGGTGTTCACGCCATACGTGCTCGTTACCGTAACCGTGACGGTATACTTCCCTTCCGTGGTGTACTGATGCACCGGGTTGATTTCCGTCGAAGTCGTGCCGTCGCCGAAATCCCACTCTACGCGGGCCAACTGCACCGCCCCGGTAAGGGTAAACGCCACGTCTCCCCCCACCCGCTGGCGGGTAGGCACACCCACGAAATCAATCTGCGGGGGAGCCAGGGAGGTAACCGTGGCACTGCGACCCCAAATATAGGGATTGGTACGCAACCAGTTCCGCAACGTGGTGAAGTCCGCCCCGTCCTGGCTGCGATCCACGTCGCGCCGCGGTACGACGCGATGGGTCAACTTGTCATATCCCCAGTAATACACGGGCAAGGGATCCCGGAAAAGCGTAATAACCCCGATACCCCGGTTGCCCCAGGGGAATTCGCTGAAGATATCAAACTGGTCGGGCGGAATCTGCAGGGAACCGGAGTTCAACGCGGGCATGAAATTGTCCGGGTCGGGTTCCGTGGGCGTGTTGGGTCCCCAGGACACAATACCCGCCTGAAACTGATCCCCCTGGGACATGCGGTTAGACGCGCGGACCACAACGAAGAAATCCGCCCCGTAATTGGGATCGGTCGGCGAGAGTCCTATCGTGTTCGGAATCCACTGGCGGTTACGATCCTGGGTTTCGTAGGCCACCGTGTTCCGGCCCACCAGGTTGTCGGTTCCAGGCCTGGCGAACGAGAACCGTACCTGGTATTCCAGTTCGCCGCCGACCGTGCCAATGAACACCGGCGGGCCATCAAGCCGCAGGGGCAAGTCGATGTATTCCGTGATGTTGCCGTTCGCGTCGCGAATCGGCGGATCGAACACCCCGTTTCTATTGCGGGGATCCCAGTCATTATCGCGATAGATTGCCACGCCACTGAACTGATCATTTACCGGGTCTTCGACGCTCAATGGCAGGAAATCGTTGATCAGGTCGAACTTACCCGTATTCCCCACGTCATAGAACTCGACCGTGAGGGTTTCGAGGAAAGACGGATCTTTCACCACGTACCATGGCCGATCCCCCCGTGGCGCTCCCGCGCGCAACTGCAACTGTCGGCCATTCACGCCAACAATCTGGTACGCTTCGACCCGGGCCTCCGTCAGGTCTCCCTGGGACAGGCCGATCAGGTAACAGCCGATAGTCTGGTTGGACCATCCATTGTTGTAATAACCTTGCGCGTCGGGGTTGACCCGCACACTCGCGTCGACAACGGTAAAACTGTTCGCCCCGGCCTGTCCGGTGCTTCCGCTGGCTACCACGTTTTCCGGGCGGTTCGCCGACAGATCAATGCCCAGCACGGCCGCTTCAAGGCCACCCGGCTGAATCACCGGACCGCCGGAGGACTGCTGCATGGTGGATGTGGCGTCCAGCACCCGGGCATACACGTCCGCCGCGAGCATGTCGTGACCATAGAAATCTTGCACCGCGCCTTCATCGGGACTTCGTTTGGTCTCGGTATCCACCACGGAATAGGCCCTTGGCATGATCTGCACACCGGCAAACACCGCGTTTTCCGGCGCGCGGGAGGGCAACTTGGCCGGCACCATCGCGCGAAATTCCGAATGGGATTTCATATTTTCGGAAGGACGCACCACCACGAAAAGATCATCCCCGCCATTCCTGCCGCTGACCCCCAGGGCTTTTTCGCCACCGACCGGCAGATCGATCAGTTGCGGGGCGCGGGTCCAGAAACTCGGCCAGTCCGCCAGCGACGCCGCCTGTTCGTCCGATTTGGTATCGTTCGTGCCGTCGAGCCGCGCGTCCCGGCTGGGAATCGGCCAGTTATCGCGTGGGAAGAGTTGCACCACCCATGCCAGGTCGGATAAACCGTCCCACGCGGCCTGCTGTTGTGGCGTCAATTGCGCCACGTCGTCCGGATTATCCGGATCACCCAGGAAGACCACGCCGTCGCCGCTGAGATCATCCGGCGCGTAATCCCCGTTCAGGTCAATGGGTTCCGGCGCATCCCGCCACGTCAGCGTGCCCGTCTCCAGCGGGACGATCCGATCTGTCAGCGCCGGAACGGGTGAAAGGTCCGAGAACAATGGGCCATCAAAAACACCGTTCTGGTTCGTGTCCTCGTACAACAGGATCCCCGACGCGAACAGTTCGCCGTTCGGGTCAAGAGACGCCAGTTGATCCGGCGTGAACTCCGGGCCCCAGAAAGCCACCGTGATGCCACTGAGGTACAGCGGACGAGAAGCCAGAACCGCCGGGTCATTCACGCCACACACGTTAATGCCCAGCATGGCCACCGGCATGAAACCCGGCGTGATCCGCTGTCTCAGCAGGCGGGCAGCCCACGCCTGATTATCGTTCAGCAGTTTCTCTGGTGTCCAGTCTTCCAGCCGCGGATAGGTCCCCTTCAGCAGGGTATCCTCCACGATCATCCAGCGACCGCGATCCACGGCCGCGGCCTGGCCCACCGGTACCTGGTATGGATAGTCCGGGACATTGACGCCCGCGTCCAGGTACGCGCCGTGGCCTTTCAGCAAACGCAACTGGTTGCCGCTGCTGGATTCGATGTAATACCGACCGCCATAGCGATCCACCAGCCATTTGCCAGACAGGTCCGCGGGCAATCCGGAATCGGGGTACCGCAGGTCATTGACCTCGAAAATATACACGTCGTTTTCGTAGGTCTTTTCCGCGATCGGCTGGCCGGGCAGCGCCGGACCGGGCACATAGAAGGGCTGATTGTCCCCCCCGTCGCTTTCGAGCCAGCAACGGCTGGTCAGTCCCCACGCCACGCAGGCTGATCCCTCCTGGTATCCCGACCACGTGGGATACCTGGGCAGGGTGGGTTGCTGAGGCGGGTTCGGGAAGAAGGTCGAACGGGGATCCCTCAGTTGCGCATCGATATTATCCCCGTATAACGCGAAGGGAACCGTCTCGAAGGCGAACTGGATATCAGTAAGGGAATCGTAGAGGGAGGGAGCAAAGGCACTCAAGTCGGCCGTCACCCCCAGATTGAAGCGGCCTAATTCGATGGTCCGCCACTCCATGATGCCGAAATAGTCTGTCAGATCTCTCAACGCAAAAGGACGGGTATTGATGGGGGGTAATGTCGGTGTTCCGGTGTCGTGAAGATCGGGGTCTATGAATGCCGGGTCAGTCCAGATACTCAGCATCGTGCGGGAGTTACTCCCGCCCGTAGCCCCTGTATAGCGATCGATCAGGAACGGGAAGAATCGGGTCCATTGCTGTCCGGCCATGATCGGCGTGATTTTCCCATACCGGTTGCTGGTACTATAGGTCAGAACCAGATCGTGTACTTCCACACCACACCGAAGGGGCTTGGCCGCTTCTACCCCATGAAGTGCTTCATTCCAGAAGGGAAAGTCGTAGACTTCATTCCCTTCGCAGGGTAGAACCCCCGCCGGACATACCCTTGTCCATTCCGTGTAGTCCTGCCAGAACAGCCCGGACATCGGTTGTTCGTTCGCCTTGGCGTAATTTTCAGCGGTACCTTCGATAATCTTCCTAGCTAGGGCAGTGGCTTGCGTCCAGAACAGAATACCTCCGGTCCAGTGGCCACCGCCCCGTGGATCCCACCTACGAGGTTCAATAAACACCCGGAAATCGGCCCCCAAGTTAATGCCTGTCCCATCCCCAGGTAGACCGGAAACATCGGTAAAGCCGCTATCTGACCTAAATACCACAAAATAGTTTGGGAAGTTAATCAACTTGTCGTAGTCTTGTTGGTGTTCCGGGTCAGTACAATAACCTCGGGGGGTTGTCGTAGGACCCGCACGACGTCTTCCGCCCGTAGTGTAATCGCTGTTTGCGTTACCCACGGTTCCCAGACTGATCTGAATCTTCCACCAAGGATCACCGCCTCCTGGCGGAAACGGTTCGTACTGCCACTCGTGACTTCCGTAGTTCACCAGTTGCACATCACTACCCGAAAAACCTCGCATGGGAATCATCGGGTAGTCCACGAAGGAAACCCCCGTCGTACCATTGGGGGTCGGTGGATCAAACACCCCATTCACATTTGTGTCGTGCCATAACCAAACCCCATTAAAGGCGTAGTCCTCGCCCACCGCCGAGTCTACTCCACTCTGCTGTTTGAGCGTGAAGGTATCGAAGCCTGTCCTTGGATCAAACCCGCCGTTGCCGGGATAGGAGTATGGGTCCGCCCCGATATCCGTGAACACCAGATGGATATCGGTAGGTTGTTCTGGACCGTAGCCTCCCTTGGCATTAATGGCTAATGCAACTGTCCATGACTCCACTGAGAATAACTGCCGCAAATCCAGCAACTCACCTCCGATAACGTTGAGTGCCGTATTACTGATATCCCATCTGGGACGGGTAAATCCCGGTACGGGGGTGTACATGGTTACCTGTTCATTCCATACGTTCTTCCGCTGCCGGAAACCACCTCCACCCCGTGGATCGAATATGTCAAAATAACTCAGGATAGCTCCATCAGGAACATACACGTCCGTACCAGACACCAGATAATCGGGATTGTAGTTATCTGAGTATTCCCCACGATCGTTTCGCGGCGCGCCATATAGAACCCAATCATTCGTCTGGAAATTGTACACATAGGGTTGCATCAAAGCCCGTTCCACCCGATAGGTAAGGCTTCTACCGGTAGGCCAAGACGCGGACAATCGCACGCAAACCACGTACGAATATCCATCACCCGGTCCGGCCACTACCCAGTCTCTAACCGGATCAACTGGTACCGTACCCCGCTTGGGGCCTACATTACTGAAACCGATGGGTTGATCGACCTCGCCAACGGGAAAAGCCGCATCGGTGGTATCCAGCGTGAAATTCAACCGGTAGGAAGCATCGTCGATCTGGTATACCAAGCCATTCGGCCCTACGACACGTCCCACGTTCGGATTGGCCGGCTGATTCACGGGCATCTCATATGGCCAGCCCTTGTTGTCCCATCGGGCAAACAGATACTGGCTGTTTACCGCGTTGATGGTTCCCGTATTGGCGGAACCCACCCCCGTCAGGTTACGCACCGTGTCAGCATTATCTGGAAGCCGACCCGGAAACCGGAACAGGGCAAATTCCTGAAAATCCTGTTCCTGTGGTGTGGTGCCCGACTGCCGGTTATCTCGAATCAGGCTGAAGATCAACTTGGTCAATGTCCGGGGGGCTGGATTCTGCTCGCTGTAACGCATGTTAAAACCGAAGAGAGGTACCCAGTCCCCGGCAGGCAAAAGATACTGGATTCCGCCCAAGTAATCTTTCAATTCAAAGTCCGCACTGGGCGTAGTGAAAACCTGCATATATGAAGGAAACAGCAGCGTGGGCGGCTCACAGGTACTGATGGTCACGCCATCCGCCAGGACAGTCTGAACTTCAACCAGCACATCGTAGGCCCCCACCTGGTTGGGAGCCGTTCCCGACACGGATGGCAGCGCGGCAATGATGCCAGGAGGAGCCTGATTGACCACGATCTGATCCGGCTGAGGTTTTGGCTTAGTGGGATCCGCAAGATACACATTATAATCTCTAACCGTTGAGGGATTGAAGAACCACCGGGCCTCATTGATTCGAAGGTACTGATTCGTGAGGGCATCGCGGGCTTCGATGGAAAATGTAACGGTTGCGCCGGGCTCCGCGGGAGAGGGACTGACATAAACTTCATAGCGGACGCCATCGCAGGTAATCGCCTTTTCATCCGCCTTGTCCGCATCATCCTGAGCGACTGCCGTCAGCCCCACCAGGAAGGCTAAAACACACGTCGCCAGAATCCACGCCCCGCGAACCATTTCCCGCGTCCGCATGCCGCCATGATGCTTGTTCACCGCGTGCTCTCCCAACCCGCGCCCTGGCCGGAGTTGCCAACCACCCGGCCCGCCACGGGAACGTCTTCACACTGTACGCCCATCGGCTGTTTCCGATACAGAAACACCCTGCTGTTCATCCAGAAAAAACTTATTCCATGTCAAGATTTATAACACAACCGAGGCCATGTGTCAAGAGTTAAATGCCCGCAATTCCAAATATCCCCAAGATTTAAGCGAAAATTTGTCTTCATGTCCTCCCATTTTCGCCCGTTTTTGCACCTTGCGCACTATTTTCCTGGTTTTCCGCGGGGGGACGTAAACCCTTGACCGCAGTCCGGACCGTTTCGAGCAATTCCTGGGAAACCAGAAACTGGCCCTGGCGACCGGCCATGTCGGCATATCTCCGTTGTGGATCTTCCACGGAAGGATTTCCGACGCGGACGGGACCTATGAGGGCTTCTCCCGAAATCGTGTCCCCCGCGCATTGCACCGTCGCCGTGAAAACGGGCGTGTTCAGTCCGGTCACGGCCGGGTCAAGCGGTCGGGGCAGAACCATCGCGGCTTCGAGCTTGCTCAACGCGTCCAGAATGGTCTTGGCATCGGACTGATTCTGAATGGACCAGCCCGCCGGCTCGATTACCCGCCACCGTCCCTCGCGAAGCCCCAGTTCGTATCGCTGCCCATCCAGGCTGAATGCCAGGCGGTTCGCGTTCGCAACCTCGAACCGCATCAGCGCCCGGGAACGGAACGACGCGGGATCCACCAGCAGGGCGTCCGCGGCCACGCCTACCAGGCGAATCACCCCGCCGGTATCCTGCGTGGCCAGCCACGCGTTGGGCTGATCGGGATCCGGCCGCAAGGCACATTCCGCGCGCGCGCCATCGGCGTAAGTGAAGAGAAAGCGCACCTCGGGGTGATCCAGTCCAACCGCTTCAGGCGACTGTTCCACCACCTCACCCCGGGTTTCCTTCAGCACGGCCAGGTAACCGGAGAGCACCTTTTCGTCCACGTCATCAAAAACCGGGTCGGCCAGCCGCCACGCGCCATCCTGTTCCCGGCGCAACGTGAAGTGGCCTTCGGAACGGGCGCATTCCACGACGGACAAGTCGGATACCCGCCGGGTGATCAGGCGCGTTTCACGCCACTGGGTGGGCCGCCTGGGGATCAGTTCCACCAGTTGGGGATCCACCAGTTCCACGGCGTTCTGGCCGGCACGACGCACAAACAGTCCACCACTGCCATCGCTGTTTTCCAGGTTGCCGATGAGCAGGGTCTGGGCGTTACCCTTGGCAGTATCCGCGAAGGTCAGCCGGGCCCGCGGTGGATCCAGGCCGAAATCAGTGTAATTTTCCGGATGGTCGAAAAATTTCGCCACCACTCCAAACTGGAGATACTTGGCCAACGCGTCCAGGGCTTCCTGGTCCGCGGGAGCTTCCACGGGACTCACCAGTTTCCACGGGCTGTTCTCATCCGCGCGTTCCGCCCGCACCACCACCGACTCTTCCCCCGGTTTCAAGGGGGTAGCGGCATCGGGCACGGCTTCGCCTTCCCGCCAGATAAAGGCGAACTCGATCATGCGGATCGGGGCATTCCGATCGTCCACGATGAACTTGTGTCGCAGGTCATCCAGGGACCGGTTGAACTCGAAAAACATGTCGCGTCCGACCAGGAAGATCGTTTTTTCGTCCGGCCGGCAGGCGTAACGGAAGCGCTCGGTTGGTTCCTGGTCGCCAAAGAGCAGCACGTCCTTTTTGCCGTCTCCCGCGACAAATTCCACGCGCAGTACCGGCGGCTCCAGGCCATAGTCGGCCATCCTGTCCGAAGGATTCCTGAGGATTCGTTCGAAAGACAGGTTACCGTATTTTTCCACGAGACGATCCCAAAGCGGCTGATGGGGCGGAATGGTGGGATCCGGCTTGATCATCCGCCAGGGTTGTCCCGCGGCATCCCGGGCGGCGCGCGTCTCGGGCGCGTCCAACTGGGTCACCGCCACCTCGCGGATGTCCGCCGGATTCAGGGAAACGATTTTCTTCTGCTCCCGCTCGCGCGCGCCCTGGCGTTCTCTCCACTGCTGGATGCCGAAATACAGGGCCGTCACCACAACCAGGAGCAGGGCCAGAAGCAGCGTGTGCCTGCCGGTCATTGGTGTCTTTTCCTCCACAGCACCATGCCAAGGGCGGCCGCCAGCACGGCCTGAAGCCCCAGCATGATCGCCATCCAGGCCACCGCGCGCCGCTCGACGTCGCTGAGTACCAGGGGGGTCATCTCGAGGGCCGTGGGACGCATCGCCAGCAGATCCTCGCTTTCACACAGCCAGGCCACGGCATTGAGCGTGAAGTTCAGGTTACCCGGCACGGAAAGATGACTGTTCGCCGCGAAATCGCTGTCTCCCACCACGATGATCCGCGCTTCACCACGGCCTCGCGGACTGCTGTTACGGTCCACCTGGCGCACCGCCGCGACAGCCAGAGGCACGGGGCCTTTCTGGTCAACCTCATCCCGGGTGGCCACGCCGGCCTTGATCAGCCGCTCAATATCCGTTTCGCCCCAGAAAACGGGCAAGGACCGCAACAGAATGTCCGCCCCGGTTTTGTCCGGCAACTGCCTTGACACGGTCACCGATCGAGCCGCGCTCAACAGCATGGCCTGATCAAATCGAGCCGTTACCGGGTGGTCCTTGCTGAAACATCCCCGGAAACTCATGGCGCCCTCTTCCACCTCGGCGAAAGGCGCGTCGTCTCCGCGCAATTCGAGATCGAACCGGTTCTCCGCCTTGTCGGTCACCACGATATCGCTGCCCACCACGATACCGTAGTTTTTCTCGAGCCAGGGACGCAACTGTTCTCCGGGGGTCACCGCCGGCGTGACATTACGCCACGGATCCAGCAGAATCAGCATCCGCCCGCCTCCTTCCATGTAGCGGTTGATCGCTTCAAGTTCCACGGGGTGGAGGTCGGAAGAGGGATTGTTCAGCACAAGCAGGTCGCAGTCCGTGGGGACTTCGGGATCCGTGATCTTGATGGCCAGGCGGTCCACCGCGTAGGATTCGCCACTCAGCAGGTTACCCAGCATCGACGCGCCATCCTGGGGATCCTGGTTGAGCATGTCCCGTTCGTGGTGGCCGGTAAGAAAATACACCTTGGGATTCTGCTCCCGCAGGACATTGATCAGCGCGTTGGTAAAATCGCGTTCCTCGAGACGGGGACTGCCCCCCGAAAGCGTGATCACGCGCTTGCGGTCCCCCGCGCGTACCACGACCGTGCCCTGAGGCGAGGCGTGTGTAATGCCCAGGTCTTCCACTTTCAGTTTTTCCACCGTCGGATCCAGCATTTCCACGGTCAACCGATCCGTGTACTGCCTGCACAGGTCGAGAAACCGGGTGGTCTTCTCCCGCGCGATCGCGACCATTTCGTCATCCGAATCCAGGAAAAAACAGGTCACCGTCACGGGCTTGTCCATGTTTTCCAGGACCTGCACGGTCAACGGCGACAGCGAGCGTAAACCCTCCCGGGTCAGATCCCACGTGACGTTCCAACCGGCAAACAACAGATAGACCACCACGCAGATAGCCAGGAAAAGCGCCGATGAAATCACCGCGTTGAGTCCACCCAGGGCGCGGGCGGTTTCCCGCTCCCGTCCCACGGCGGCCAGCAGCGCGCCCGCCCCGGCGTAAAACCCGAGAATCAGCGCGCCCACCAGTGACAGAAACACCGGAAGAGCGAACATATCTGCGAACACGAAAATCAGGTTGGCCGCCAGCAGGAGCAGGGCCAGGGCCATCCAGCCGGCCAGCCTGGTTCCGGGCAGTTTCATATCACTTCCCCCTCCAGTGACGGCTTTCCAGGGCGCGGAAGGTAAGAAACAGGAAGAACGCGGCGAATAACAGGTAGTACACCACGTCCCGGGGCCGCGCCACCCCCAAGGTAAGATCCCGGGCGTGAGCGTCCAGGGGTAACTGGGTCAGCAGTCCGCGGAACAGTTCCCACGCGCCGCCGATTAGGACGCGCAGGGTTTCGGGCCATCCTTCCGGGGCGGGATTTCGCTGGGGCAGTTTTTCGCCCACGTTGCCCGCGATGTACATCACGAGGTTCACGCCGAAAGTCAGCGTTCCGGCCACCACCTGAGAACGGGATACCGCCGAGATGAACATGCCAAGGCTGATCAGGGCCAGTCCCATCAGCACGACCGTGGCCACACCAAGGGCAATGGCGGCCGGTTCCAGCGGCCGGAACCGGGCCGCCAGGAACAGGTGCAACGCGATCACGGGCATCATCAGCAGGAGCATGCCCACCGCGGCCAGGTACTTGCCAAAAACGATGTCCCGATCCGTCAGCGGCCAAGTCAGCAGCAGTTCCAGGGTGCCCCGGTTACGTTCCTCGGCCAGCAACCGCATGGTGATCAGCGGCGACAGAAACATGAACAGGATGCCGCAGAACACGAGGTAGGGACTGATCAGGGCCTCCCCGAAATTCGGAATCGAGGTATATCCATAGGCCGGCGGCTGCAGGGACACCTTCGAATACATGAACAGGGAAAGCACAAAGGCCATCCCGCAGATCAGGGCGTAAACACCCAGCGCAACATATCCAACGGGTGTCTGAAAATAACTCGCGAACTCCCGTCGGCATACCGTCCAGATGCCGCTCATGGCTCTTCCTCCTTCCGGACGCCGGTTTCTTCTTCACGTCCGGCGGCATCGGTCGCCACGGCCCGCATGAACAGTTCCTCCAGGGACGCCCCCCCCTTGCCGGCATCGGGCACCGGACCGTCATATACCACCCGCCCCCGGTGGATGATGATTACGCCGTCACACACCATGGACACCTCAGGCAGGATATGGGTGCTGAGCAGCACGGTATGTTCCCCGCCGAACGCGCGGATCATGGCTCGAACCTCGGCAATCTGCCGGGGATCCAGGCCCACTGTAGGCTCATCCAGAATCAGAACGGGCGGATTACCCAGCAGGGCCTGAGCCAGTCCAACCCGTTGCCGGTATCCCTTGGACAGATTGCCAATAATCCGGTGCGCCATGACGGTCAGGCCGCACCGATCCATCACGCGGTCGACCTCCGACCGCCGTTCACCCCGGGCGATACCCTTGATACCTGCCACGAATCCCAGGAACCCCCTCACGGTCATTTCTTCATACAGCGGCACGTGTTCCGGCAGGTACCCGACGCGGCGTTTCACCTCCAGCGGCTCCCGGGCCACATCGAACCCCGCCACCTGGACCCTTCCTCCACTGGCGGGCGTGAACCCCGTAATCACCCGCATGGTAGTGGATTTCCCCGCGCCATTGGGTCCCAGAAAGCCGGTAATCCGCCCCGCCGGGATGGTGAACGATACGCCATCCACCGCCCGGAGATGGCCGTAATTCTTGGTCAGGTCCAACACTTCAATCATGGCGCGTCTTCCTGGTACTGACGGAAATCCGTCACGTCTCAGCGGTTATTTTTTGACGGAACAGGATGCCTTTTCTCCCTTCCGGCCTGATACCCCGGCAAATACTTCCGTTCTTTCCGGATATCCTTTCCGCCAGCCGAATCTTTTTTTCTATATTTTGAGTCATCTGTTGAAAAAACCCACAACATCTAGTGTACTCTACAGTGTAATGCGTAACGCGACATCCTTTCAACTCACCAGGCGGCGATATTCGGCATGGGCATTGCTTAGAAATTTTCGAATTGAAAGGACGTACCATGATCACCCAGTGCTGTGTATGCAGAAAGGTACATACCCCGGAGGGATGGCGGGAGCCAACACCGGCCGTGATGGCTGGTATGGCCGGTCCCGTCAGTCATGGGTACTGTCCTGAATGCCTGTCCAGGGCTCTTGCCGACATCGAATCGCTGGTCAAGCCCACCACCACGAAATCGGAAGTCGTGGGTTCCCTGGTTCCTTTCATCGCCTCCATTCCCTCCCCGGCCCGCTAAGCGCGCCTCGCCATTACCTTCCATTACCCCGTGCTCCCCTGGCGCCTGCCAGCAGGATCAGGCCATACAGGCATAACCCGCCCAGCAGTAACAGGGCCATGGTCATCCCCAGTTTCCACGGCAAGGGGTCGCAGGCGCAAACCACCGTGGATTCCCCCGCGGGCACCATCACGGCCCACCCCATGCCGTTAGCCGGCATGATGGCCGTCAGCCGGCCGTTCACGCGACAGGTCCATCCCGCGTCCCAGGCATCGGCCACCACGAGCAAGGCAGGAGCATTCGACTGGACCCGCAACTCCAGGCGATCCATCCGGTCTGCCAACGGAAAAACCGTTCCCACAGGTCGACCGCCGGAATGTCCCCCGAGGGCCATACGGTCTGCCAGCATTCTCGCGCCTGCCGTGTCCAGGCGTAACACGCAAACGGTGTCCAGGTCGGTGGCCCGCATGGTCTCCACCACCGATGCCCAGTCGGGAACGGCCACCCACTGGCCATACAGGGTCCATCGGGGCAACGGACGATCCCGCGCCCAGAGGTCTGCCGTCGCCACCGAGGCCACCCGGGAAAACCCTTTCCCTTCAAGCGGCATATCCCTGCCTGGCTCGGCCAAGAGGGCATTCACGGCATACGCGTGGCAGAAACGCTCCAGCATGTCCACGTCCAGATCGTGGTCTTCCGAAGCGTTATCCCGCCACAGCCCGGACAGGTTCATGTCGCCAGGTCGCGCAGGATAGTTCCAGCCACCGGTAAACGGGATGCCCAGTACCATGCCCGGGTTCCGACAGCCGACCACATCGTCTGGAAGCGGTGGAAGAACCGCGATACGTCCCTGAACGCCCTGTTGTCGCAGGATCGCGCGCGCCTCCGCGCTGACCGTCATGCGCGCGCGGGATGAGCTCGAGCGCATGCGCTGTTGTCGCAGGATCGCGCGCGCCTCCGCGCTGACCAGATCGGCACGAGAGAGCCCCCTTAACCGGCCCGGAAGATTCATCGGCGTTACCAGTTCCCCATGCAGGGTCGTCGCGGTAACAAGCAACAGGAATAACCGGAACACGCTTCCCATGTAGGGGCTTCCCCACGCGAGCGCCCCCAGGCAACAGAAGGAGAAGACCAGCACACGCCACCCGCCCGCACCCCCCGTGAGCACGTACACACCACCTCCGAGAAACAGCGACAGGATCAGCAGGCGACGACGTTTCGGGTCCGGTTCCGGTCCGAAAAGTCGATCCGATCCGAGACCGCTCAATCCCGCCAGACCGAGGTGCGCGATCAGCGCCAGGGCAGGCCAAGTTGGCGCCCCCGGGAAATACATCTCTCCCATGATGGCGGGAACCAGTAACATGGCCAGTCCCACCAGGGACAGCCCGGGATCTCTTTTCCTTGAATCCGCCAGGGCCGCCACGCTCATCAGAAGTACCAGGGGATGCATATAGGCCAGATGACGGGAAAAACCGGGATCCCCCCACCGGACACCCGTTCCCGGCGTCAGCACATGTTCTACCACCAGGGACCATCGCGACGGCAGCACCCAACAGGTGGGAAACCCCGTCCAGGTCACCCCCGACGGCCAGCCCTCCGTGAACAGGGTCCAAGCCACTGGTAATACCTGGGGCGCCGACAGGGCCAGTATCCATCCCAGCCACAGCAGCACGCGGGCCCCGGCATGCGGCTCTTCGCCGCGGTATACGGACGGGCGAACCCGTTGTCCCGACAGCGCGCCGTGACCCCACGCCGCGATCACGGCAAGTACCGCGATCACCGGCTCTCCGGAAAGCAGCATGGCCGACATCGCCACCGCGCCTGGGATCATGGGCGTGGTCCGGGGACGACGGAAGAAGGAAACGCTGGCCCAGCAGGCAAGGGGTAACCAGCAGCATACCGTCTCCAGCCCAGGTCTCCCCGAAGCGGCCGCCGCGAAAGGTCCAAGCAGGTACACCGCCGCGCTGAACAGGGCGGCAAGCACCGACCCCCCAAGCGCGCGCGTCCACATGACCGTGAAAAAGCCCGCCCCCACCAGGCAGGTCATGCCGTGAATCATCACGGCGTCGGGAAAGGGAAACCATAGAAAAACCCACGTAAACGGGGCCAGGACGGGCTGTCGCGGATCGGCCAGCAGTGGCCGTCCGCCATACTGGCCAGGATTCCACAGGGGAAAGCCCCCCCCATCCAGGGACCGGGTGATGGCAGACAGGGACGGCCAGATCCAGTCCCTGAGCCATGGATCATCCACAGCAACCACCGCGGACAGGGGCGTGGACCGACCCGCGACCGCCAGACCCACAATGGCCACCGGCAACGCGATCCATGGAAACCAGGGGGGGCCGGGCGTCGCCCTGGTACCGGCGCGACCTCCGCTCATGTTCCCGCGGTCCTGCCTTCCGCGCGGACGGCCCGTTCCAGGGCGCGCGTGCCCTCCCGCTGAAGCCATTCCGCCGCGTCCCGGGCGGTACGGGTCCCCGACATCACCTCCACGAGGGCCCGTTCGACCAGCACCCGCACCTGCTGCCAGCCGTCCACGTTAGGTTCCGGGCGGGCATAGCGCATGCACTCGTAGGGGACCCGATTGGGCGGCCACTGGGCCCAGGCTTCGCGAATCAGCGGATGTTCCATCGCGGAACGTCGCACGGGGATGTAGCCGGTTGCCACGGCCCACCTGGCGGACTGTTCGGGTTCGGTGAACCACCGGACGAAACTCCACGCGGCCGCCTGCTGCTCCTCGGGTACGGCAAACAGGGTAACGTTGGGCCCGAACAGCACGGTGGCAGGATGGCTGGGATCCTTCTGGGGAATGGGCGCGATGTCCAGTAACCCGGCCGCCTGATCCCCCGCCACGCGCAGCAGATAGGCCCGGCTGGAACTGGATCGCAACACGAACGCCGCGTCTCCCTTAACCAGCGCGATGTTGTCGTCAAAAGTTCCCGGCGACGCCATGCCCAGCAGATCTTCCCGAACCATGACCTCGAGCAGGTCCAGGATCGCCATGGACTCCGGCCCGTCGTACAGCAACCGCTGCCCGTCGTATACGTCGCCTCCCATGCTGAAGACCATGCCACTGAAGGTAGAACAATCGGGCACCATGGCCAGGGCCGGTTTGCCGGTGACCGCGCGCACGGCCCGGCACGCCTCGAGAAACGCTTTCCAGGTGTCCGGTGATCGCTCCACGCCCGCGCGCCGCGTCACCTCCCGGTTGCAGTACATCACCAGCACGCTTTTGGCCAACGGGAACGAGTACATCCGGTTACCGTGGGCCGCGTAACGGTTACTCTCCAGCGCGGCCGGAAAAAAATCCGCAAGGTCTTTTTCGCTCAACCCCCGCACAGGGTCGTGAATCCACCGTTCCAGTGGCACGGCCGCCCCGGCGGCGATGTATTCGCTGGTCATGCTCTCGTAAGAAACCGCCATCGCCGGAAGCAATCCCGCCTGAATGCCCGCCGATACCTTCCTGAAAATCTCGGCGTACCCCCCGGCGTGTTCCCAGCGAATTGGCAGCAGGCCGGAGCTGGCGTTGAACGTCTCCACCAGTTCCCGCATGAGGGCCGCGCTTTGCGTGTCCTGGCGATCCCAGAACACGGCGGCCCGGTCGTCCACCGGCGCAAACAGGGTGTGCCCACTCCCGCAACCCGCTCCCGCCAGCAGGAAAACTAATCCCAGCAGCGTAACGCCAACGCGCCGGCTCATCCCTTGACTCCCGTGGCCAGCATGGTCTCCGAAACAGCCCGTTGCGCCAGCAGGAACAGCAGCACGCTGGGCAGCATCACAATGGTGGCGGCGCACATGAGCAGGTGTAACTGAACGCCCGATTCCGTGGTAAACACCGTGAGCCCTACCTGTACCACCCTGCGGGAACCATCCGCCGTAACAACCAGCGGCCAGAGCAGGGCATTGTAACTGCCCAGAAACGCGAACACGGCCGTGACCGACAGGGTCGGTCGTACCAGTGGCAGAGCCACCCGGAACAGAAAACGCGCCGGCCCACATCCATCCAGGCGGGCCGCCTCGTAATAATCGGAGGGGATGCCCAGGAAAGCCTGGCGCATAAGGAAAATGGAAAAGCCGTTCGCGCACCAAGGGATAATCAGCGCGGCAAAGGTGTTGTACCAGCCCAGCCGGGCGATCAGCACGAAATCCGGAATGAACACCGCTTCGAATGGCACCATCATGGCCCCGAGCGACACCAGAAAGGCCAGCCGTCGTCCCGGAAAACGCAGAAACACCAGGGCGTACCCCGCCAGGGCCGCGCTGGTCGTCACGGCAACGGCTACCGTGCCCGCGACGAGGAAGGTGTTTAGAAAATATCGGGGAAACGGCGAAGAACGCCAGGTTTCCACGTAGTTCTCCCAGTGCCAGGAAGCGGGCCAGATACTCAGGCCCGGGGCCATCGCTTCCTGGAAGGTTTCCAGGGAAGTGCTCAGCATCCAGAAGAACGGCCAGCAGCACAGGAAGGCTCCCCCCGCGAGGGCGGCATAGAGCAACAGCGTTCCGACGCTCACCCGCGGGATTCGTGGCAGCACGCGCCCGACACGCCACCCGTTCGACCCGGTCGTCTTCATGGCGCGTGCCTTCCCGCGTCCAGCGCCTGGAACTGCAGCACCGTCAGGACAATGATCAGCGCGGTCAGCATGACGGCCACCGCGGAACCATACCCCCAGTACCCGAACTCGTAAAACTGGGCGTATACGTAGTAGATCAGGCTCTGGGTCTCAGGCAGCACCGCGCTGCCCTGGGTCAGCGCGTAGATACTGTTAAAAGACTGGAGGGTTTTGCACACCCCGGCCACGGCGAGAAACAGCAGCGTCGGACGCACGGCGGGCAGCACGATCCGCGTGGCCAGGGTAAAACTTCCCGCGCCATCCAGCCGCGCGGCTTCTTCCAATTCTCTGGGCATCGACTGTAGGGCGGCGAGAAACACCACCACCATGAAACCGGACAGGTGCCAGATATCGAACAGAATGACGCAGCAGAGCGCGAGACTGGGTCCCCAGTCATCCGGAATCCAGCCACCGGAAAGCAGGTGCAGCACGCCCCGCGCTTCGAGAAGCCAGCGCTGGGCCGGCAATCCCAGGCGGGTCAGCACCTGGTTGGCCACGCCGAACCGGGGGTTGAACAGGGCCCGCCATACCATCGCCGCCGCTACCGTGGACGTGATATAGGGGATGAAAAAGCAGGTGCGCAACAGGGCGCGTCCCGGCCCCACGCGATGCAGGCCGTAAGCGATAACAAATCCCAGAGCCAGGGACGCGGGCACCACCCCCCCCACGTAATAAGCGGTAACCCGAAGCGCCATCCAGAAATCGGGTGAAGTCAGGGCCTCCCGGTAGTTGTCAAGCCCTACCCATGGCCCCGGACCACGCCGTCCCCCGTACAGGCTCATACGCACCGCCACGAACATGGGGAAATAGGTGAACACGAACAGCAACAGCAACGCGGGGGACAGCAAAAGGCCGGCAAGGGGGGTGTCCGTCCCCTGCCAGGTGATTCGCGCCCTACTCACCGTGTCACGCTTCATGAGTTGTCCCGGGTACTGCCCGCGTAACTTCGTCCAGGCAGTCCAGATTGCGTTGTAGCGCCCCACGGCCCGCCAGCACCGCCTGCCTGGCCGACATGCCCATCACTTCTCGTTTCATCGGATCCGACAACAGCCGTTCCAGGGTCTCAGCGAGTTGATCGGGAGCTGAAAGTCGAAGGGCTCCGCCCACATTTTCCAGGGCAGACGCCGCGTCCGGAAAATTACGCATGAAGGGACCGTAGATGGTAGGAATGCCCAGGGCAGCGGATTCCAGTGGATTGTGTCCCTCGACACCCGGATAGAAACTGCCGCCGATAACCGCCACGGTCGCCAGGCTGTACAGTCCCACCAGGTCACCCACGGTATCGGCCAGCACCACCCGCGCGGGCGCGGCCTCGCCCCGTTTCAGGGCCGACAGTCGGGTTACTCCAAAAGGACGCAACAAGGATTCAATCTCTTCAGCCCGGTCCACGTGACGCGGCGCGATGATCCAGTGGACGTCCGGAAATTCCAGTCGCAGATGATCCAGGCATGTCGCCGCCAGGGCTTCGTCACCCGGACGCGTGCTCCCGAATACGACGACCCGGGCCGGTGGATCGCCGACCAGTCCCAGGCACATCCGCAAATAATCCCGTCGGGCTGGATCCGGCTCCAGTTGCACCGCGTCAAATTTCAGGCTACCTGTTACCCTGACCCGTTCTTCCGGAACCCCCAGTTCGATGAACCGCCCGGCATATTCTTCGTTCTGCGCGGCCACCAGGGTAATCCGGCGAAACGCGGGGTGAAAGATCGAAGCAAACCGTCGAAATCGGGGAAAGGCCCGGTCACTGATCCGACCGTTCAGGATCACCACCGGGACACCCCGTTGTTCCGCCCCGGCGAGAAACCCCGGCCAGATTTCCGTTTCCACCAGCGCGACGGCCCGCGGTGCCGCCGTATCGAAAAAACGCCGCACACTGGCAGGATCATCGAAAGGAAACCACCGCGCCCGATCGGCACCGGCCACTTCCACCGCCCTGCTGTATCCCGTGAACGTGGAGGATGACAGTATCACCGGGATATCCGGCCACCGTTTTTCCGCTGCCACCAGGAGCGGCCGGGCCGTGTTCACTTCTCCCAAACTGCAGGCATGAAACCATATTCCCCCGGGGGCCACTTCTCCAGGAGGTAACCAGAATCGCCCGTAAAGCGGTCCGTGACGTGAGCCCGACGCCAGCCACAACCGGGCAAGTGGCGCGGCCATGGCCATGGTGACTCGATAGGCCTGTTCAGTCCAGGTAGGCACCGGTCTCTCCCCGGCAATAAAACATCGCGCGGTCGACATGGGTCGCCGCACGATATTGTACTCCACGAAACCGTTCTGGTATCAGATCGGGCTCTGGGTCGCCGCCGGACGGGAAGTATCGGCGCCCACGTTGAAGAACCGGGCGCCCGTCGAATCGACGATCTGTGGCGTGACGAAGATCAGCAGGCTGGACTGCTTCGTCTCCTTGCTCTTGCCCTGGAAGAAGAAGCCTATAACGGGAATATCCGCCAGGTAGGGCATCCGGTCATTCGCCTTGGAGGTCTGATCCTGCACCAGGCCGCCCAACACCAGGGTATCCCCGTCGTGCACGATCACGTTGGTCCACACCGCCTGCCACGAGGTGGTGGGCAACACGAACTCGTTGGTCAACTCGCTGCCGTTGATCACCTGGGTCTGCTGGAAGGTCTTCTGGCCGATTCGGGTGCGGACTTCGGGGTTCAGCCACAACCGCACCTGGTCATTGTCGCGGATCTGCGGCGTCACTGACAGCGAGATACCAAAGTTGTAGGACTGCGGAATTACCCGGTTGATGAAGTTGGTCGTGTTACCGCCGCTCACGCCGCCGTAGTAATTCTGGTAAATATCCGTGTAGATCGCCGAGACGAAGTATTCCGTCGTGAAATCCGCGATCACGGCAGGTTTCCGGTTCATCGTGGTCACCCGTGGCGCGCTCAGCAACTCGGATTCGCCGATGCTGTCCAGGTAATCCAGGGTGAGGCTCAACTTGTCACCGTCCCCGCTGTTGATGATGTTCCCGAGAATCGAAAACGTCGGCGACGCCGTGGACGCGGGGTTGATCAGGCCACCGATGGTAGCGTCCGTGAAGGTATTGTTGTACACGCTGCTTCCATCCGGCCTGGTGTAGAAAGGAATCTGCTCATCCTCGCCATCGCCGTTGATGTCGTAATTGTAAAAAGCGTTCTGATCAAGAATCGGAATCGGACGCTTCCTGTTATTTTTATCCGACAGGGAGGCGTCCCACTTGAAACCGATCTTCTTGAGGTCGTTCAGCCGGATCGTGACGAACTTGGCCTCGATGCTTACCTGTTTCGGCGTCACATCGATCTGGGCCAACTGTTTTTCGAAGGCTTCCAGGTTGGTGGGGGTATTCTTCACGATCAGCATGTTGTTGGCGGGGTTGTAGATCATGTCGGAAAGCACCTCGTTCGTGTACGGCTCGTACACCGGTGGCACCAGCCGTTCCAGCATGGAAAGCAGGTCGCTGCCCAGGCCGAAGTTACTCTGCCCCGCTCCCAACTGCGCCTGGTTCTGGGTGGTGCCGTACCCTCCACCATATCCGCCGCCGTAGCCGGTTGCCGCGCCGCCCATAGCCCCTGTCCCGGTGGAGCGCAATCCAAGCGTGCCGATGGTCGCGGGCATTTCACCCACCATGGTATCGTTTATCGTACTAAACAGATCGGAGATGTTACTGATAGCCGTCACATCCAAGCCGCCACCGCCCATCATGCCACCACCGTAACCACCCATGCCCCCTCCGTAACCACCCATGCCACCACCGTAACCTCCCATGCCCCCTCCGTAACCACCCATGCCACCACC
>JAGPFE010000042.1 GCA_018056705.1 Candidatus Hydrogenedentota bacterium | reverse complement strand
CCCCGGGAAGCACAAGCCCAATACCCAGGAAAAGCGCGCCTTCGGAGACCCTGGCCACATCGGGCCCCGCCGGAAACAGCCAGTACGTGACCGGGGCCGGTACCAGCCCCATGGACAAGGCCAGCGCGAGACTGTTGACCAGCGCGTGCGTCAGCATGGAGGGAAATAGGGAACCCGTCCGCAGGGCCAGGTAGGCCAGGGGTATCCCCAGCAACGCCGTAGGGAGAAACCGGAAGATACTCAGGTGAAACAGGCCGAACAGCACCGACACGGCCAGCGCGGCAATCCACGGACGGAACCGTCGCGTGAAGCCCCGCAGCAGGATACCCCGGAACAGTACCTCTTCGCAGACCGCCGGGCTCACCGCGACTACCAGGAACAGCCACGCCCCCGAAAGTACCGAGCCGTCCGTGTCAAAGAAGCGCTGGTAGGCTTCCCGGAAGGCTTCGGGCATGGGTAGAAAACGCTCCTGCACCGCGCCGAACGCGGCCGTGACCAGGAACGTGCCGGTTCCCAGCAGGACACCAGCGAGAAAAGCAGCCGGGGACGCGCGCTTCGCGCCAAGCACCGCCCGGAAATCCGCCCGGACCAGCCACAACACGGCCAGCGCCGGAAACAGCACCAGCAGCCATTCCGTCACAAACAGGCCCGGCAGGGGCCAGCGGGCCTGCAACACCGAACCCAAGTAGAAAATCAGGGCCATGACCACCCCGAAAATGGCCAGCCCGTGAGACGGCGTCAGGAAATCCCGGGGAGGATAATCCTTTCTGCGCAACGACAGGGGAAGCACGGGTTCGTCGGCGAGGGTTACCTCCTCCCGCTGGAACAGCCAGGCGGCGCAGGCGATAGCGAACAGGGCGGCCGCGAGAATACTGACAAACACCGAGAACAGGGCCTGGGCGGATACGCCGCCAAGCATGACCTCCTTGACGACCAGCACGGCGTTGACCACGGGCACAAACGTCCAGAACGGCGTCAGCCGGATCCCGGGCATGCCCGCGATCAGGGCGGGCGCGGCGATCAGCAGCATGACCGGGGTTAGGTAGGTCTGGGCCTCACGAAAGCCGCGGGCAAACAGGCACACGGCTATCATCAGGGACGACAGGAAAAGGGCCATGGGAACCATGATGACGCCGATCACCGTCAAAAGGGGCAGGGGATTCCGTAGCAGCGACGCAAACGCACCTGGGAGCGTGTCAGAGATCTGGCCAAAAAAGACGTACATCGTGCCCAACTGGGCCAGCAGGTTCACCACCGCCGTTACCAGGGCAAGGCAGAAGACCGCCAGGAATTTCCCCGTCACCAGTTCGGATCGGGTCACCGGCGTGGACAGCAGGGTTTCCAGGGTGCCCCGTTCCTTTTCCCCGGCCGTCAGGTCCACGGCGGGATAAAACGCGCCTAAGGCCGTAATGATGATCAACAGCGCCGGCAGTAACGCCCCCAGTATCCCCCCGGCTACCTTGACGTTGCCCGCGAGATCCACCCGGGTAACCTTCAGGGGCATAAACTCGGCGGGATCGATTCCCCGGTTTTCAAGACGCCGCCGCTGTTCCCGTTCGGCCACGTCCTTGAGGAACTTGTCCACCCGGTCCAGCGCTTCCAGCGAACGCTGTTCCGTAACGTCGTACAGCAGTTCCACCGGAAGGGATTTCCCCGCGAAAAAACTTTCTGACAAGGGCGCCTTGGTCGTGGCGATCAGGTCGATTTTGCCCTCCCGCAGGTCCCGCTGGGGATCGGTCGAATAGACGACCATGATTTTCCCGGTCGCTTCCAGCCAGGGCCGGATGAGCGGCACGTCCAGCAGGCTGGCGGTTTCCAGGTGTACCCGGGACACGCCCTTTTCAACGCGTTCCTGTCGTAACACCGCCACCTGGGTGCCGATCAGCAGCACCGAGGGATACAGCAGCACGGGCAGGCCAATCATCATGAACAGGGTGCGACGGTCCCGCGCGGTTTCAAGCAGTTCCTTGCCCAGTAGGGTTATGAGCACGCGCCAGTTCACGGGACGGACTCCCCGGTCCCATCGACCGAGCCAGAAACCAGTCGAATGAACGCGGACCGCAGATCGGGAGCGTCCGCCTGCCGGCAGATGGCCTCCGGCTCACCCTGGGCCACCAAGCGTCCCTGGTGCATCAGGCCCACCCGGTGACACAAGGTTTCGATCGCGCTTACCTGGTGCATGGAAAGCACCACGGCCACCCCCCGCTCTCCCGCGTGCCGGATAAACTGGAACAGGGCCTCGCTGGTCAGCACGTCCAGCCCATTGGCGGGTTCATCAAGCACCAGCAAGGGGGGATCGTGCAACACCACGCGGGCAATGGATACCCGCTGCAACTGGCCGGTGGACAGGGTCTCGCATCGCGCGTCCAGAAAGGCGTCGAGCCCGAAGATCCCGCTCAGTTCGACGGTTCTGCGCTCGATCAGCCGCCGGGACATCCCGTACAGCCGCCCGAAAAAGGACAGGATCTCCCGGGGTGTCAGCCGCCCGTACAGCCGGGTGTTTCCTGACGCGAAACCGATCTTGCGCCGCAGTGCGTCCGGGGCGTCTCCCGTGGCCTGGCCCGCCAGGCGGATATCCCCTTCATCCGGCCGCATCATCAGGGCAATCATCCGGAGCAGCGTGGTTTTTCCCGCGCCATTGGGGCCGATCAGGCCATACACCTCCCCCTTCCGGACTGACAATGTCACCCCCCTTACCGCCCAGAGGGGCGATCCTCTCCGCCCGCGAAACACCTTTCCCAGCCTGATCGCTTCAAGCATCCGCCTAACGCGCTCCGCCCGCGGGCCCCGATTTACCTGGCCGGGGGTCAAGCCCGACCGAGCATGATTTGGATATCTTCCTGCAACGCCTGCAGGTCTTCTTCGTGTTCCACTTCGTCCGAGAGAATCTGCAACACCATGTTATAGGTCACCGGATCCCCTTCCCGGGTCGCGTCCAGCAGGGCCCGGTACACCGAAATCGCGCACTGTTCCCCCGCAATGTTCTGCCGGAGCAGCACCTCGACGTTGGGATCTTCGGGCGGATCGTACGCGCAGTTTGCCCGTTCTTTCCAGGCGGAAGGATCGAGCACCGGCGTGCCTCCCAGCTGGATAATCCGATTGGAAACCATGTCCGCGTGACGCAGTTCATCTGCCGCGTGTTGGGTCAACTCGGCGATGACCGCTTCCTTCATGGGGCCCTTGGCGAGTTTCGCGCCCAGCCAGTACTGGTAATACGCCAGCCATTCATCGGCGTAGGCCCGGTTCAGCAGGTCCAGCAGGACGTTCAGGTCCATGGACACGATTTCACGACCCTTGGTTCCCATGTTTCGCTCCTTTCGTTTCGGGCCGCAGCCCTCCCTGAAGGTTTATCGTACCACAGGCCCGGCCCCCCTGGCAATCACCGATCACGATTCCGATGCTTTCACACCGCCTGAATCCCTGTCCCGCCACCTCGGATACAGGCTGATGATGACCATCCCGACCACGGCGAAAAGCGCGGCAAACGGCCCGACCAGCAGTACCCCGTCGTATTTTTCGATCCGGTTGCCCCACCAGCTCATCGATTGGGACGCCAGCAACACGGATCCCGCCATGGACGCCTTCCAGATAAACGCGCTCAAGCCGTTATACAGCGCTTCCCGGCGTTCACCCGACAGGGTCTCATCGTAATCGATGATATCCCCCAGCATGGGCACGATCATGACGTAGATGATGGCCTGGCCAATACCGCAATAGGCAAACAGCGCCATGCCCATGTACACCCGCGCGGTGAATGAAACATCCAGTTTGCCCACGATGTACAGGAAAGGCATGCCCGTGGCAATCACGGCCAGCGCCAGAAACATCATCCACTTCATGTGCAGCCGCCGGGCCAGCAGGGGAATGACCCCGTAGAACACGATGGCCGTCAGGATGAAGGGAATCAGCAGGAACGTTATGGTGCTTTCATCGCCATCCAGGCCCAGTTCGGCCCAGTACGGCAGCACCCGCTGCACCGCCAGGAACCCCACGGTAAAAAAGAAAAACGCGAAGGCGTAACTGAGAAACGGGCCGTTTCGGAAGGCGTCCACGACGCCCTGGCCCCAGGGCAGGGGTTCACTCGTCACGGCCTCCGAATCGTAGCGTTCGCGGATCACCAGCACGGGAATCATGAAAAGTACCAGCGATATCAGGGCGAAAATCAGGGCCACCCTGCGGTATCCCGTGGCGGAGAAGGATTCCGTGGTCATCGTCACGTCCACGGGGGTCGGAAGGCTACTGCCCCACGCT
The DNA here is from genome assembly GCA_018056705.1 of Candidatus Hydrogenedentota bacterium. GTDB lineage: Bacteria > Hydrogenedentota > Hydrogenedentia > Hydrogenedentales > CAITNO01 > JAGPFE01. The sequence continues at coordinate 21,446 of JAGPFE010000042.1, read as the reverse complement.
TTCAGTTCCGCCCTGGCCAGCGTGTCGAACAGCGCGCGGGAACAGGCCAGCGTGCCGGGCATATCACTGATCACCACAAGGTTGGCCTCCGTCAACCCCTCGGCAAGGGCCGTTTTCATGGCGTCGGACCACCCTGTCCCCTTTCCTCCTTCCGGTTCGAGCAGGATACCCCCCTCGACCCGTTTCAGTTTCCAGCCGTTCAGCAGGTCCCCGCGCGTCAAAGAAAACGCATCGACATCCAATCGTTCCGCCAGGGGTGTTTCCACCAGCAAGGCACCGCCTTCCTGGGGCACGTACCCGGGCACGTCGGCAACCAGGACCGCGCCCTTTCGGGCCATGTCCCGTCGTATCGCCTCGAGATCCGCGTCCCGGGGAAACGTGACGCCGAACCACGCGCGACGGTTCACGTACCGGAGACTATCCGTCGATACCTGTCCTTCCAGAAGGGCCCGAACCGCCCGGCGTCCCGCCGCGCGCGTCACGATTTCATACGCCTCTCCCGCGATTTCCGCCCGCATGCCATCAGCGGTTACACGCATGGCTTCTCTCGGAACCTCCTGGCCCGGCAGGACCTCGCGCGCCTGTTCCAGCAGGTTTTTCAGGGCGGCGCGGACATCGGCCTTGCCATCCCGGGCGACAAGGGTAATCCCGCTGTCCACGCGGCTGGGATCCAGCGCGGCGATGAGTACCCCCGGCAGGGCATTGGCCAGGGCCAGTCCCAGGATCATGCCCACCGCCGTCCATGTGCCAACCGCTACCCGGGCCCGTTCAGATCGCGCGATCTCCGGTCCCAGGGCCGTCAGCGGGACCACCGCCATGGAGAACAGGGTCCAGTGGGCGCACAGCAGCACGGAACCGTACAGCAGGTTCACCAGGGAAGGCCCATCCACGGGGGGATACCAGAAGGCCGTCAGGGTAAAACACATCAGGATACCCCCCCAGAAAATATAAGGGCGGCGGCGTCCCTGAATCCGGGGAAAACGCCAGCGTCCCGGCCGGGTCGGCGTTTTGTCGGAGATCAGGCCCACCACCGGGCTGCTGAAGGCATCCCATATCGTGCCCACGATGAAAATGATTCCCACCAGGTACACCGGAACATAAATGGTCCGGCCCACTCCCGCCGACGGGGAGTAAAAATACAGGCCCCACTGGTTGATCACTTCGCTGCACAACTGCACGCCGATCATGGACAGACAGATGGCAAGCCCTTCCAGCCACGAAAATTCCCTGGTATTTTCCGCGTTACCCATCAGGCCGCGCTCCCGCACTCAGTATTGCCAAACATGGCAACAAGACCCTTTGAATGGTTCGATTTTTCCGGAAAGGATTAAACCCCGGCATCCTCCGGGAAACTTCATGATATAGCACCTTACCCCTGAAACAGGAACCGCCATCCTTGTGGTCTTTTCGGCTTCAATGGGCAAGGTTCGCCAGGGGAACGCGGAGCAGGCGGATTTCCTGGGCGTAATTGCTATAGGCGCGATAGGTTCCGCCCAGGTACAGCATCAGGATTTCCGTCTCCCGCCGCAGGATGATCGGTCGCAGGTTGTCCCGGTCGCTATCGTGGGTCAGTGCCTGCCAGGTCCAGTGTTCACCTCCATCCCGGGTAACGCCGAGAAAGATTTCGTAATGCCGCTTTCCGTCCGCCTGGCTGATAAGCGGTTCCCCGGTGACCGGATTGCTGTTCGTGGCACAGCACACGATCCGGGGCATTCCAGGTACCAGCGCGACCAGCCCGGCATAGTCGTCTTCCCCGGCATACAGTCGCTCACCCGCGTAGGCCAGAAAGTAATCGCGCCAGGCCTGTCCATCCCAGCGCGCCCACCGATACCGGATATCCTGCCCCCCCGATCCCGGCGGCAAGCCAGCCGAATTCATCTGGACGGAATAGGCAATCACCGGTAAGCCATCCCCGTCCAGCACGATGTCGTTGCACCAGGCCACGGCATCCGGCGTCCCCGCGAATACCCTTGTGCCTGCCTCGGGACGCGGCAGGCCCTGGTCCAAGGGCGCGACAGGCTTTCCCGCGCTGTCATGAAGTATGCCTCCCCGGTAGAAAATATGGTAGATGCTATTATCCCAGTCCCGGGGATGGCCTTCCGTGTAGGCCATGTGCACTGTCCCCCGTCCGTCGGAAACATACCGGACATAGGGGCGGTGTTTTTCCCTGGAGGGCACGTTGATAAACACGTTCCCGGTGTGCCAGGTCTCCCCGTTATCCTCGGAATAGACCCAGGAGGGCTTGAACGAATCATCGAGTCCCCTGAAAAAGTTGTAGATTCTTCCACCTTCCTCCGGCAGTTGAAACACGTTTGAGTAGGTCAGCCGCGTGGTGGAACTGGGCGCGTACTGCCTGACCTCAGACCACCGCAGGGGATCGTCCGGCAGGGAAAACCGGTAATAGAAATGTGGATCGTTTCCATGCCGGGCAAACACGGCCAGCCATCGGCCATCCGCCAGTCGAAGCAACGCGGGGGAATCATGATCGTCCAACTGGAATCGGTCGTAGAGTTCCACCCGGGTAGCCAGTTCTTTCTGAAGGTCCAGCACGATGAGATTAATATCCCCTTTCCGGTCGGGATCCCGGTAGCCCGAAGCCACCGAGCCCACCAGTAGCAGGTCACCATGAACTACCGCCCGGGGCCCTTCAAACCAGCACCACCCGCCGTCTTCATCCAGCGTGATCGCGCGGGGGGGTGACGTATCTTCCGCCATCCCGGGAATTCCCGCGGCGAGCATCAACAGCACGCCGATCACCCGGCGCGGGCCGGGGTGAAATACGGCACCAGGACGTGACATCCCTCGCGTTTGATCTCCGCTGACCATGGCCAGTTCCTCTCCGTCGCATTGTCTCTCACCATATCAGAACCCCGAACCATGGGATATAATCGAACTTTGGAAAACTGGAGATTCCACATGCGTACCTGTTCCAGGCGTTCCGCTCTATCCCGGATAGCGGGAGGGTTATTTCTCCCCTGTCTTTATCGCGTAAACCATTGCGCGGCGACCACGCGAAGCGGGACGTCTCCCAGTATTGTTTATGTGTTCAGTGACGAACACCGCTGGCAGTCCATGTCGTTCACGGAAATGCCCGCGGTCCACACGCCGCACATGGCCCGCATGGCCCGGGAAGGTTTTCAGTTTTCCCGCGCGATCAGCAATTACCCCGTGTGCACGCCGCACCGGGGCATGCTCATGACGGGACGCTGGCCCCGGGAAACCGGCCTGATCGATAATGGCCTGCCCCTGTCGGACCAGGAAATCACGGTCGGCAAAGTATTCCGCGCGACGGGATGGAAAACGGGTTACATCGGCAAGTGGCATCTGGGCGGCACCCGGGCCGAGCCTTTCGGCTTCGATCATTCCCTGATCTGGGAAAATACGCATTCCCACATGGAGGGATCCGTGTACTATCCCGCGGATGGGCAACCCGTGAAACCGAAAGGATACAACGCGGCCATCATGACCGACCAGGCCCTCGCGTTCATCGAAGCCGCCTCGTCCGGAGACACGCCCTACCTGCTCATGCTGTCGCTGGACCCACCTCACGCGAACTTTACCGACGCGCCACCTAAGCAACTCGCCCTGTATCCGCCGGGTTCATTACCCCGTCGCCCCAACTACCGGGAAACAGGTGACGGCACGGCAATCTATCACCAGAACGGTTCTCCCTACTACGAGGGCTACCACGCCCATATCACCGCCGTGGACGAGCAACTGGGCCGGATTCTCGGTGCCGTGGCAGCATCCCCACAGGCCAACCGGACCATCGTGATATATACCTCGGATCACGGCAGCATGTTCGGTTCCCACGGGGTAGGCAGTAAACGGCAACCTTACGAGGAATCCATCCGGGTACCCTTCCTGGTGTGGGGGCCCGCACAGTATGTGCGACCAGGAGAAACGGGCGCCCTGTTCGGATCGATCGATATCTTCCCCACCCTGTGCGGCCTGGCGGGGCTGGAAATACCCGGATCCTGCGCCGGCCAGGACTTTTCCTCGTGGATCACGACGGGACGCGGCCCCGACCTGGACAGCCAGTTCATCATGCACGTTTCCAAGGACAACGCGTCAGGCGGAACCAACCATCCTGCCCCCCTGTTCCGGGGGATCCGCCAACGCCGTCACACCTATTTCATCACGGCGGACGGACGGGAACACCTGTTCGACAACCAGGCGGATCCGTACCAGGAGAACGACCTTGGCCATGCCCCGGCACTGGAAGAGACCCGGAATCAACTGAAGCAGGAGCTTCGGGCCTGCCTGGCCCGGGCCCGGGATCACTTTGAGCCCCTGGATAACGCGTAAAGGGAGAGAAACAACCATGCCCGCGATAGGTCGCAGATCGTTTCTGAACCGGGTGAGCGGCGCCCTGGCAGCCCTGGCGGCAGGAGCCCGATCCATAAACAGTTGCGCGTCAGGCGGCGGTAAACGTCCCAACATCATCTTCATTCTCGCGGACGACCTGGGATATGGTGACCTTGGCTGCTACGGCCAGCAACTGATCCAGACCCCATGCCTGGACCGCATGGCCGCCGAGGGCCTACGATTCACCCAGGCCTACGCGGGAAGCACCGTGTGCGCGCCATCCCGTTGCGCCCTGATGACCGGCATGCACATGGGGCACGCCCGGGTGCGGGGTAACGCGGACCGCCAGGGTAATATCGTTCCCCTGCGGCCGGAAGACCGCACCGTGGCGGAAGTACTCCGGGACGCGGGCTACGTCACGGGACTCATCGGTAAATGGGGGCTGGGTGACCCCGGCTCTACCGGCGTGCCCAACCGAAAGGGATTCGATGAGTTTTACGGTTTCCTGAACCAGGTCCACGCGCACAATCACTACCCGGATTACCTATGGCGAAACGAAACCGTCGAGCCTATTCCCGAGAACCACCTCGCGCGCCCCGGCGTGTGCGACGTGTGCAACACGTACGCCCACGACCTGTTCACCCGCGAAGCCCGCGATTTCATCACGCGTCACCAGCGGGAACCCTTTTTCCTCTACCTTGCCTATACCCTGCCCCACACCAACAACGAGCGGGGAGCAGACGGTCTCGAAGTGCCTTCCGACGCCCCTTACACCGACCGGGAGTGGCCCGATTCCCTCAAGCGGTTCGCGGCCATGATCACCCGGATGGACCGGGACGTCGGCGGTATCCTGGCACTGCTGCGCGAACTGGAGATCGACCGCGACACGCTCGTCATGTTCACCAGCGACAACGGTCCTCACAAGGAGAGCGGAGCCAATCCCGCTTTCTTCAACAGTTCAGGAGGCCTGAGAGGCATCAAGCGGGACCTGTACGAAGGCGGTATCCGGGTGCCCGCCATCGCGTGGTGGCCGGGGAAGATCAGCCCGGGCTCCACCAGTGACCATCCCTGGGCCTTCTGGGACGTCCTGCCCACCTTTGCCGAACTGGCCGGGACCGAGTGTCCACCCTGCGACGGCCTGTCCTTCGCGCCATTGCTACGGGGCGCGACACGGCCTCCGGAACGGCACCCCTATTTTTACTGGGAATTTCACGAGCGGGGGTTTGCCCAGGCGGTCCGGTGGAATCAATGGAAAGCCGTAAGGGTTAACCTTGCTGAGGATTTCGAAATCTTCGACCTGAATGGGGACCCGGCCGAAACGACGAACATCGCGGCATCCCGTCCAGATCTCCGGGAAGAGGCGCTGCGCCTGTTCTCTGAGTCTCGCGTGCCATCTCCGTTGTGGCCGGCCCCAGGCGACTCGCCCAGTACCTGATCCCCTGAATCGACCATTTCCGGAGTTACCGCATGAAAATCGGTATAACCTGCATGCCATCGGCGGGCGGCAGCGGTGTCCTGGCCACGGAACTGGGTCTCGCGCTGGCGGAACGGGGACATGAAGTCCACTTTGTCACCGTGGAGACGCCGTTCCGGCTGGAACATTTCCGGGAGAACGTGTTTGCCCACGTGGTAGACACCATTACCTACCCGCTGTTCCGCACGCCGCCGTACACGCTGGCGCTGGCCGCGAAGATCTACGAGGTCGCGTCCGAACACGGCATCGAAATCTGGCACGCCCACTATGCCATTCCGAACGCGGCCTCCGCCCTGCTGGCCCGGGACATGCTTCCAGAACCGAAACGGTTCTGCCTGGTGACCACCCTGCACGGCACGGATATCACCCTGGTGGGTAGCGATCCATCCTTCTTCAGCGTGACCCGCCACGTCATGGAGCGTTCCTGTGAAATCACCGCGGTTTCGGCATGGCTGGCCCGGGAAACAGCCACCCTGTTCGAGCTCTCCCGGCAACCTCGAGTCATCCACAACTTTTTTGATCCCCGGAAGTTTTACCCGCGGCCCGTCAACCGGCGGATCCTGGCCGCCGACCACGAAAAAATCATCATGCACATTTCCAACTTCCGGCCCGTGAAGCGGGTCACGGACGTGGTGCGGGCTTTCCGGAAAACCCTGGACCGGATCGAGGCCCGGCTGATATTCGTCGGGGATGGCCCGGAGCGGATCTCGGCTGTCAGCGTGGCCCGTCAACTGGGCGTGGCGGACCGGATCACCCACCTGGGCAACATCACCAACATCGAAGAACTGCTGCCCGCGGCGGACCTGGTCTTTCAGCCCAGCGAACATGAAAGCTTCGGACTGGTGCCGCTGGAGGCCATGGCCTGTGAAGTGCCCGTGCTGGCCACGGCGAGCGGGGGTATCGTGGAAGTGATCGAAGACGGCGTGACGGGATACCTGGTCGAGGTAGGCGACATTGAGACCATGGCCGCCCGCGCCATTGAGCTCCTTTCCGACCCTGACCGGGGGAAGACCATGGGGCGCCTGGCCCGCCAGCGCGTACAGGAACGCTTCACGCCCGAGAAAATTATTCCCCTTTACGAAGCCCTTTATGCCGAGGTGCTGGAGAAATACCGCCAGAAGTTGCACAGCGGGCGTTAATCCGTTTCGGCCGTGTCCGGGGGCAGGCGCGAATCCGCGGCCCGCGCGTTTTCCATCGCGATCCACGCGTTACGGCGCATGCCCTCCAGTTTCGCGCGCCGGACCGGCGTGCCGGTGAATACTTCGTCGAACCAGCGCGCGTCTCCGGCCATGAGCGGATCAAGAGGGGGCCACACGGTGTCTACCGACCGTGGCTGAAAATCTGGACGGCGGGTCATCGGGGCTCGACGGTTCCACGGGCATACCTCCTGGCAGATATCGCAGCCGAACACGAGGTTCCCCATCTTCACGGCGATTTCCGGAGGAATCGCGTCCCGGTTTTCGATCGTGTGATAGGCGACGCATAACCGGGCGTCCACGACGCGGGGCGCCACGATTGCCCCGGTCGGGCAGGCATCCAGGCAGGCCCGGCAGGAACCGCATCGGTCCGGAATGGGCGCGTCCGGGCGCAACGCCGCCGTGGTGACCACCGTTGCCAGGAAACACCAGGAACCCAGGCCCGGCACGATAACCAGGCTGTTCTTCCCGATCCATCCCACCCCGGCCCTGGCCGCCCATGCCCGCTCGCGGACCGGCGCGCTGTCGATCGAGATCCGGACCTGCGCCTCCGGCATCCCTTCGCGGATGGCTTCAGCCACCCGAAGCACCGCCCGGCGCAAGGCCCGGTGATAATCCCGGAACCGCGCGTAGCGGGCAACCTTTCCCCGTAAACCACCCGGCAGGGAAGGCGAGGGCGCGTGGTAGTTGGCAGCCAGCACGACCACGGATCGCGCGCCTTCCAGGAAAAGCGTGACACGCTGGCGAACATGGCGGATTGCTGCCATCCAGGTCATGCCGGCATGCATGCCGGCATCGAGCCACGCGTCGAAACCATCGTCCCCTTCGGCATCCACCGACGCGATACCGCAAGCGTCAAACCCGGCGGCCCGGGCGACGGCTTTCACGTGTTCGATGACCATTCCGGTCCGATCGGAAAGGTCTGTCGAGGCCATGTCCGGGCGTTCGCTCATCGTGTCGTGTGATCCCCGTTCCCAGGTTTGGGCGACTCAATCACGGAGGTCAGCCAGTCTTCCAGTTCCTGGGTGGCCACCGGTTTGGAGAGCAACAGGTCGACGCCCCGATCCGACCCCTGGTAACGCCGCCATTCGCAGAATACCGGGGCCGCTTCCTTCACGCGGCCGGCAAGGGTATCCGAGACCATGTCGTTTTCGCTGGAAATCACGAGGGTTGGACAGTCCCGGATATTCCGGATAACCTGTTCGGGGGCCCATTCCGTCCCAACGGAAACGGGTGACACCAGTACCGTCGCCTGCACGGCCGGTAACGTGGCCGCCATGGTCAAGGCGAACGCGCCAAGGGTTCTCTCCCCCACCAGGGCAAGGTTTTCCGGATCGGCCCCCGCCCCGGTCAATTGCCGGACCGCCGCGTCGCACAAGGCTTTCCACCGCGAAACGTCGTGCCGCCTGAACGGACCGTCTTTATGGTTCACCACGATCCCGAACCATCCTCTCGCCGCCCAGCGACTCAGCAAGGGAGTCCAGAACGACAGATCGGACTCGGCCAGCACGACGATTCCAGCCGCTCCCGTCCGCCCCCGGGCGAACATGGCCGCGTTCTGTTCCCCCGCCGCATCCAGGTACACCCTTTCCGGTGCTCCATGACGCGCGGATCCACACCCGCCGAGGCAGGCCAGGCATACCACGCCAATCATGATCACCACGAGTTTATGGGAAATCCCAGCCATCGCGATCCATTTCCAGGCACCGGGCCCCAGTTCCCGTCTTGGCGGGCCACGCAAAAAATAGGGCGCGCCCACTGTGCGGACGCGCCCAGATCAATGCCCGAAACCAAGCATCAGGAAATGTTGAAGATACTCTGCAGCTTGAGGGCCAGGGTCATGTCGCCCTTGATCTTGAGTTTACCGCTCAGAAACGCCATCTGGCTGTTGAGCGTTCCGTTCACGAGTCCCAGGAAATCCTCGGCCGTCATGCCCAGTTCCACGTCGCCGCCTTCCGTGGCCCCTTCTTCCACGGTCACCGAACCATCGGCGACCTTCACCAGGAACGTGCCGCCATTTTCGCCGCTGAGGTTGAACAGAAAACTTTTGTTCATCCCGGCAATCTTGCTCTTGTCCACCCGTTCCGCCAGTCCACTGAAGAAACTTTTCACGTCCGACATGCCACATCCTCCTGGGCCGCGATCACAGGAATCGCGCCGGTTGAATCCTTTACATATATACTAAACCACAAACCTGTAAACTGCGTCAACTGCTAATTCCAGAATTCTTCTGCAAAAAAAATTCTGAAAATTTGACAAATCATGCCGGGGCATGGTATAGTTCTGCTGTTGACAGGCGCATAGTGGGGAAATGTATCTCGTGACGCGGAACGCGCGACAAGATGTCTGAGCAGGGGTGCTTCACAGGGCGGCAATGGCGGTGTAATCGATCCAGGGCAAAAGGTTCGACGGAAACCAGCCGGTGCTGAAATATTCCCGGGATATCATTGAAAAGGTGCTTGCCTCGGTCGACATCGTGGATGTCATCGGGGCGCGTCTTACCCTGAAACCCGCCGGACCGAACCGGTTCAAGGCGCTGTCGCCATTTACCAATGAACGTGACCCCTCGTTCATGGTCAGCCGCGATCGCCAGATGTTCCACTGTTTCAGCAGTGGCAAAGGGGGAGACGCCATCCGGTTCCTCATGGAATACGAAGGGCTGAGTTTCGGCGAAGCCCTGCGTCTGCTGGCCGCCCAGGCGGGCATTCGTCTCGCCCCCGCCACGGCGTCCGAAGACCGTGAAGAATTTCTGCGAAACAGCCTGCTCGAACTCAATGACTGGGTGAACAAGCGATTCAGGCAGCACCTGGCCGACCGGGCCCGCGGAGAAAAGGCCCGCGCGTGCCTGGCTCAACGAGACATTCCGGACGAACTCGTCCGGCGGTTTGGACTGGGCTACGCGCCTCCCGATGGTAACGACCTGATCCAGGCTGCCCGACAGAAACAGTTCCCCCGGGAAGTGCTGGAAATATCCGGATTGTTCCGACGCAACGATAGCGGCTGGTACGACTTTTTCCGGGATCGCCTCACGTTCCCCATTCGCGACCTTCAAGGGCGCGTGGTGGCTTTTGGCGGTCGAGACCTGAGCGGAGACAGTCCGGCGAAATACATCAATTCCCCGGAAACCCCTGTCTACCGCAAAAGTCGCGTGCTGTATGGCCTGTACGAGGCCCGGGAAGCCCTGCGCAAAGCCGGACGGGCCGTGCTGGTCGAGGGCTACGTGGACCTGATCCGGTGTCACGCGGCCGGGGTGGAATACGTGGTGGCCACGTGCGGCACGGCCCTGACCGAGCAGCAGGCCACGCTGATCCGGAGGTACGTCCCGGAAATCATCGTGGTGTACGACGGGGACGAAGCCGGACTCAAGGCAGCGGTGCGGGGCGCGGGCGTCCTGACCAGCGCGGGGCTTCGCGTCCGGGCCCTCGCGCTGCCGGACGGCCTGGATCCGGACGATTTTGTCCGGCGGGACGGCGCGGCAGCCTTCCGGGACCTGCTGGATACCGCCCCGGACTTCGTCACGTTTTACGCCGGCATCCGGCGCGACCGGTTGACCACGCCGGAAGCCAAGTCCGCCGCCGCGAGAGAAATGTTCGAGATGCTCGCGGGCGTGGACAGCACCATCCTCGTGGAGGAATACCTCGCCCGGATCGCGGACGCCCTGGAGATCAGCGTCTGGGTGTGCAAGCGGGAATACGAGCGGTTCATCGCGTCCAGAAAACAGCAGGGCAGCGCCCGCCGGGAGACGGACGGGGTCCGGACAACCTCCCGGACATCTTCCCGGGATGACCTGATGTTGCTGGCCGACCTGCTGGCGTACCCGGATCTGCGGCGGGAAGCGGCCATGGCCCTGACGGACATGAACGTGGATCGTTCCGCGTTTGCCAGCGCGTTGGAGTGGGTGCTGGAACAGCCCGAATCGCCGGAAGACGGCGACGCGGCGGCACAAAATGCCGCGGCCGCCATGCGCCTGAATCCGGACGTCATGGAAATGGTTTCGGCCGCCATGCTCCAGGATCCTCACGCGAGACCCATGGCGGACGCGTTCGTTCGGGAGCGGGTCCGCGCGCTGAGAGTGAAGCACCTGGAAAGCGAAAGCAGGCGATTGACGGAAACCCTGAGAACCGCCGAGCGCAACCGCGACGAAAGACAGGTCGTGGAACTGCTCGAAACCATCGCCGACATTCGCCGGCAAATGGACGAACTGGTCCGCGCGCCGCGCGGTGGAACAACTTCGGCTGTGCAGTAACAGGGAGTTTTCAACATTCATGGCGCGAAAAAAGGTGGTCCCCGGCAGTGAATCGACTTCCCGAACCCGAAACACCAGGGCCCTGATCGCCAGCCAACCATCCAAGGTAAATGGCACGTTGACAACCATGGTCATCAACGACACTCCCCGTGTCCGGGGAACAGGCCACAACGGACGCGTTCCCTCCGGCGAGACGCCGGGGAACGCGCGTTCGACGCGTCGCGCGAACCCGCCTGCCGGCAAGGCCGGTAAGGACGTTTTCACGACGCTGGTCGAAGTGAAGTCCCGGGGAACCATGACTCCCGACGACATGGAACACCTGCTGCCTCCGAACGCGGATGACGCGGCCATCGACAGCCTGATGCTTTTCATCGGACCGGATGTCGAATTCGACGACCGTCTGGACGAACCCGTTCCCGTGAATATGCCCCCCAGCCCGGCCAGGCTCCCCGAGTCCCGGCGCGCGGCAGATCTCCCCGTCATGGAGCGGTCCGACGATCCGGTGCGCCTGTACCTGCGGGAAATGGGCCGGGTTCCCCTGCTGACCAAGGACAAGGAAATTATCATCGCGAAAAAAATCGAGGCGGCCGAAGAAGAACTGGTCGACGTGATTCTGAGCACGCCCTACACCATCCGCGAGGTAAACATGCTGGCCGCCCGGTTGCTCGCGGGACGTCTACACTACGAGGACGTATGCGTCGACATGGACGCGGCCGCCCGCGAAACATTCATGGAAACCCTGCCCCGCCTCAAGGAAGAACTGGGGGAATGGGAACTGAAGATTGAAGACCTGGAAAAAAGGTTGCGCCGCAAAAACCTGCCGGAAAAAAGCACACGGAACATCCGGAAAAAAATCGCGGAAGCGAGGCGGCGACAACAGGCCATCATCCGCATGTTCAACCTGCGACGTTCGGAAATTTTCAAGATCGGCCGGCGCATCAAAAGTCTCAAGCGCAGGTACCTGGCCGCGGAAGACGAAATCGACCGGGTGGTCCGCGAGATCGGGTTGGAGGCGGATGCAATCCGGCGGTTGTGCGTCGAAGCGCGCAGGCGCCCCCGGATGCTGGCGGAACTGCGCGTCGACCGTCAGAAGTTGTTCGAGGTGGAGCGTCGCCTCCTGCTGGCCCAGCGGAAGATTGCCCAGATTCAGCAGGACGCGCGACTGGATAAGGCCGGCCTGCTGGAACTGATCCGGGAAATCGATCGAAAGGAAGAAAAAATATACGAGGCCAAGATGGAACTGGTGAAAGCCAACCTGCGGCTCGTGGTCAGCATCGGCAAGAAATACCTGAACCGCGGCATGTCTTTTCTGGACCTGATCCAGGAAGGCAACATCGGCCTGATGAAGGCGGTGGACAAGTACGAATACCAGAGGGGATACAAGTTCAGCACGTACGCCACGTGGTGGATCCGCCAGGCCATCTCCCGGGCGATCGCCGACCAGGCCCGCACCATTCGCGTTCCCGTCCACATGACCGAATCCATCAACCGGCTGATCCGCGTGAAACGTGCCTTGCTGCAGCAACTGGGCCGGGAGCCCCGGATCGACGAAATCGCCGAAGAAATGGAGATGCCCGAGGAAAAAGTCCGGGCCATCGACCGCGTCGCCCAGGAAACCATCAGTCTGGAATCGCCGATCGGCGAGGACCAGGGTTCCAGTTCCACGCTGGTCGATTTCATCCAGGATCCCCGGGCCGATATGCCGGACATTATTGCCGCCTTCACGACGTTCAAGGAAGAACTGGACCGGGTGCTGTCCACGCTGACGGAGCGGGAAGAAAAGGTCATCCGCCTGCGTTTTGGACTGGCCGACGGCCACCCCCGAACCCTGGAAGAAGTGGGCAGCGTGTTCAACGTCACCCGGGAACGGGTCCGGCAGATCGAGACCAAGGCCTTGCGAAAACTGCGACATATCAAGCGTTCCTCGAAACTGAAACCCTTTTTCGACTGGTCTATAGGCCGCGCGGGCGCGGATTAACACCCATGAACAGGCCGTTCCCCTTCACGGCACAACGCCCGCCTACCGGCTGATCCGGGGGAGTCAGAAACCAGACACGCGCGCGTCAGTCTATTTCCGGCTGAGGCGTTTATATACAAAGGCATCCGATGCATAAGGAGATCTACCGTGGCTGTTTACCAAAACAATACGGATTGCAGCGCGTCCCGAAACGGCAAGCAGACGACCGGCACGCCCTCCGGCGAAATCTCCCGGCAGGACCGGCTCCAGTCGGCCAAATCCCGGGGAACGGTTACCCTGGATGACCTGGATCGACTGCTTCCCGATAAGGCCGACGACGAAACAGTGCTCGAGTTGATGCTGGATCTCGGTGACGAGGTGAACGTGGAGGTGGGCGAAAACACGGATGCCCGCGCGCTCTCCGACGCCGAGGCGCTTCCGGCCAACCCGGATAAACTGCTGCCGCCGGAAATCCGAAACGAAGATACCGACCTGATCCAGTTGTTCATGCGGGAGATGGGCCGGGTGCCCCTGCTTACGAAGGAACAGGAAATCATCATCGCCAAGGAAATCGAAAAGGCGGAAGATTCCCTGGTATCCCTCATCCTCAACACGCCGTACGCGGTCCGCGAAATCAGGCAACTGGGCGCGCGCATGCTCGCGGGCAAACGGGATTACGCCACCGTGGCCAACGACCCGGTAGACGCGGAACAGAAAGCGGCCTTCCTGAACACGCTGCCCGACCTGCTGGATAACCTGAACCGGATCGAAGTGGCCCTGGAAGCCCAGGAAAAACGGTTACGGCGGAAAAATCTCCCGGAACGGAGTATCCGGAACATCCACAAAAAGATCACCGAACTCCACCGGAACCAAGCGGACGTGATCGCCTGCTTCAACCTGCACCGGCGAATCATTTTCGAAATCGGTAAACGCCTCAAAAGCCTGGACCGCCGCTGGACCGCCGCCGAGACGGAAATCCGGGATATCACCGCAAAACTGGGCATGGACGCGGAAGAAATCCGGCAACTCAGCGCGCGGGCGCGCCGCAACGCGAAGGTGCTCGAAACCACCCGGATCGAGCGGCACAAACTGTTCGAAGCGGAAAAGCAGATTGCCCGGGCATGGCGCAAGATGGAACAGATTCAGCAGGACACCCGGCTGGACCGGGCGGGACTGACCAGGCTCCTGTCAGAGATCCGCTCGCGGGAAGCCGCCATCGAGGCGGCCAAGCGTAAACTCGTGGAAGCCAACCTGCGCCTCGTGGTCAGCATCGCCAAGCGCTACCTGAACCGGGGCATGGCTTTCCTCGACCTGATCCAGGAAGGCAACATCGGCCTGATGAAAGCGGTAGACAAGTATGAATACCGCCGCGGTTACAAGTTCAGTACCTACGCCACGTGGTGGATCCGCCAGGCCATAACCCGGGCCATCGCTGACCAGGCGCGGACCATCCGCGTTCCCGTGCACATGATTGAACTGACCAACAAGGTTCATCGGGTCAAGCGGGAACTTTCCCAGAAGTTAGGTCGACGCCCCCGCATGGACGAAATTGCCACCGAGATGGGCCTGCCCATCGCCAAAATCCGGGAAATTGAACTGGTCAGCCAGGACATCGTGAGCCTGGACAAGCCCATGCAGGAAGAGGATGGAAGCGACCTCGGAAAGATCATTCCAGACGACAACGCCCCATCTCCCGATGATATCACCGACGCCAACTTGTTCCGGGAAAAGTTGTTGCGCACCCTCCAGGGCATGCTATCGCAGCGGGAATACGAAGTCATCATGTTGCGCTGGGGCCTGGAAGACGCGCATAGCCGTACGCTGGAAGAAGTCGGCAGTAAGTTCAACCTGACCCGCGAGCGGGTACGCCAGATTGAAACCCGCGCCATTGCCAAGTTGCAGAAAAAGGCCCGGACAGGTATCCTCGACGATCTCCTGAAAGTTTACGAGGACATTCATCAGCATGGCCTCATCTCCCTGAACAACTGACGCGAGGAATCCGTTCTCGTGGCCTTCTACCCGGAAAACCGCCCCCGTCGCCTTCGGAAAACACCGGCGTTGCGTCGCCTGGCGCGCGAAACGGTGCTTACGCCGGATAACCTGGTATACCCCATTTTCATCCGGGAAGGAGAACGGGTGCGGGAACCCATTGCGTCGATGCCTGGCCAGTTCCGGTATTCACCGGACACGGTGGTGGACTGCTGCGGGGAAGTATTCGACCTTGGCATTCCAGCCGTCATATTTTTCGGCATACCGGATCGCCGGGACGCCTGCGGGTCCGAAGCATGGAACCCGGCCGGCGTGATCTGCCGGGCCGTCGAGCGCGTTAAAAACACCCTGCCCGACCTGTGCGTTATCACGGACGTCTGCCTGTGCGAGTACACCGATCACGGGCATTGCGGCATCGTCCGCCAGGGTGCCGGAGACGCCTGGGAAATCGACAACGACGCCACCCTTCCCCTGCTAGCCCGCGAAGCCCTGGCACATGTCAACGCGGGCGCGGACATGGTTGCCCCATCGGACATGATGGATGGCCGGGTCGCCGTGATCCGCCGCGCCCTGGACACCCACGGTTTTTCCAGCATCCCTGTCATGGCTTATTCCGCCAAGCATGCTTCGGCTTTTTACGGGCCTTTCCGCGAAGCCGCTGGTTCTGCCCCACGGTTCGGAGACCGACGGTCTTACCAGATGGACCCGGCAAATCGGAAAGAAGCCCTCCGGGAAATGCGGATGGACGCCGAAGAAGGCGCGGACATCCTCATGGTAAAACCCGCCCTGCCTTGCCTGGATCTCATCCGGGACGCCGCGGAACGTTTCGATGTCCCCATCGCCGCCTACAATGTTTCCGGCGAATACGCCATGCTCAAGGCCGCCGCCGAACGCGGGTGGCTCGACGAACGGGCAAGCGCCTTGGAATCCCTGCTGGCCATCCGCCGGGCCGGGGCATCCATTATCCTTACTTACTGGGCTCCACAGGCCGCCCGATGGCTACGGGAATATCGTTGAAGCCTCCGCCCGCTCTGCTAAGATAAAGGATCCGGATGGCCTCTCATGCGACCCATTTTCGTAGATCTCCTGTTTTCATGGCCGCCCCACGGCGGCGGAGACGTGGATATCTACCACGTGGTCAAGGGAACCGCCGACGCGGGGTACGATCCGCTGCTGGTTATCTTCCGGGATGACGCGTGGGAGCGGGGACACGTCCAGGATGACCTGCCTTTCGAGGTCCAGGCGCGTACCTTTCGATCGGACTACTACACGCCGGAACACCTGACCCAGGCCCTGAAGGAAGTCATATCAGGAGTAAGGCCGTGTTTCGTATTCCTGGGCCAGGGATTTCTCCTTAAGCCTTTCCTGTCCCTGGCGGTACCGGACAGCGTGCCGGTGATCTCCCGCCTTCACGCGCACGAAGCCGCCTGCCTGAAAGACATCACCCGATTCCGCGACGGCGCGCCCTGCCCGAAATCCTGGTTCTCCACGCCTGACGCGTGCGTCCGGTGCGCCCTGGATGCCTGGTCCTCCGCGATCCGGCATAACGCGATGGTTCCCTGGTTGCGGGAACTCCTGGCAGTGCGGCCCTGGTTGCCCGAACGCCGGCGGCAATTGCGTGAGGCCTGGAAACGGGTAACGATGGCCATGGTTAATAACCAGTCCATGGTCGAGACCCTCGCGCCGTTGGGCATACCCTGCCGCGTGACGCCATCCGGTATCGACCTGAAGAGCTTTCCCCCACAATCCTGGAACCTGCCTCCGCGAAATCCGCCGGTCGTTTTCATGCCTGGCCGCGCGGAAGATCCCGTGAAGGGCTTTCCGATCTTACTGCGCGCTTGCGAGATGCTGGTCGACCAGGGAATTCCCCTGGAACTCCAGGTTACCCTCGCCCCATCGTCCGACTTACCCGGGTGGGTCAAGCCCCTTGGCTGGCTGAGTCACAAGGAACTGTCCGATCGATACGCCACGGCTTCCGTCGTCGCGGTGCCATCAGTCTGGGAAGAGCCCTTTGGCCTGACCGCCCTGGAAGCGATGGCGTCGGGACGTCCCGTGGTAGCCTCGGCCACGGGCGGTCTCCAGGAAACCGTGCTGCACGGCGAGACGGGACTCCTGGTACCACCTGGGGACGTGTCGGCTCTCGCGGAAGCGATCCGGTCGCTGCTGGCTCATCCGGACAAGGCCCGGCACATGGGCGCGCGGGGTGTCGAGCGGGCACGGGCGTACGCCTGGGAAACCATCATGGCACGCCATTACCTGCCTCTCTGGCGTGAACTCGCGCCGGCGCGGGAATCCTCCCATGGCTGACGAGACGCTACCCCGTCCCCTGGCAGGTTTACGCGTGGCCATCGTCGACCTGCTGTTCTCGTGGCCGCCGAACGGTGGCGCTGACGTGGACCTGTTCCACGTCATGGATGGCCTGGTCCGGGCGGGGGTAGACGCGCGGCTGTTCACGTTGCGCGTGGCAGGATCCTGGGAACGCGGGCGAATACCCCGGCCCGAAACCCTCCCCTGTCCGGCGCGCTGTTTTGAATACTCGATCGACACGCTGAGCGTCGATGATTTCAGCCAGGCGCTGGAACGGCATCTCCAGGAATGGACGCCGCACCTTGTCTTCATGGCCCATGGTTTCACGCTGAAACCGCTGCTGCTGGACCGGCTGGCGCGACATTGGCCGGTGCTTATTCGCTATTACGCGCACGAAATGGCCTGCCTCAGGGACGCGCGCCGGTTCAAGGATGGTCTTCCCTGTCCCCGGAACTGCCTTCTGGACATCGAACCATGCCGGCAGTGCGCGATCGAAACGTTAACCCCGGCCATCCGATCCGGTCGATGGAACGCGTGGATTGAGGAATTCATCGTTTCCGGGGCCTGGCGGGATGCCTGGACTTCCACCGCCAGGCAAGGCATTGGGCGCGCCGCCGGTGTCATCGTTTCGAACTCGGCCCTGGCCCAGGAAGCCCGCGCGTTCAACCCGAACGTGTACATCATTCCAGGGGGCGCGCGGGTCCACCAGGTTCCATGGAAACCTGAACAGGACAGGACATCTCCGGCGTCCCCCGTGGTTTTCATGCCAGGACGATGCGACGATCCCGCGAAAGGGCTGGATATTTTCCGTCAAGCGGCGGAACTGCTGACTGAAAAAAAACTTCCAGCGGATTTCCGCTGCACGCATCCCGATCCATTCTGGGAAGGGCCGCCGGTTCGCTCCATGGGTTGGCTGACCCCGGAAGAGACCCTGCGCGCCTGCGCCGCGTCCAGCGTGATCGTGGTGCCCAGCGTGTGGCATGAACCCTTCGGGCTGGTCGCCGTCGAGGCCATGGCGACGGGCAGGCCCGTGGTGGCGTCCAGGACCGGGGGGCTGGCCGATATCATCGTCGATGGTGAAACGGGCATCCTGGTGTCGCCCGGCGACCCCGAAGCCCTCGCTGACGCCATCGCGAAGTTGCTTTCGGAACCGGAAACCCGGGCCCGAATGGGAGCCGCGGGACGTCTCCGCGCCGAACAACATTACGACTGGGATGTTATTATCAACCGGCATTACGTCCCGATCCTGGCCGCCTGCCTGCCGCGCTAAGGGGGTAGAAACTCCGTACCCCCGAAGTCCATTAGCCCCCTGAGGACAACTATCGGTATGATAGGCATCCGGCGTTTGGCGAAACCGTCCAGGAAATCCGTATGCCGCGCGTTGCCCTGTTATACAGCCGGGGACCTCATATCCGCATGGCCCTGCGCCAGTTACGGGAGTCTTTTCCGGACGCCGAACTCTACCTGTTCGCGCCGACGGGTTTTCCCGGCGAGATCGCCGCCCTCGCGGATTATCACGTTCCAGTCCCCCCGTCGAAAGGGTTGATCGATGCCTGGCGGTTGCTGTTCCAGATCCGGCGATATCGGCCGGACCATTTCGTGGTCATGTTTCCCTCCCCCCGATTGACGCTTTTCGCTTACCTGGCGGGCGCGCGACACCGATGGGTCATGCCCCCGGATGTCCTGTTGCGCCCCTTGGACGCCCGTCCTTTCCGGGATATCCTTTCCGCCCTGCGCGACCGTGTCCGCGGGGAACTCACCTACCGGCGGATACGCCGCGAAATCCAGAAAGCCGGGGACGATAGACCGAACCATTGACCGTGACATGGCGCCGTGGATACACTTTTGAAACGTGTCACCGGAATGTCGTGTCCATAAAACAACCCGGCCCATGGGTCGGCAGGCCAGAACCCCCACCTGGGGAGAGGAGAACATTGAAATGCGACAGGAACCACAAAAGGAAAAACAGACCCGTCGTGAGTTTATCCGGCGGGCGGCCATGGCAGGGGCCGCCACGGGCGCGGCCGCGGTCGTCATGAAAACCGCGTCCGCCACCGAGCCCTACACGAAATCTTTCTTCACGGGCGCGATCCTCGGCGCGAATGAAAAGATCCGCACCGGCCACATCGGCCTTGGCGGCATGGGCTCCGCCGACCTGAAATTCACCATCATGAATGGCAGTTTCGCACCGATCATGCTGTGCGACCTGCGGATCCCCCACGTGGAACAGCGGGTCATGAAGATGTTCGGCAGCCGCCTCGAGGGCGCCAAAATCGTCAAGGACTTCCGGGAAGTCATAGACAATCCCGACGTGGACGCCGTGGTCATCGCCACGCCGGACCACTGGCACTGCCTGCCGGTACTGCACGCCGCAGATGCCGGCAAGGCCATTTATTGCGAGAAACCGCTGTGCACCACGCTGGCCGAAGCCCACGCCATGCTGAAAAAAGTCAAGGAAAAGGGGGTGGTCTTCCAGGGCGGCACCATGCAACGCAGTGGAAAGCATTTCCAGCAGGCCGTGGAGATGGTACGGTCCGGGGCGATCGGCAAGGTCGCCCGCATCGAAACGTTCTCCCTGGACAACACGCCCATCACGGGCATAGGTCCCGGCGATACGGACGCGTCGAAATATATCGAGAAGGGCCTGGACTGGGATTTTCACCAGGGATGGGTAGAACATAAACCCTTCAACACGAACCGGTGGGTTTACAACTTCCGGTGGTACCTGGACTATTCCGGCGGTAAAATCACCGACTGGGGCGCCCACCTCATGGATATCGCCCTGATGGCCATAGGAGACACGCTGCAGCCGAAGAGCGTCACGGCCATGGGCGGCAAGTACCTCATGCAGGACAGCCGCACCACCCCTGACACCCTGGAAGTGCTGTACCGGTTCGACGATTTTATCCTGTCCTTCACCAACCGCGTGTGGAATCCCCTTACCTTTGACGGGAACCAGCCGGATCATGGCATCGTGTTCTACGGAGAACGGGGTATTATCCGGGTCAGCCGGATGGGTCTGGACGTCTACGCCTCTCCGCAGAACCAGACGGATACCGCCAAAACGGAACCGGCCCACATCGATCCCGAGGTGCCCGATCCCGAACAGGCCCTGAACAAGCCCCACTGGCAGAATTTCGCGGACAGTATCCGCGGGCTGGCGACGCCTACCTCATCTATCGATGTGCTCTTCAACACCACCCGGGTATGCCACATCGGCACCTGTGCCTACGTGGCTGGCGCCCATTTCGCTTCAGGTTTTGCCTTCGACGGCACCAGCCTTCCCGACGAGGCCCCCACGCATGGAGGCTGCACGCTCGAATGGAACGCCGAAACCCAGCGATTCACGGGAGGTGATGCCGAAGCGGTCAAGCGGGCCAACAACTTCGGGTACCGTCCTTACCAGAACGGCTGGAGTCTCGAGCCCCCCTATCACGCCTGAGCGCCTGAATCCGCGTGTTATGCGGGAATCCTCACACCATGGGGATTCCCGCTTTTATTGTGGTTCACGCGCGTAAAGAGGGTTAATGCCCTTCCCCGCATGTCCTTCTTTCCCATTGTTATTTTTGAATGCCCTTCCCCTGGCAATGCTCACGGAAAGTCGTCGCATAACTTTTTTAAGATTTCTCCTCACTTCGTTCGTCGAAATGACAGGCGAGGTCCTTTCGAGTGAGCGAGAAATCCTGCTTTCCTTCGAAGGCAAGTCCCCCATTTTTCTGCCATCACATCGTTCCAAAACACGACCGGCGGTGACCATCATGGCCACCGCCGGATCATCTTTCTTCAGCACAACGACTTACAGCAGGCCGGCCAGGAAGCCGTCCTCCGTGCCGCTACCGGCATAATACCAGCCATTGTCCGTGTTGTACAACTGCACCAGTCGCAGCAACTCAGACAGTTCGAACTGCCAGTTCCCGTTCAGGTCTCCCCGGTGCGGGCTGCCGTTATGATCCGTGCCGCCCGGCAGGA
>JAGPFE010000091.1 GCA_018056705.1 Candidatus Hydrogenedentota bacterium | reverse complement strand
CTGGCCGATTACGTTGCCGCCCGCTACAGGCTTCCGGTTCGCCTCGGATTGCCCCAGGAAATCCAGGGGTGGCTTCCATCACTGCAGACCCCGACCTATACCCCCCTGGCAGGTGTTATCGTGCATGCCGCCCGCTACGAAAAAGATCGGGCGGACGGCCTGATCGGCAGCCCGGATCAGGCCCACGCGCGTAACGCCCTGTCCAGGCTGGTGAAATGGATAGGTAATTTCTTCTGATCTGTAGAGCAACATGAACACATCGAGGGAAATCCCATGCCTGACGCAGTGCTGATTGACGGTAAAAAAATCGCCGAACAGGTTCTCGAAGAATGCCAGCATACCGCCCAGGCACTGATCGAACGGGGCGTAACCCCCGGCCTGGCGGTCGTCCTGGTGGGAGACAACCCCGCCAGCAAGGTATATGTCCGGTCCAAGCGACAGACCTGTGAAAAACTCGGCATTCGCTCCTTTGCTTACGACCTGCCCGCCGACATTTCCGAGAGAAAACTGCTGGATCTGATTGATGAACTGAATAACCATTCGGAGGTGCATGGCATCCTGGTCCAGATGCCCCTGCCACCCCATATCCGCGAACAGCGTGTGCTCAATACCCTGGACCCCGCCAAGGACGTCGATGGGTTCCACCCGGTCAACACCGGCAAACTGCTCAACGGGGAAGAGTGCTTCGTTCCATGCACGCCGGCGGGCTGCCAGGAACTGCTGGTCCGCTACGGGTTCAGTCCCCGGGGTAAACACGTGGTCATCATCGGCCGTTCCAACATCGTCGGCAAGCCTCTGGCTGCCCTGCTGGTCCAGAAATCCCCCGACGCGGACGCCACGGTAACCATCTGCCACTCCCGGACTACCAACCTGCCCGATATCACCCGCCAGGCAGACATCCTCGTCGCGGCGATCGGTGTTCCCGAATTCGTCAAACCGGACATGGTCCGTGAAGGGGTCGTCGTCATCGACGTGGGCATCAACCGGGTCGTCGACCCCACCAGCCCTAAAGGCTATCGCCTGGTGGGTGACGTGGATTTCGAAGGCGTCCGGCCCAGGGTAGCCGCCATCACGCCAGTGCCCGGCGGGGTGGGACCCATGACCATCGCCATGCTGATGCGCAACACCCTCCGGGCCGCGGAATCACTAACCCGGATTACCGTCACCTGATCTTTTCAGAAAAACTTACCGAAAAGATCTGGATTTTTTGTTTTTTTGGTGGGAAATTATCTTTCTGTTTGACAACTTCCGCCCACCATGTTATATTATGGTCTGGTTAAAGAGTGTTCGCGCCCGGGCACAGGAGGCGCAGGTGCGGGAAAGAAAGGTGCGAATCGGTTGAGGTCGCCCGGGAAAAAGGCTGGAGACGCAATCGGATGAAACGGTGGACAGTTGTGCTCATCCCCCAGCACCAGGGTGAGCACGCCACGCATACGATTACGCTGGCCAGCGCCCATCTCTGGCTCGTGGCTGGACTTCTGGTTCTGCTGACGTTCCTTACCGCTTTCTATTACGAACGTCAGCGGCTTCTGTTACACCGCGAGATGGTATTACGCCAGGTAAATCGGGCCCTGGAACTGGAATCCGCCAAGTCCCCCGAAAATACCCCTTCGAACAATGGCCCCCAGCGGGACGAGGTCCGGGCCATCGAAGCAAGACTCAAGGCAGAGTATGAGGCTTCCATCGCCGCGATCACCGCGCAGTTGAATGACCTGTACGAAATGGAGAAAAAGGCGCGGGATCTTACCGGGCTGCAGG
Organism: Candidatus Hydrogenedentota bacterium; assembly: GCA_018056705.1. GTDB lineage: Bacteria > Hydrogenedentota > Hydrogenedentia > Hydrogenedentales > CAITNO01 > JAGPFE01. The sequence goes on along the minus strand of JAGPFE010000091.1, from coordinate 4,230 downwards.
CGGCCCCCGCGGGAGGAGCCGGAAACGCGAACAGGGATGGCAAGGGTAAGGGGGGCGCGATCTCCCTGTCCCTGGCAGCCATGCCCGTTCTCATTTCCGGAACGGTAACGCCGCCCACGCTCCTGGAAACGGGTACCCGGCCTTCCGCAGACCTGTTGATCCAGGAAATCCGCCTGCGGCGCGAAAGCCTTGCCCTGCTGATTCGGGATGTCGAGCGGCAGAAAGAGAAAGTGGAACGGATTCCCGCGGGATGGCCGCTGGCCCGTCGGATTGGAAAATATTCTTCTCCTTTTGGGTACCGTCTGGACCCCTTTACCCGGCGGCTGGACATGCATGAGGGGCAGGACATATCGGCGCCCTATGGCACGCCGGTGGTGGCCACCGCGCGCGGTGTTGTCCGCCTGGCTGGCTACAAGGATGCCTACGGAAACATGGTGATCATTGATCACGGCGACGGCATACAGACCGCTTACGCGCACCTGTCCGCCATACTCGTCAAACCGGGTGACAAGGTATCTCGCGGGCAGGTCATTGGTAAAGTGGGCAGCACGGGACGCAGCACGGGAAATCACCTGCATTACGAAGTACGATTGAATAACAGCCCCGTCAACCCGATGCGGTACATTGCCCGTTAATCCCACGCGGGCCGGGATCCTCAACCAGTCACTACTACCCAGGAAAAGACAACAAATATGTCCGTGAAACCGGGATCAGCGAAATCCTACAACGAGAACCGGGTCGTCATGCTGCTGGGACCCGGCAGCCATGTCTCCGGCGACGTCTCCTGTGAAGGCACCATCCGCGTCGAGGGAGAAGTGCGGGGCAACGTGATCAGTGGCGACAGCATCGTCATCCTTCCGGGCGCCATCGTGAAGGGAGACGTTCAGGCTGGACGCGTCATTGTCGGTGGCCAGGTGCTCGGCAACATCACCGCGGTGGAGCGCATCGAATTACAGCGGGGCGGGCAGGTACTGGGCGACATCTCCGCGCCTCGCATCAGCATCCAGGAAGGGGTGGCATTCGAAGGCTCCTGTGTCATGCGCCCCGGCAGCCAGCTTGCCTGACGATCGCGGCATGCCAGCGGAACACGCCGATATTCCCTTCGACCTTTCCGTCCTGCTGGAGCGTTCGCGCGAACCGGGCAACCGACTGCCTCCCCCGGGCGCGTCGGTCGCCGTGGCCATGAGTGGAGGCGTGGACAGCGCGGCCGCCCTGGTGTTGCTCACCCAGGCGGGGTACCGGTGCACTGGTGTTACCTTGCGGCTGGTCCCAGAACCGGAAGAAAAGTCCGTGTTCGAACCCTGTTGCGGACTCGAGGCGGCCCGGGACGCGGAACGGGTATGTCAACGACTGGGGGTGCCCCACCGGATCATCCGGGCAGTGGAACCATTCGACCGCTTCATCATCGACTGGTTCGCCCGGGATTATGCCGAAGGTCGAACGCCGAATCCCTGCGTCCGGTGTAACCGCATGGTCAAATTCGGCCTCCTCTGGAAAGCCGTTCGGGACCTGGGATGCGAATGGCTGGCCATGGGACATTACGCGCGCCTGGACTTCGCGAACTCTAGGCGATTGGTCCTTTCACGTGCCCGGTTCCGCGAAAAGGATCAGTCATACGTGCTGGCCCCCCTCACCCAGGCCCAGTTGGGACGGGTCTGTTTTCCCATGGGCCATCTCACCAAGGATGAGGCCCGGGCAGTGGCCGCCACGGTAGACCGCCGCAGCGGCAGCAAGCCTGAAAGCCAGGAGATCTGTTTCGTGCCGGATCGGAATTACGCGGCCCTGGTAACTCGCCGGACGGGCGAAGCCCCCCCCGGTCCCATCGTGGATATTACCGGTCGAAGACTGGGTACCCATCTTGGGCTGGTGCGCTATACCATCGGTCAGCGCCGTGGCCTGGGTATCGCGGCAGACCGCCCCTACTACGTCATCGCCATGATCCCGGAGTCGAACACCCTGGTGGTGGGCCACGAGGAACACACCGCCTGTGGACAACTGCGCACGGGCCCCCCGGTCTGGGGAGGACTTCCCCCTACCGATCAGCCTTTGGACTGCCGGGTCCAGTTGCGGGCCCATCACGTGCCCTGTTACGCCCGGGTACATCCGGAGCGTGGCGCGCTCCGGATTACCTTGCATCCCCCGCAACGGGGCGTGGCACCTGGCCAATGGGCCGTCTGTTACGACGACCAGGACAGGATCCTGGTATCCGGTGAAATCCTGGACGCTCCCCCGGACATCCTTGCGAATCATCCGTTTTTTCGCCGTAATCAATAATTGGAATGCCCCACGCGTCGGGAACGTTTACCCGATTGATGAACCTTCCCCACACGTCCAAAGATTTATGGTAAAATATTGACAAGGAAGGATTGTGGTGATTCCCTGAAATCATGTGCCAGTCCGTTCGGAATATGCCGTAATGGATGAAAAACGTCCAAAACAAGGGAACTCTCCCTGGATCGGCAACCTGCTGGAACAATGCGGGATGGGCGTGTGGGCTTTTGACACGGACGGCAACATTCTTTTCATGAGTCCAGCCGCCTGGCACCTGTTCAATCTCGAGTCCCGCTTCCCTGACCCTGGGGAGATCATCGGAAAATCCATTCGTGAACTGCCCGGATGGGATATGCACCAGGAAGTCCTGGCGGAACTGGGAGAACGTTCCGCGCTGAGAGGACTGGAGTGGTCCTTTCCCTTGCGTCAACGGGAACACCGGTGGTTGCTCGAGGATTTCTATCTGGAAACGGAAGAGCCGGATCCGTGGTGTCACCGTGTGCCCTGGATTCAAGGCGTGGTACGGGACATCAGCGCGCGACGTCAGAAAGAAAATGTCCTGTTCGGGGATCGCCTGAAGTACAAGCAGATCGTCGAATCTCTCCTGGAAGGCTATTACGAAACCGACATCCAGGGTCGGATCACCTTTCTGAACCGGAGTTATGCCGCCCTGGTGGGAACCACCGAAGAAGAACTGCTGTTCAGGGATCTGCCCGGCTTTCCAGTGTCCGCGGGCGAACTGGAACACCTGCGACTTTACCGCCAGGACCTGTTGGACGGTAAAAATCCCCAGCGTATGGTGGAACTGTTCCGACAGGGGCCCGGGGCGGAAGTGCTGGAATTGTCCATGAGCGTTCTGCGCGACAATGCCGGCGAGCCGGTCGGTTTTCACGGCATCATGCGGGATGTCACCAGCCGTAAGCGGGCGGAGCGGGTAGTCCAGGAAATGCAGTCCCGCTACAGCGACATCTTCGATGAGGCCAACGACATTATTTATACCCACGACATGGAGGGATATTTCACCTCGATCAACCGGACGGGGGAAAAGATCAGCGAATATTCCCGGGAAGAAGCCCTGCGGCTGAAAGTATTCGACATCATTGTCCCGGAATACCGCGAAGAAGCAGCCCGTCGCATCCGGCAGAAGATCGAAAAAGGCACCGAATTCACCCGCTACGAGGTGGAAATCATTTCCAAGTCTGGAAAGCGGGTTCCCCTCGAGATCAACTCCAAGATTCTTACTGTCGAAGGCCGGCCCGTGGGTATCCTGGGGATCGCCCGGGACATCACGGAACGGCGGGAAGCCGAAAAAGAGCGGAAACGGCTGGAACAGCAGGTGTTACAGGCTCAGAAAATGGAAGGACTGGGGGTGCTGGCCGGCGGCATCGCCCATGATTTCAACAACCTGCTGGTGGGCGTGCTGGGGAACGCCGGCCTCGCCTTACGTCGGGTTCCCAAAGACTCGCCGGTCCATGAATACCTCAAACGCATTGAACAGGCCGCGCAGCAAGCCGCGGAACTCACCGGCAAGATGCTGGCCTATTCCGGCCGGAACGCTTTCATGGCCCGCCCGGTGGATCTGTCGCGGGTCGCCCGGGAAGCCGAGCCCCTGTTGCGAGCGGGTATTTCCAAGGAAGTGGCCCTGGAGTTCGACCTGGCGACCGATCTACCCCGGATTTACGGGGATGCCGCCCAGATTCACCAGGTGATCGTCAACCTGGTCACGAACGCGGCGGAAGCCATGGAAGGCAAAGCCGGCCGGGTACGGATCCGCACCTATCCTTTCACGGTCACGCCGGAGTATTTCTCCCAGGTCTTTTTCAAGGAAAATGCCGAACCGGGCGAATATGTCTGCCTGGAGGTCAGCGACACCGGTTGCGGCATTCCTTCTGACCGGATCAGCCGGATTTTCGACCCCTTCTACTCGACCAAGTTCAGCGGCCGCGGTCTCGGATTGCC
>JAGPFE010000041.1 GCA_018056705.1 Candidatus Hydrogenedentota bacterium | reverse complement strand
CCGTCACCGTCACGGCAAATTCCGCCCGGCCGCCCACGGGCACCGTCAGCGTCGTGCCCGTGGCCGTCACCGTCAGCGGGCAGTTGTCCTGAATCACCACCGTCCGGGTCGCCGTGGCCGTGTTGCCGTAACTGTCACTCACACTGTAGGTCACCGTCCACGATCCGGGCGCCAGCGGACCCGCCGGGGGCTGACCGCTGATCACGATGGACCCGGTCACGTCGCCGTCCACGTCGTCCGTGGCCGTCGCGCCCGATTCCACGTACGCGTCGCCGCACGACAGCGTCAGCGGATTATCCCCCGCCAGCGTGATCACCGGCGGCAGGTCAGGCGTTACTACCACAGTCAGCGTAGCGGTACCGGTTCGGTTACCGCTGTCCTGTGCGGAATAGGTCAACGTGTAGGTCCCCGCCACCGCCATGTTCACCGAACCGCTTACCGTCACGGGCAACGACCCTTCGCAGGCATCCACCGCCGTGACGGAAGGCGTGGTAAACACCGTGTTCTGGAGCACGTACACCGGGTTCGGTCCGTCGATGGTCACCACCGGCGCCGTCGTATCTACCACGGTCACCACGCGGGTTGCCTGGCCTGTCCGGTTACCGCTGTCCTGGGCAGCATAGGTCAACGTGTAGGTCCCCGCCACCGCCGTGTTCACCGAACCGCTCACCGCGACGGGCAACGCCCCCTCGCACGCGTCCACGGCCAGCGCCCCAGGATCGGTAAACACGTCGCCGCATTCCAGAGTGATGCTTGACGGACCATTCAGTGTCACCACGGGCGCGGCAGTGTCCTGAATCGTCACCTGCACGTTTTGCGTGGCCACGTTACCCGATCCGTCTTCCGCCCGGTATGTCACCGTGTACACGCCCGCTTGGGGATTGGCCGGATTCAGGCCGTTGTATACCACGGATTGCGTCACCGGACCACACAGGTCATTGGCCGAGGCGGTTGGAAGCGTCACGGGAACACCGCACTCTCCGGTTACGGGGGTAGTATTGACCAGCAGCACCGGCAACTGCGTGTCCCGCACCTGGACCTCCAGCGTGCGGAACCCCGGTTGCACCCCGTCGAAGGCCCGATAGGTAACGTAATACGTGCCTTTTTGGGGCTCCGTAATGTTCAGCCCGCCGTAACTGGAAATGGTCACCGGCAAGGCCCCCGCGCAACTGTCGTTCGCGTAGCCGTTCGGCAAGGTCAGGGGCACGTTGCACTCGGCGTACATGAAGGTGCCGCCAAAAATATCCACCACCGGCGGCGTGGAATCGGTTATCGTCACGGTGCGGGTGACCTCGGTCGCGGCGTTTCCGGCCGCGTCGGACACGTTATACCGCACGACATAGGTACCGGCCACGGCACCATCAACCGGGTTGGTCACCACGATGGACGCGGTGAGATTCCCGTCCACGTTGTCAGTTGCGGTTGCCCCGGCATCGGTGTAACTCGCGGGACACTCCAGGGTCACCGTGGCATTGCCGTTCAGGGTAATCACCGGCGGTGTCCGGTCAATGATGGTAGGTCCCCAGGTTACCTTGCTGGACCAGTTTCCATTGTTATCCACGGTGCGCAGGTGGAAGTACCACGTGCCCTCGGCCAGCGTGCCGCTGCTGACCGTGTGCGGGTCGGTCCCCTGGGGCGTGTCCACGACCGTGTCCGGAACCGTCGATGGGCTGTTTGAGAAGGCCCATGAATAGCCCGCCACGCCGCTGAAGTTGTCCGTGGCGCCGCTCCACGTCATGGTCATGACGTTGTTCTGGGTTTTGCCATTGACCGCGTGGGACGTGCTGGACACCGTGGGATTAGCCGGTGGCGTGGTATCCGTGACGGTAATGTTGAACGTCTTTTCGACGTACAGCCCCGCCGGGCGGGTACCGTTGTCCGTGGACCGGATGGTCAGGGTATAGGTTCCGGGCGTGACCTCGGCAGCCGCCTTGACCAGTTGATCCCCACTGATAGCAAAATTGCCGCCTCCACCCGAAACGATGGCATAGGTGAAGGTCTGGGCGGGACTGGCGCCGCTGGTATTATCCGGGTCATCGGTGGATAGCGTGCCCACGGGGGTATTGACCGCGGCACCCGAGCCGATGGTCGTGCCGCTCAGGGCGATATCCGTCGGGGCCTCGTTGAGGATGGGCAATAACCGGTTCATGGGGATGATCTGCTTGGTAATCCCGGGACCCGACCAGCTCAACTGGCACACCGCGCCACCCGTGAATTCGTTGTACATCAGGTCTATGAAATACCGGCGACCGGCCGTGAGGGTCACCGTACCGGAAGTCTCGATAGGCGATTGAGGCTGGGACAGGATATTAATCAGGCGCTGACCGTTCACCCAGAGTTCTACCCCGTCGTCGGAAGTCACGTAGAAGGTGTAATCGCCCGACGTGGGCACATCGATCTTACCCCGCCATCGCGCCGAAAAATTATCGGCCGGGGTCACCGCCGCGGGACTGGACGTGTCCCAGTTGAAGTTCACTTCGGGATCAATCCGCTCGAACCGGTAAGTCGCGGATGGAAGATTTCCATCGTAATAAAAGCCAATCAAGCCGCGATCCGCTGCCAGGACACTGGACGGAATGACCTGCTGGGATACGCCGGGACCCTCGTATCGCAGTTCCGCGACTGCCCCGCCCCCGTTTTCGTAGTAATGCATCTCCACGACATGCCAGCCCGCGGAAAGATTGAGCGCCCCACTGGACACCTGGGTTGGGCCCTGGTCTACCCACTGGTTGATCCGTTGCACGCCGTCGATCCACAGCCGCGCGCCGTCGTCCGTGTTGGTGTAAAATGTCCAGTTCCCCGCGGACGGCAGGTATACCCGGCCCCGCCAGACCGTGGCGAAACTGTCGGCACCGATACCAGCCGCCGCCGGATCTCCGGTCCCCCAGTTGAAGCCAACCGTGCTGTCGATCCGGGTATGTCTACGGCTGGGTTCGGATATGGTCGGAGCCGTGCCCCCCGCGGAATAATAAGCACCGGTAAGTCCCCAGGGGTAGGCTGTCGCGGCATCGGGAATAATCGATTTAGAAACACCGGGGCCTTCCCAGGAAAGGGTAATCAGGGAATTACCCTCGTTTTCGAAATATTCGAGTTGTAGCGTGTGCCACCCCGCGGACAGCGCTATGGCTCCCGTGTTCAGTTCCTGACCACCCATAAGAGCCCAGTTATCAATTCGGATTACGCCGTCAACCCACAACCGCACCCCGTCATCCGAGGAAGTATAGAATGTCCAGTTTCCCGCGGAAGGCAGGTAGACCTGGCCCCGCCAGCGGATGGCAAAGTAGTTGTCGCCAATCCCGGCAATTCCTGGCCCCCCCGTGCCCCAGTTATAGTTCACCGTGGTGTCATACCGGGATCCCCGGTAGTTGCCCCCGGTGAAGGGATTGGCGGGCACGCCGGCGGGAGAATAGGTATAGTATTCGCCGAGCAGGCCGGCACGGGCGGACGCCGCGGCCAGAAACAGGGCGACCCAGATCCAAACTGCTGGTAAAGATTTACGACTCATGACGTTTCCTCCACGGATTCCCGAACATTAACTCCCGCGATCTGCTCCACGTCTACCAGTATTTATTGTATCACTTCCATCCCCGCGATTGTTAAACCTCTCTGGGCAATCGCATGGATATCAAGTAAACAGGCAAATGGTACACTAATAGGTTACGAGGTGAATCCCGGATAGACAGCTTTACGATAGACAGGTTTACGTTTGGGGGGAAAGATTTCTCGCTTCGCTCGAAATGACAATGGGAGGTAACATGGGATTGGGAGGTAACATGAGATTGGGAGGTAATATGGAATAAGGAATCAATAATAGTGGAACAACAACCCCTGTCATTTCGACGAACGCAGTGAGGAGAAATCTTAAACAACACGATAACTTCTGACCATGAAATAAAGATTTCTCGCTGCGCTCGAAATGACACGATTACCGTGACGAACGCGGCATACGACCATCGATCTATTCCCAGTTCCGGCAGGCCCCATTTATCGACGGAGAAATAACCAAACCTGTCCGCAATAACGCCTCGCAACGAGGAGAGAACGCAAACGGTTTGCCGGGCGTTTTCCAATACACACGGACATTCGTTACCATAAGGAAGTCAAACCTCGACAGGAGATAACGTCGCATGCGCGCAATAGTCCCGATCCATAAACACGGATCCGCTTTTCCGGAAATAGCGGTCACGTTGTGCCTGCTGGGACTGGCCACCCTGAGTTCCGCCGTGGCACAGATCCAGGTTACCCCCGAACAGGTGACCTTCGAACACCTGGATCAGTCCCAGACTCTCCAGATCCGACGGGACGGCGCGCCGGTCCCCGCCGAAGACATCGTTCGTTTTGAACTGCTGGTGGACCGAAGCGATTACAGCCACATGTTCCGGTTCGAAAAAGCGAACGGACAGGTTATTCTCACGCCCAGCAAGACCTGCGAGGTAGGCAGTTACCTCCTGCGGATCGCCACCCGCCGCGGCGATGGCTGGGTCCGGGTCTACACGCCGCTACGGGACCATCCCTCCACCCTGGAACTGCTCGCCCAGCGCCTGGGCATCACGGTGGATGAACTGAAACAGCGGGCGGGTATCGCCCAGGTCATTTCCCGCCAGCGGATCTCCCTGGACCTGCCCCCCGTGTATTACGTGGGCAACGTGATCAGCGTGGACATGCGGGCCGCTCCGGGAAACACCTGGACCTGGGAGATCAACGGAACGGTCGTAACGGAAAACCAACCCCTGCGGTACGTCGTCTCCGAACCGGGACCACTGCTGCTGGTATACACCGAAAAACAGGGAGACCTGGTCGTTGCCAAGGTCAGCGAACTCACCGAGGCCGCGGTCGAACCGGAACTCTCCACCACCGTCAAGGCGGGCGTTGACCTTATCCTGAACGCCCCGGAAGGATTTGGAGCATACCGCTGGACCCAGGACGGACGGGACGTGTCCGCCGACCGAACGTATACCTTCCGAATGGACGCGCCGGGAACTTACAAGGTGGAGGTGCTGGCCTCCAGGCCACTGACCGGAGATCCGGATGCCTTTCGACGCATCCGGTACGCCGTGCGGGTTGAACCCAGGTAAAAAGGTAGCCGGAACCGGTTACCGTTTGGGACTCGACAACGCGCGGGGATACAATACCCCCGTTTCACGCGTGGAGTTCAGGATATGCCATACCCCCAGTTCGACCGTTCCCGGATTGTCTTCAAGCCCCTCGCCCAGCGCAAAGACAAGGTTTTTATTGAACACGATCACGTCCCACCTGACGCCACACCCCGCCCATTCAGCCCACAGGGTATGGCGGTCATCGAGGAAGCCGCCGAACGTATCCGCCAGGCCAGGGCCGAAGGACGATCGCGGATGATCGCCTTCGGAGCCCATTCCATCAAGAACGGCCTGGCCCCCGTGTTCATCCGGCTGATCGAATCGGGGTGGATCACTCACCTGGCCACCAACGGGGCCGGGATCATCCACGACTGGGAATTCGCTTTCCAGGGACATAGCAGCGAAGACGTCCGTACCAACGTGGCCCGGGGCGAATTCGGCACCTGGCAGGAGACCGGTTTCTACCTGAACCTCGCGATCATCGTGGGGGCATGGCAGGGCATGGGGTATGGCGAATCCGTCGGGGCCTTCGTGGAAAACGAGGGGCTCGATATACCCTCCCGGGAACGCCTGGCGCGGGAAATCCGGGAAAAGGCCGAGAGTGATCCCGCGCAGGCCGCGGCCGCGGCGGACCTGCTGGACCGGGTTATCCGGTTCGATCTGAAACCCGGCTGGATGGCCGTGCCCCATCCCTGGAAACAGTTCGGACTGCAGGCAGCCGCGTACCGCCTCGGCGTGCCTTTCACCAGTCACCCGATGATCGGCCACGATATCATTTACACCCATCCGATGAACCACGGTGCGGCCATCGGTCGGGCGGCGGAACGGGATTTTCTCGCCTTCGCCCGGCAGGTATTCAACCTCGACGGCGGCGTCTACCTGTCCATCGGGTCCGCCGTCATGTCCCCGATGATCTTTGAAAAGTCCATGTCCATGTCCCAGAACCTGCTGCTTCAGGAAGGAAAACACATGGACCGGCATCACATCGTCGTGGTGGACCTGCAGGAATCTCACTGGGACTGGACGAAGGGCGAACCGCCCATGGATAACCCCGATTACTACCTCCGGTTCAACAAGTCCTTCAACCGCATGGGCGGCTCCATGCGTTACCTTACCGCCGACAACCGGGATTTCCTCCTGACCCTTCTCCACCTGCTGGAAAGGTGACTCTGGCCGGTCCCTCGTCTATTCGGCCATTTTCCACAGGGTGGCCCCGGGCGGATCACCAGGATCCACCGTGGGCCACTCAATGAAAGTAATGATGAGTTTATCTTCTGTCTTTTCCACGGTAACCGGGGTCTTATCTTCGCCGTCAGGCCACACTATCCCCGTGTTGTCCGTGAAATTCAGCCGGCCACACACTGGTTTTTTCAGTTCACTACCGGTTGTAAAGTACCCGTCTCCCGCCGTATAGATACTCCCATACGCGCCCACCTCACTGTATACGTAGTTTCCGATCTGTCCGTTAAACACGCCCCGCTCATCTATCCGGATGTCCATGTAGATGCCCAGTTTTTTATCCAGCCTGGCCACGTTTTCCCATGATTTCCAGTGTTGCGTGGACCCTTGGGGAACATACGACTCTTCCGGGACCTGTTCGGTACCACCACAGCCGTCAATAACCTGCTGCAGGGTACTCAGCAACACCGCGGGACCCGAGGCAGTACAACCAGTCAAAAGACTTGCCCAGAAAATCGGAACAAGCACACAAACCGCCACTCCACAACCCTTTAATGAACGCATGGATCTCACCTCAATCTTCAAATTTGAGTTTCCTTCAATCTTCTCGTAGCATTTTTGGTCAACACAATATATTGTGTTCGAAAATTTTTATTGCACAAAAAGTGGTTGTGTGTTATGATTTCCTCAAGATATAGGGCAATTTAAATCTTCAAGCCACTATATACGGGATAGACAGGAGGCCGCGTATGCCGCGACGGGTGGCTCTCGTTCATATGCCCGGCTGGCCGCTGGGAGAAGAGCGGTTTTTACTGCCGGGGAACATGCTGTTCGCGGCAGGCCTTCTGCAAGCCGCGGACATGGACGTGCGCGTGCTGGATTACAGCCACCCCGAAGCCCTGACCCGGCCGGCAGCGGCATGGCAAGCCCTTCGCGCGGAGACCATCTGGTGGAAACGACGGCAGGCCAGCCGGGATTTCGATCGGATCCTGAACGAGTGGCGCAACGCCATCATTGAAGACATCGTGGCATGGGGGGCGGACACAATCCTCTTTTTCGCGGACGACGCGCCTTCGGGAAAACAGGTCCGGCACGCGGCGGACACGGCCCGGAAGCGCCTGCCCCACGTCCAATTGTTCGCCTGTGGACCGGGCATGCCGATGACCGGGACACCGTGGATCCCATGGCAGGCATCGGACTTTCTGGTTTCCCAGGAAGCACCCCTGGCGAAATTCGGGGACATGGACCTTGCGGAAATCGATCTCCCCGCGTCGCTGTATGACAGCGGTAAGTTCAATATTCTCCCCGTGGCACCGGCACGATCGGGTTTTCACGGGTCCTGGGACACCCCGGCATTTCGCGGGCAACTCACGGGACACCTGACTCGACACCGGCCCGGAACGGCCATCTGGCTGGAAGAACCGACAACACCACGGGAACTATTCGAGTTAAGCGATCGGACGGTTCTCCGACATCCCGCGCCCATCGCCATGGTCGCGCATCCCCGCGCGGGGATATCTCCGGCCCTGGCAAACCTGTTGCGGGGCAGCGGTTGCCTGGTGATCGAAATCGATGCCCTGACAGGCAGCCAGCGGCTACTGGAGGACGTGTACGGCGTGGACTTCTCGGTCCGGGACATTCGGGACCTTGCGCGGACCTGTCGGGAAGCCGGGATACGTGTTGTCCTCCGGTTCAGTGCCCCCTGTTGCTGGGACGATCGACATACCTTCGCGGAATGCGAACGCCTGGCAGAGCAATGCGGTTGCGTGGGCGTGTCCGTGGCCGGCGCGGAAAGTCATGATTCCTCTGTTGGAATCCCAGGCGTTCCGAGCCCGGTCGACCTGGAACGTCACCTGGAAGCAGCCGGTATTCCCACGGGCCTGCGGGGATGGCACATCGTGGCCGCCACCGCGGCGGGATACGCGGGACGTGAACACCGATGGATTCGGCAATTCCGTCAGCACCTGCTGGAAGGGGACCTCGAATCGGTGAAATCGTGGATCACCACGTGCAACCGGGGCCTGTCTCACCTGTCATCGGCAACGGATTCCGCCGTCACCTCCCGCCTGCACGCCGTGGCTAACTGAATGGTCCCTCGGCGGGACCGGTTCCAGTTCATTCCGGTTCCCAGTAAAAACGTTCCAGCGCCTGGCGAATCGCTGACAGCGGAGCCGTCAGCGGAATCACCTTTCGGCCGGCGACCTGTTCGATGGTATCCAGGGCCGTCAGGTCTTCGGGAAAGAACATGGCCACCTTGAGGGCGTCCCCTTCAAATTCCAGGGGTACCGCCAGATACCGGTAAGCCATCTCCTGGGGAATCAGCCGGCAGGCCTCGGGATCCGGCTGCGCCGCGGCGAGATCTACCCTTTCCCGGCCGTAGAACGTTTCCATCGCCACCGCCATGACGGCCTCGCTGACCTGCTGGCGTTCCACCAGCAGCAACGGCAGATTGCCCGCGCTGGGATTCTCCTTGAGAAACTGCGACGCGTTGTCCAGTTGCTCGGCGGTGATCAACCGGGCCGCGACCAGGAACTTGCCAAAGTTGCGGCGCTCGTCTTCAGGCATGTTTTCGATCACCTCCCGCATACCCTGCGGGTCGGTAATCGCGGACCTGATCGTGCCCAGGGCGCGCAATTCTTCCAGTTCCCGGAGCAGGCGTTCCCTTTCCGCTTTCACGGTGTTGAGTTCGCCGGTTACCTTGCCCAGCGCCTCCATGATCGCGGCGTACGCGCCGTCCTGCCTCAGTTTTTCCTGGAGTTGTTCCAGCTCCGCGGCAAGCCGTTCCTTTTCGGCTTGCGCTTCCCCGAGAGCGGCGCGCGTTTCGGTCAGATCGATGGCGAGTTGTTCGCGGGCGGCGGTAACGTCGGCGCACTGTTTCTCGGCATCTTCCAGCGCGGCGCGGATCGACGCGATTTCCTGGCGCAACCGTTCGGTTTCCGCCTCGGCGTCTCGAACCCGCGCGGCCGTTTCCTCGGCCTGGTCGGCTCGCTTTTCCAGATCGCTAATGGTCTGATCCCTGGCGCTCAGTTCCGCTTCCAGCGTGCTGACGCGTAACTGAACTTCTTCCCGGGAATTCTCGGCGGCCTCGGCGCGTTTTTCGGCCATTTCCCTGGCCTCCTTCGCCTTGGCAATATCTTTCAGCGCGGCATCCAGGCGTTTTTCAAGGTCTCCCTTATCTCGTTCGAGATCCCGGGCGCGTTTCTGTTCTTCGGCCAGTTGAGCGCTCGCCTGCTGAAGGCGCTCTTCCGACGCGTTGAGGGCTTCGCGTGACCGGTCCAGTTCGGCGCGCGTGGCCGCCACTTCCCCTTCCAGTTCAGATTTTCGCTGCTTCGTGGCCTCAAGTTCAGCCTGCACCCGGGCAAGTTCTTCTTCAAACCGCTTGGTGGCCTCGGCGTCAAACTGGGACCGGGTGGCTTGGAGTTGCCCCGCCAGGTCCCGCGTTTCCGCTTCCAGCGCGCGCACGCGTTCCCTCAGCCGATCTGCTTCCTCCTGCTGGTCACGGGCCCTTTTTTCGGCCTCGGCGACCTGTTTCCGCATCATCTCGGCGTCGTTGCGCCACTTATCCGCTTCCTGGCGCAAGGTATCAAGGCGTTTCCGGGCTTCCTCGGCTTCCCGGCTGGCTTCCTCATACTGACTTTTAAGCAGTTCACCGCGCTGTTCCCAGGACTCGAGCAGTCTGGCTTTTTCACGCAGTTCCTGCTGAACCTGGTCAAGTTCCTTCTCAAGGTTCGCGTTGGCCTGCTTGTATTCTTCGATCTGCGTTTCGAGCGAACGCAACTGGGTCACCACCGGCGACGAAACGCCGGGAGATTCCAGCCGGCGGCGCAAGTCGCTGTATCGGCTTTCCGCGGCCTTGAGGGCGGCGCTGCGACGCTCCAGCGTGGACTCCAGTTCATGAACACGGGTTTCCAGGGCCGCTTTTTCAGAAGCAAACTCTTCGGTCTTTTTCTGCAGGCGGAGAATCCGGTCCCGCGCTTCGGCGATCGTTTTTCCCCGCTTTTCGAGGTGACCCTCGAGATCCCGAATCCGGGACTCATACTGCTCCACGGTTCGGTTCCGGGTATCTTCGAGTTCCCGGGCCCGGTCCTCCGCCGCGCGCAGGTCGGATTCCAGTTGCCGGATTTTTTCCTGGAGGGCCTCGGACTCTTCTTTCGAGAGTCCCCCCTGAACCACGTCGTCAAGCCCTTCGTTGACCTCATCCAGCAACCGGCGGAGGGTATCCAGCGCGCCCGACTGTCGGGTTTCCAGGTCGCCAATACGCGCGTTCAGCGTATCCAGTCCCGCGCGGATCATATCCAAGGCGGATCGGGCTTCGGCAGGCACGCCCGCCGGAAACTGTCGCAGGAGGTTCAGGGCATGCTGCAGGGTATCACGCAAACCGGCGGTCATATAGATCCCTTTCCTGGGCATATCCCGGGATCTGTCACCCGGGTGACTTGACTAATTTTATACTTTTTAAAGCACTTTGTCAAGAAAATACGTATTCGCCCGCGGCCTGTTGTCCTCTCGGCCGGGTTCGACGTTTTGACTGTGTTGCCCGTTTTCTGGTACGATAAGGTATCTGTCAGCGGCGATGAGGGCCGTACCGTGTCGAATCTACGTTATCCCCTGGTTTCCATAGATGACGCGGGGGTGGAAATCGCCGCGCGGATTCCGGTGTCGATGCTGCACCCGGAAGTAACCATTCGGCCGCCGATGCGGGAAGTACTGCTCAGTGGACGGCTGGACAAAATGAACGGGGATGTCCTGTTCCGGGGCCGGATTCAGGGCGTGTACGCGCGACCCTGTGACCGGTGCCTGATGGAGACCCGGGCGCCATTGGATATCGCCATCACCTGGTTGTTCAGTAACCGTTTGGCGGAAACCGAATCGGACGAAGAACTGGATGATCGGCTGTATCCGATCGAAACGGATGAAGCCGTGGACTTGACCCAGCCGCTGTGGGATGAGATCGCGCTGGGTGAACCACGCCGCATGTTATGCGATCCGGATTGCCGGGGATTGTGCGCGCGTTGCGGACACAACCTGAACCTGGGGCCATGTTCATGCGGTCAGAACAAGGAAGAAGAAGCGATGCCGGAAACGGGCCTGAAGCAACTGGCCAGCCTGTTTCCGGAATTGACGCGTAAGAAAGCGCCGGAGGAATAAGACATGCCGGTACCCAAGAGACGGACGGGGCGGGCAAAGCAGGGTATGCGCCGCGCCCATCACGCGCTGGTTGAGCCGAACGTAACCGAATGCCCTGACTCTGGGGAAGCGAAGTTGCCCCACCGGGTGTGCCTGAAAACGGGATATTACAAGGGCCGCATCGTCATCAAGCCCAAGAACGCCTGAGGCGGGGAACACCATGATCCGCGTGGCCCTTGACGCGATGGGCTCGGATAACGCCCCGACCGTGGAAGTCGAGGGCGCTGTAAAGGCCAGTTTGCGTGGGGATGTGGAAGTAATCCTGGTGGGCAACGAGGAGGTTCTGCGCCCCCGGCTGGCGGCTTATTCCCAGAAAGGCCCCATACAAATCTGTCATGCCGAACAGGTTATCGGCATGCATGAGCAGCCCGTGCTGGCCGTTCGTGAGAAGAAGCAGCCTTCCATCATGGTGGCCATGCGCCTTGTCCGGGACGGACAGGCAGACGCGGTGGTCAGCGCGGGCAACACCGGCGCGGTCATGGTGGCGGCGCGCACCGTGCTGGGACCGATCCGGGGGGTAGCCCGGGCGGCCATCAGCCAGGCACTACCCACTGCCACGGGGCGGGTGGTCATGCTGGACCTTGGAGCCAACGTGGACTGCACCACGCGTCAACTATGCGAATTCGCGGAAATGGGGGTGGCCTATTCCAAGTATTCCCTCGGCGTGGAAAACCCACGGGTGGGCCTGCTCAATATCGGTGAAGAAGGCCAGAAGGGCACGGCCGTCGCCAAAGAAACCTACCAGCAGTTGAGCCGGATGAAACACCTCAATTTCGTGGGTAACGTGGAACCCCGGGCCGCCCTGGGCGGTCGGGCCGACGTGGTGGTGTGCGACGGATTCGTGGGCAACCTCTTTCTCAAGACCAGCGAAGCGGCCGCCTACTACATGGGCAAGATGCTCCGCGAGCAGTTCAACAAGTCCTCCATGAGCAAGTTGGGCGCGATCCTGGCCCATAAGGCCCTTACTGAACTCAAGAGCAAGGTGGATCCCAACGAATACCCCGGCGCGCCACTCCTGGGTATCGACGGGGTGGTGGTCATCGCGCACGGCGCGTCCACCGCGAGAGGTATCGAAAACGCGATCCTTGGTGCCGCCACATCGGTCAGTAATAACCTGGTCGACCACATCCGCGAACACATCGTGCGCCTGCGGGAGCACGAAATCGAGATGTTGCGCGAAGAAAGCCAGAATATCCGATGAAGCGCGCGTGGCTTTTCCCCGGACAGGGCAGCCAGCGGCCCGGTATGGGCGCGTCGTGGTATGACGTTCCAGAAGCCCGCGCGTGGCTGGAACGGGCGGAGTCCCTGTTGCATGATGTTTCCCCGCGCTACCTGCTGTGTGACGCGGATGAAACGGCTCTACGAGAAACCACCAGCGCCCAACCGGCCATGTACGCGCTGGGGGTGGCCATCGCGCGATACCTGCGCAGCCTGGGGATGGAACCCGTGGCGTGCGCGGGACACAGCCTCGGCGAAATTACGGCCCTGGCGGCCTGTGGTGCCCTGGACCCGGAATGGGGTCTGTATTTCGTTCGGGAACGGGCCCGACTGATGGCCCAGGCCCCGCCAGGGGGCATGGCAGCTGTTCTTGGACTGGACCCCGACGCGATTGCCGCGGTCCTGCCAGAATGCGTCTGGGTGGCCAACCACAATGGCCCGGCGCAGACGGTCATTTCCGGGACGCTGGAAGGCCTGGCCACCGCGGAAACCGTGCTCAAGCAGGCCGGCGCGAAACGGATCCTTCCGCTGCGAGTGTCCGGGGCGTTTCACAGTCCGCTCATGCGGCCCGTCGCGGACGCCCTGGCCCGGATCCTGGAACAGGCCCCGCTCACGTCACCGACGTGGCCGTTTTTTTCGACCGTATCGGCCTCGCGGGAAAGTGATCCGGAGCGTATCCGGACCTTGCTGGCCGAGCAGGTACTCGCGCCGGTCCGGTGGACCGAAACCGCGATGGCCATCGGCGCGGTACCAGCGCTGGAGGCAGGACCCGGCGGTGTGCTGCAGGGTCTGTGCCGACGTATTCCGGGCGCGCCCGATGTCCAGCCCGCGGACACGCCCGAAGCCTGCCGAGTCCTGTCAGCATAAGAGCGTAGTCGGCCATCCGGCACGTGTCGATCTTGATTGGGGAATCAATCATGGAAAAGCGATTTGAAGGTAAAGTCGTGCTTGTCACGGGGGGGACCCGCGGCATTGGTCGGGCATGCGTGGAGCGCTTTCTGTCCGAAGGGGCCCGGGTGGCCTGGTGCGGGGCGCGGGAAGCATCCGTGCGGGATGGACGCGAACGGTTCGGTCCGGACACCCTCGGCGTGTTGTGCGACGTGGGGGATTCCAGCGCGGTCAACGCCATGATACGGACGGTTGAAGAAACCCTCGGGCCGATCGACGTGCTGGTAAACAACGCGGGCATCAGCCGGGAAAATCTCGTGCCCCGCATACGGGACGAGGAATGGGATGCCGTGCTGCGGGTAAACCTGGACGGTGTGTTCTACTGCTGTCGGGCGGTAGCCCGCGGCATGATTTCGCGCCGCCGGGGACGGATTATCAACATCGCGTCGATCCTAGGTTATCGAGGCCAGGCCGGCCAGGCCCATTACTGCGCGTCGAAAGCCGCGGTGATCGGCTTCAGCCGGTCCCTCGCACGTGAACTGGCCCGGCGACAGATCACCGTTAACGTGGTCGCTCCGGGATACACCCTCACGGACATGACCGCCGACATGCCCCCTGCCATCGTGGAGCAGTTGTTGTCCGCCATTCCCATGGCCCGGGCCATTGACCCGAAAGAAGTGGCCGCGGCAGTCGCGTTCCTGGCGTCGGATGAAGCGGCCGGCATCACCGGTATCACGCTACCCGTGGACGGGGGATTAACCAGTTAACGCGCGTTAATCGTGCTTTTGCTGTGTAACCAATCTTCCACAAGTTGAGTCTCTTTCCGTGGAGAGGCAGAAACCGGTTTCGGGACGCGGGTGGCTTGGAGACGCGCGTACCCGGGCCAGAACAGGAAAGGGACTGTCATGCGCGAGTGGAGCAACGTTGGACGGCGCGAGGGATTCACGCTGATTGAACTGCTGGTAGTCATCGCGATTATCGGCATTCTGGCAGCCATTCTCCTGCCTGCCTTGGCCCGGGCGCGGGAGGCAGCCCGCCGCGCGTCCTGCCAGAATAACCTGAAACAGGTGGGCATCATTTTCAAGATGTACGCCAACGAAAGCCGCGGCGGCATCTATCCCTCCATTCAGTCATTTGACTGCGCCGGCGGCACGCCGCCCATATCGAAGTCTTTCGCGATTAACGCGTTCCAGGTTTTCCCGGAATACATGACGGATCCCGGCGTGATGCTCTGCCCGTCAGATCCCCAGAACAAGGGTGTCGAATTAACCTTCACGGAGGCCAACGGTGAGGCCCAGATCTGGAACGGTACCGGTTACATGCCCATGCCACCGGACGGCGACAAACAGTTTTTCCCCTGCGAACTGGACAGTTCAAGCAGCAGTTACTTCTACACCAGCTGGGCGTTCTACGTGCCGGGCATTACCGATGATACCTACCAGTTTTATCCCAACCCGAACGCGCTGCAATTGCTGGCGGACGTGGCCTCCTACTTCGCGGCGAAACCGGGGATCGATCCTGCCCTCGCCATGGACCTGAATACCATCCTGCTGGATTTTTACAACCGTATCGTCTCGAACGACCTGAACGTGCTGGACCAGGATGTACCAGCCAGCACCACCACCGTGTACCGCCTGCGCGAGGGCATCGAGCGGTTCTTTATCACCGACATCAACAACCCGGAAGCCAGCAACACGGCCCAGAGCGTGATTCCCGTGATGTCGGACACGGTGACGTCGACCACGGATGAAGGCGCGTCCTTCAATCACCTCCCCGGCGGCGCGAACGTGCTTTACATGGACGGCCACGTGGAATTCCATCGCTATCCGTCGGCATGGCCGGTAAGTCCGCTGACAGCGGCCCTGATTGCCCAGTGGTAACGTTGCACGCGACGACGTCCCGCGATCACTGAACATCACTCCCGGGCGGAACTCCCGCCCGGGAGCCTTTTTTGATCTGGCACCGCGTGGGCTGGAAAATCGCGCAGCATTCGCGCAATCCTGGTTGTTCGGCGGAGTTACCGGACGGGCGCTGGCGCCGGGGCCAGGGAAGGCGCGTGGACAGGCGGCGGTCCGGGCACGGTAAGCGGCGCGGGAGCGGAAACGGACGCGGGCGCGGGAGGAACGGTCGCCTGAACAGGCCGACCGACCGGCGTGGTCACCGGATCGGAAGACGGCGCGCCCTGGGAAGCCGTGTTGCCGACAGGCCTGTACTTGTTCGCTTCGGGTATCAGCGCCCGGATGGCCTCGATCCGGTGTTCCGGCGCGGGATGGGTAGACAGAAATTCCGGCACCCGTGGTCCACCCTCGGCACTGAGTTTCTGCCAGAAGGTCACCGCGGCTGCCGGATCATATCCCGCTCTCGCCATGAGGATAAGGCCTATGTGGTCCGCTTCGTATTCCTGCTGGCGACTGTACGGCAACAGGAACCCCAGGTTCGCGGATACGCCAAAAACCTTCATGAACAGGCTTCGGGTCTTGTCCGGCCGTTGCGCCATCGCGCTATCGAGTGCCATGCCGCCCAGTTCCACGAGCAGGCCCTGGCTCATGCGCTCGTTACCGTGGCGGGCCACGGCGTGCGCGATCTCGTGAGAGACGACCACAGCCAGTTCGTCATCTGACTGGACAAGTTTCAGCAGCCCGGTGTAGACCGCTACCTTACCGCCAGGCAGACACCACGCGTTAACCACCTCGTCGTTATCCAGCGCGACGAATTCCCACTGGTAGCCAACCGGCTGCCCGAGGGATGCCATGTGTTCCTCGGCAGCCCTGGCGATACGGCTGCCCACGGTAACCACCCGTTGCTGGACAACGGGATCATCCACTTTCTTCTCCTGGCTGAGGACTTCCTGAAACGCCTGGTTACCCATGGCCACCATCTGGCTATCGCCCACCAGCATCAATTGGCTGCGCCCGGTAACGGGCGCGGTCACGCAACCAGCGACCAGCGCCACGATGGTCATGGTCATCACCCCCTGCAATGCGGCCCGTTTCGACATGGCTCGGTCCCTTTTACTGCCCAATGATCAGTTCCAATCGGTGTCTCCCCGACGCCGCTTCCATTCACGGCCGGTTTCTCCCATTTTATTCCATCGAGGTAAACCGGCCGCGGGGGACAACCACACGGATCGTGGACCCACCAAGGCGCCAAGTTCCTCCAGTAACGTGGAGTCCAGCCTTACGCCACACTGGGGATCCAGGTGCGCCAGGATCTCGTCGCATCTACCTGCCGGGTCGGGACAGTGCAAATACACGTCGAGTGAACCCGGCGCGGTGGAAAGTATCTCCCGCAATCGAGTCAAAAAGGAGACTTCTATATGTTCCCAGTTGAGACGGATATGCAGGGCGCGGGCGAAACGGGCCACCGCGTCCTCCATGTGTGCCACGTCTTCGATAACAATACTCGTCTTTTCGTTGTATTCATTAACGCGGCCAATGCAAGTCAGTAACATCTCGTTGCGGAAGAGATTCTTGCAACGGTTGAACAGGTCACTGAACACGGTGGCCTCGAAAACACCTTTGGGCGTTTCCAGCGTCACGTAAGCCATGTCCGTGCCGGTGCGCGTGCGGATTACCCGAATGTTCTGAACCACGCCGGCCAGCGAGCATTCTTCTCCGTTTTCGAGTTCGTACAGGTCCCGATCTGTCAGGGACGTGAAGGAAACCGCGGTGTCCCAGTAGCGACGCAGGGGATGGCGATTCAGGTAGAAGCCGATCACCTGCTTTTCCATCTCGCAAAGTTCCATTTCCGGGTATTCCTGGACCCGCGGCCGGGTATGCACGGCTTCCGTGGTACCCTCGAACAGGAGAATCTGTCCCCCTTCCCGTTCTTTCTGCCGCACCTGCGCCTCGCGCAGCGCCAACTCAATTACTTCGTCCACTTCGTGGATCGTCCAGCCCGTGGACAGGAAGGCCCCCGCGTGATTCAGGTTACCCAGGATACGGCTGTTCAACTTGGCGTCAACAAGTCGCGCGCAGAAGTCGAAGACATCCCGGTAAGGACCGTTTTTCTCGCGTTCGGCCACGATATCCGCGGCAGGTTTCGCGCCCACGTCCCGGATGGCTTCAAGGGCGTAACGAATAGCGCCGTTTTCGATCTTGAATACCACGTCACTGGCGTTAACATCCGGAGGCAGCACTTCGATACCCAGTTCCCGAGTCTCCTGCACGTATTCGGCCAGTTTTTCCTGCTTGCCGATTTCGCTGATCAGTAACGCGCACATGAATTCCAGCGGGTAGTGCGCCTTCAGGTAGGCCGTCTGGTACGCCACGATCGCGTAGGCCAGGGAGTGGGACTTATTGAAGCCGTACCCCGCGAACGCCTGGATCCGCTCCCACAGGTCATCGGCCTTGTCCTCGCTGATGCCGTTCTTCTGACATCCTTGAATGAATTCGATCTTGAACGTGGCCAGTTCCTCCGCCTTTTTCTTGCTCATCGCGCGGCGGATATTGTCCGCCTTGCCCGCGCTGAACCCCGCGCAGACGCGGACAAGACCCATGACCTGTTCCTGGTAGATCGCGACACCATAGGTTTCCCGGAGAATGGTCTCGGTCTGGGGCGGGTCATACACGACGCGATCGGGATGATGCTTGCTCTCGACGTACTTGTCAATATAGGCCATGGGGCCAGGACGGTACAGCGCGATCACGGCACACAATTCCTCGATGCTCTCCACGCCAACCCGACGGGCCGTGTCGCGCATCCCATCGCTTTCCAGTTGAAACACCCCCTTCACGTTGCCCGCGCGGATTAATCGATAGGTCTCCTCGTCGTGCGTGTCCAGTTGATCCAGGTCGATTTCGATCCCCCGGTTCTGTCGCACCAGTTCGACCGCGTCACGGATGACGGTAAGGGTGCGTAACCCGAGCACGTCCACCTTCAGAAGCCCCAGTTTCTCCACGCCCTTCATGTCCAGTTGAACCTGCGTGGAGTGCAGGTCGCCGTCGGCGGACCGATAAAGGGCCACGTGATCGGTAAGATCATGATCACACACGACAACGCCGGCGGCATGGGTACTCACCGCGCTGATCGCGCCTTCAAGCTTCATGGCCTCCCGGAACACGTTGGCAAAGACGGCATTGGACCGAAATGCCTCTTCAATGGCAACCGGGTCTGCTTCCTGCGCTTCCCGCAAGGATTCGAAGTTTTTATTGGCCTTGGGAGGAGGCGGTAAGAGTTTGAGCAGATCGTTCGTTTCGGGGGTCGAGATCCCCATGGCCCGGGCCACGTTACGGAAGGCGTTGTTCGCTTTCATGGTCTGGAACGTGCTGATCTGGGCCACGTTCATTTCACCGTAGCGACGACGCAGGTAGTTGATCACTTCTTCGCGCCGCCGGTAACAGAAATCGGAATCGATATCAGGCATGCCCTTGCGCTCAGGATTAAGGAAGCGCTCGAAGTACAGGCCATAGTAGAGTGGATCAACATTGGTGATGCCGAGACAGTAGGCCACGAGACTGCCCGCGCCCGAGCCGCGGCCGGGCCCCACCGCGATCTGGTTTTGCCGTGCAAAATGAATCATGTCCCACACCACCAGGAAGTAATCCACGAAATCCATCTGGTGGATCACGCCGAGTTCATACTCGAGCCGTTCCCTGTATTCCTGGGGCGGGTTGTCTCCAACGCGCCAGGCGAGACCTTCCCATGCCAGTCTCCGCAGGTAAGCGTAATGGTCTTCTCCCCCCGGAACGTCGTAGTTGGGAATCAGTTGCTGGTTCTTGGGCATGACGAAGTCACAACGTTCCGCCACGGCAAGGGTGTTCTCCACGGCGTCCGGCCATCGCATGAACCAGCTCCACATCTCGGCAGGCGTCCGAAGGTAGAATTCATCGTTAGGAAGGCGCATGCGATTCTCGTCGTTCAGGGTCTTCTTGGTCTGGGAACACAGGAGGATATCGTGGGTCCGCGCGTCTTCCCGGTTGGTATAGTGACTGTCGTTCGTGGCAATGGGCAACAGGCGCAAGTCCCTGGCAAGCCGATGCAATTCGTTGATAATCTGCTCCTCTTCATCCATGCCGTGGTTCATGAGCTCGATAAAGAAGTTGTCCTGGCCAAAAATCTCGGCATACTTGGCGGCCGCGCGGCAAGCCTCGTCGTAATGGCCGCCCAGTAGCCTGCGGGGGATCCTCCCAGACAGGCAGGCGGAAGAAGCCATCAGGCCCTCGCTGTGTTCCGCCAGCAGGTTATCGTCCACCCTGGGCTTGTAATGCCACCCGTACAGGTAAGCCTTGCTCACCAGTTTGCACAGGTTACGATAGCCGGTTTCGTTGCGGACGTATACCACGAGATGCTCGGCGGCTTCATGACTGGATGTGGCGGAACGATCCTCCATGGTGGTCGGCGCCACATACAGTTCACAGCCGATAATGGCCTTAATCTTTTTTTCGGCAGCAAGCGAAAAATCCATGGTGCCAAACAGGGAGGCGTGATCGGTGATCGCGCAGGCCGGCATCCCGTGATCCAGGCACTTTTGCACCAGTTCCCTGGGCGTACTCAGGCCGTCCAGCACGCTATAACAGGTATGGGTATGCAAAGGCACGTAGGTTTTACTGGTATCGCTCATGGTGTTATCCTTTCCCTTAAGTAGTTTTCCAGCAGGCACAGGGCGGCTTCCGCGCTCTGCTCCCGAATGGCTTGACGATCTCCGGTGAAACGGTATTCGCGGACCTGGGTTTGTCGATCGTCGGCCACCGCCACGTAGACCATGCCCACCGGCTTGGCAACGGTCCCACCCGAGGGCCCCGCGATACCCGTTACCCCCACGGCAAAATCAGCACGAAACAATTTCCTGGCACCCTCGGCCATCGCGCGGGCCACGGGCTCGCTCACGGCTCCATGATCACGCAACACGTCAGGGGGCACCCCCAGCACCCTTGCCTTGACGTCATTCTCGTAAGCCGTCACGCCCCCCGGAAAACAACCGGACGCGCCGGGAACCCGGGTAAGGCGGAACGCGAGCAGTCCACCCGTACATGATTCGGCGGTAGCCACGCGTACCCCCTGCTCCAGGCACATCAACACGATCCGTTCTTCCACCGCACGAACTGTCATGGCTCGGCCCCCATGCCGCGGAATGTCCGTTCCAACTGGATTCGGTATCAGTATACCATGCGGATGCCATGTCGGGTTTTTTTACCGCAATCGAACCGGCGAGCCCATAAAAACAGCGCGGGCCACCGCCTGGTGGTGGCCCGTCTGTACCAAGAGAAGGAACGAAACAATCAAACCCTGAACTGGGCTTCCTCGGTGGAACCGGTTAGCGCGGCGAGGCTGGAAGAGCCCATGGAGGCAATATTCGTAATTTCGTCAAAGAAACCCGTCCCCACGAAGCGCTGGTGTTTAACGGCCATATAACCGTTGTTCACCTCGGCAAACTCTTCCTGCTGCAGGTCGGAATAAGCCGCCATGTGCCGGTCCCGGTAATCCCGGGCCAGTTTCCACATGCTCAGGTTAATGGCATGGAACCCGGCCAGCGTGATGAACTGGAACTTGTAACCCATCGCGCCCAGTTCAACCTGGAATTTCCGGATCGTGCTGTCATCCAGGTGAGCCTTCCAGTTAAAGGATGGAGAGCAGTTATAGGCCAGAAGCACGTCTGGATGTTCGGACAGGACCCCCTCGGCGAACCGCTTCGCGTCTTCCAGGTCGGGCGTGCTGGTCTCGCACCACAGCACGTCGGCATAAGGCGCGTAACTGCGGGCCCGGGCAATGGCGGTTTCGACACCAGGGCGAATCCGGTAGAATCCCTCCTCCGTGCGTTCGCCCGTGCAGAACGGCTTGTCGCGATCGTCGATATCACTGGTCAGCAGCGAAGCCGCGTCGGCATCGGTCCGGGCAACCAGCACCGTAGGCACGCCGGCCACGTCCGCCGCCAGGCGCGCGGCAATCAACTTGGTGATAAATTCCCGGGTGGGCACCAGCACCTTCCCCCCAAGGTGACCGCATTTCTTGGCGGAAGCCAGCTGGTCCTCGTAGTGCACGCCCGCCGCGCCGGCCTCGATCATGGCAAGCATCAGTTCGTACGCGTTGAGGGGACCACCAAACCCGGCTTCGGCGTCCGCGACGATCGGCAGCCACGGATCAAAGTCCCGCTTGCCATCCACCAGTTGAATCTGGTCGGCCCGGGCCAGCGCGCGGTTGATCTTGCGCACCACCATGGGCACGCTGTTGGCAGGATACAGGCTCTGGTCCGGATACATGGAGTCGGCCAGGTTGTTGTCCGCCGCCACCTGCCAGCCGCTGAGGTAAATGGCCTTGAGTCCCGCCATGGCCATCTCCACCGCCTGGTTGCCGGTCACCGCGCCGAGAGCGTTGATGAACGGCTCCGCGTGCAGCAGGTGCCACAGTTTCCTGGACATCTCGGTAGCGATGGTGTACTGCACGCGCATGGTACCCCGCAGTTTGACCACCTGCTCGGCCGTGTAAGGCCGCCGGATGCGCTTCCAGCGGGGATCCGTTTTCCATTCATCTTCCAGGGCTTTCACTTCGTTTTCGCATAGCAGGGAGCGGGGATCGCAACAATCTTCCCAGCCGCACCATCCGCAGTGCTTGCCGTTTCCGCGTTTCGCCTGGCCGTTTCGTCCGGTGAATTCACTCATGTCCCTTCCCTTTCTATCATGTTGGGGTGGTATATCCTTAACCAGTCACTTCAGTCTTTCAGCAGTTCGTAGGCGTCCAGGGTGAGAAATTCCGCCAGTTCAGGCGCCAGAACGTGCCGTTCGAACAAGGCGGTCGCCTCGGGAAACCGGCCCGCGTCATAACGGGCGTCGCCGATTTCCCGGCGAATGGTCTGCTCCTCCTCGGCAATGAAGGAGCGGATCAGTTCGGGCGTGATCTTCCGCCCGTCATCCATCAGGGCCCCGTGCCTAACCCACTGCCACACCTGGGCGCGGGAAATTTCCGCCGTGGCCGCGTCTTCCATCAGGTTGTAGAGGGGCACGCACCCGGTCCCGCGAAGCCAGGCCTCGATGTATTGAATGGCCACGCGGATGTTGTTCCGCACACCCGTTTCGGTAATGGTGCCCTGGCAGGGTGTAGTCAGGTCAGCCGCGGTCACGTGGATTTCGGGTATCTTGTCCAACTGGTTCGGTTGGTCACCGAGCACCTTGTCGAACTCTCCCATGGCCACTCCCACCAGGCCCGGGTGGGCCACCCACGTGCCATCGTGACCATCCGTGGCCTCCCGTTCCTTGTCCCGCCGCACCTTTTCGAGGGCAGCGGCGTTGGCTTCCGGATCATCCTTGATGGGAATCTGGGCAGCCATGCCTCCCATGGCGTGAGCGCCCCGGCGATGACATGCCCGGATGCAGGAAAGCGTGTAGGCGCGCATGAAGGGCACCGTCATGGTCACCTGGCCGCGTTCGGGCAGCACGTATTCCGGCCGACCGCCCAGTTTCTTGATGTAACTGAAGATGTAGTCCCACCGGCCACAGTTCAGGCCCGCGCTATGCCGGCGGAGTTCATGGAGGATTTCTTCCATCTGGAACGCGGCGGGCAGGGTTTCTATGAGGACGGTCGCCTTGATGGTGCCCTCCGGCACGCCCACGTATTCCTGGGCAAACAGGAACACGTCGTTCCAGAGTCGCGCCTCAAGGTAATGCTCCAGCTTGGGCAGATAGAAATAGGTACCGGAACCCTGCCGCAGGCGATACTTCGCGTTGTGGAAAAAGTACAGGCCGAAGTCAAACAGGGCGCCCGACATGGGCATGCCGTCGACGGTCACGTGCTTTTCGGGCAGGTGCCAGCCCCGGGGGCGCACGATCAGCGTGGCGATCTTTTCGTTAAGGGCGTAGTGCTTCCCGTTTGGAGCGGTAAAATCGATCTGCCGCCTGACGGCATCGTAAAGATTCACCTGGCCGTCCAGGGTACCTGTCCACGTGGGCGTGTGGGAATCCTCGAAATCGGCCATGTAGGCCTTCGCGCCCGAATTCAGCGCGTTGATGATCATCCTCCGGTCGACGGGCCCGGTAATCTCCACCCGGCGATCCTGCATGTCGGCGGGCACGGGGTCCACCTTCCAGTCTCCCTCGCGGATTTCCCGGGTTTCGGGGAGGAAATCCATGGGTTCGCCCGCGTTCCACCGCTGCTGCCTTTCCCGACGGGCTTCGAGCAGTTCCAGCCGGGTCGGGTTGAAACGGCGGTGCAGTTCCGCCAGCAGCGCGAGCGCTTCAGGGGTCAGTATCCTGGCGTGCGCGTCGGAAACCGGCGCGTGTATCATCATTCCACGGGGACAGGTAATCTCGGGCACGGCTTCTCTTCTCCCTCTGTCTGGGTCTGTTTTTATCACTTTTTCCAAGGTTGCTTTAAAAACCAACCATTCGGATGCGATATTCCCAACACCTAACTATTTTGTGAAGAAGCCCCGTTCCACGCCTTTACTCGCCCCGCTGGACGGTTCGAATTGTGCCCGCGAAATCGGTACAATATGGGTATCCGTTCGCGTATCGCCCTTCACGGTTCAGTTCAGCCAGACGACAGAATTACCAGGCGAAGAAACCGAGGAAACATCCATGAATATGCCCCAATTGTTCAACCTGGAAGGTAAAGTAGCCGTGGTCACCGCCGGGGGAGGAGTGCTGTGCGGGGCAATTGCCGAGGCTCTCGCCAGCGCGGGCGCATCCGTGGCCATCGCCGACCTGCTGACCGATCCGGCCGAGGCCCGGGCGGCCGAGATCCGAAGAGCCGGTGGCAACGCGAAGGCGTACTACATGGATGCCTTCCGCCGGGAAACCATCGAGGAAGCATGCCGGCGGATCCTGGCGGATTTCGGGAAGGTGGATATTCTTGTCAATGGCGTGGGCGGCAACATGAAGGCGGCCACTACCTCTCCGGAGCAGTCGTTCTTCGATATTCCAGCCGAAGCCCTCACGCGCGTGGTTGACCTGAACCTTGTGGGCGGCGTGATCGTACCCACCCAGGTCTTCGTCCGGGCGATGCTCAATAACCCGGATGGGGGGACGGTGATCAACATCTCGTCCATGAACGCTATCCGGCCATTGACCCGGATTCCCGGTTACAGCGCGGCCAAGGCGGCGGTCAGTAATTTCACCCAGTGGCTGGCCGTGCACCTTGCCCAGGAATACAAGCCCCTGATCCGGGTTAACGCCATCGCCCCCGGGTTCTTCCTCACCGACCAGAATCGATACCTCCTGACGGACAAGGACACGGGTGCGCTGACCGCCCGCGGACAGACGATTATCACCCACACGCCGATGGGTCGTTTCGGCACGCCGGAGGACCTGCTGGGCACTGCCGTGTGGCTAGCCAGCGACGCGTCCCGGTTCGTCACCGGCGTGGTAATACCCGTGGACGGCGGGTTCTCGGCGTTTTCCGGCGTGTAATCCATAGCAACTACCTGCCAACAAACTGCTGAGGAGTCATGCGATGAGTGATCCTATTGCCAGCCTGAAAGCGCGGCAGCCTGAGCGCGAATTCCTGATTGCCATCGATTCGGACGGTTGCGCCTTCGACACGATGGAAATCAAGCACAAGGAGTGTTTTATCCCGAACATCATCCGCTACTGGAACCTGCAGCCGGTATCCAAGTACGCCCGCATGGCCGCGGAGTTTGTCAACCTTTATTCCAAGTGGCGGGGCATCAACCGGTTTCCCGCCCTGCTCATGGTATTCGACCTGCTCGCGGAATGGGACGCGCCCATGGCCCGCGGTATTCAGTTGCCTGAGGTCCCCAATCTGCGCGAGTGGGTCAGGACCGAAACCAAGCTGGGCAACCCCGCTCTCAAAGCCTACTGCCAGGCCCGTAGCGAGACGGAAGCCCCGGACATGCACCGGTGCCTGGCCTGGAGCGTGGCCGTGAACCGATCCGTGGAAGAAATCGTCCAGGGAGGCCTGCCGCCCTTTCCCTGGGTCCGGGAATGCCTGGAAAAAGCTTCGAACCGCGCGGACATGATGGTATGCTCCCAGACACCGGGCGAAGCCCTCGAACGGGAGTGGGCGGAACAGCGCCTGGACCATTACGTGTTCGCCATCAATGGCCAGGAGGTTGGCACCAAGGCGGAACATATCCGTTACGCGTCCGAGGGCCGCTACGCGCCGGAACGGATTCTCATGATCGGCGACGCGTACGGCGACCTGAAGGCGGCCCGGGCCAACAATGCCTTGTTCTTCCCTATCAATCCCGGAGACGAGGAAAATTCCTGGAAACGGCTATACGAGGAAGGACTGGACCGGTTCTTCGCGGGTACCTACGCCGGCGCGTACGAACAGGCCCTGATTGACGAGTTCGCGCGACACCTGCCCGACACGCCGCCCTGGAAAAAGTAACGGATCATCTCGGACATTCCCGCATGCTTATCGTGGTTGACGAAAATATCCCTTACGCGGAAGAGGCATTCGGAAGGCTGGGCACGGTGCGCAAACTGCCCGGCCGGCGGATCGCCCGGAAGGACCTGGAACAGGCCGATGCCCTGATCGTGCGCAGCATCACCCGGGTCAACGCCGACCTTCTGCGGGACACCCCCGTGCGCTTCGTGGGCACCTGCACCATCGGCGAAGACCACGTGGACAAGGCCTGGCTCGCGGCACAGGGAATCGGTTTCGCCTCCGCCCCCGGATGCAACGCCAACAGCGTGGCGGATTACATTACGGCGGCCCTGCTGTTCCTGGAAGCCCGGCACGGCGTCACCCTGCGAGGTGCTTCCATTGGCATCGTTGGCGTGGGAAACGTCGGGTCCCGGGTGGCCCG
>JAGPFE010000007.1 GCA_018056705.1 Candidatus Hydrogenedentota bacterium | reverse complement strand
AGCAGGTACACCGGCATGAAACTCGACGCGCAGATCCCGAAGAACGCCGCCGTTGCCACCGCGATCACGTTGCCGGAGACCACGTACCCCATCCCGAGGGACACCAGCAAGCCCACGCAGATACCGATCCGGGTCAACAACACGGAATTTCCCTGCCGGAACTGTTCGAACAGGTCCCGCCCCAGCGCCGCGCCGATGGTATGCATCTGCCCAGAAAGCGTGCTCATCGCCGCGGAGAGCAGGGTCAACAGGAAAATGATGCCAAACCATCGGGGCAGTGCACCCTGAACGAAAACCGGGATAATCTGGTCCACGTTTCCTTTCATGGTAGTGGCGCCGTTAATAGTCCGCGCCACGGCGATCAGCCCCGGCCGGATGACGTCCCACTCGCCTTCCGCGCCCTTCTCGATCTTCAGGTTCGGGGTTTTCAACACCAGCCTTGGTGGCGCGATGGGATTGTCACCAGGTAAGCGGTACGCGACAAATGCCTTGGCTCGCTGCTTAACCTCATCGGGCGCGTCATCCGGCACCGGCTTCAGGGGATCGTTGCCTGAAGCCCCCGGATCCATGAGCACATGGTCATCCACCACTTTTCCCACGATCCGCTCTTGCTTGACAAAATACACGTTCGACAACGCGCCCACGGTAAAGGCCACGCCCACCATGAGGTAAATGAACACACCTCCCGCTACCACGGCGCGGTTCAGATCCTGCTGCGACTTGACGGTCATGAAACGCACCACGAGTTGCGGTTGCGCCAGCACGCCAATACCCACCCCCATCACGATCGTTGTCACCACGATCCACCACAGGTCGTACTGGTGGGCGGATGCCGCGTCTGCTCCAGCGGCAGCCCAGCCGAATTTGGGCATCGACGTCCATCCCTGGTGGCCGATCGCCTGCAGGGAAGCCGGCACCATGTTCTTCATCTCCGTCAACTGCGCGTGGGCGGACACCATGCCACCCAGTTGCCAGTATGTCCAGCCAAACAGAAAAATCATGCCCACGGCCATAATAGCCCCCTGAAGGGCGTCCGTGAACAGGACGCCCTTGATGCCGCTCGGAATCACGTAGGCCACCACGACCAGGGCAAAAATCAGTAATGCCACCTGCATGGGGATATCGAAGGTCGTCGCGATGAACTCCGCCCCGCCCCGCAACACGGCCATGGCGTACAACGGCATGAAAACAAAGATGATCAGCGCGGCGAACACGTGGACGAACCGGCTGTTATAGCGCTTGGAAAGAAATTCTGGAAACGTGTGCGCGCCCAGGTGATGCCCCATGCGGCGGGTACGCCCACCAAACACGACAAAGGCCAGAAAAATCCCCACGAATATGTTGAGGAAAGACAGCCACAGCAGGCTCATGCCGAAGTTGGCGGCCACGCCGCCAAATCCCACGATGGCCGATGTGCTGATAAAGGTAGCGCCGTAAGACAACGCCATGATCACGGGGTGCGTATTCCGTCCCGCTACGAGGTAGTCGGCGGCGGAACGGGTTCCCTTGTATCCCTTGTAGGCCAGCCATACCACCACCATCAGGTACAACACAACCATGGAAATAGTAAGAAAATCCATTACGACCTCCTTTCAGAATGCGCCTGTCAGGTAACGGATCGGGACATGGACGGTGGGATTGATTTCAGGACTCCGCTTCTTCCCGAACTTCTTCCCTGGCCCAGTTCAAGTCTTCATGGGTAACCGGTTCATCGCCCTTGTTCCAGGTCAGCACGCCGTACACCACGCAGAGCACCGCCGACAAAATACTCAACAGGTACGCGAGAAAGACCCAGAAATCTTCAATACCCAGGTACATCTTGACATCCTCCGCTTGACCATATTCCATAAATATGAAAAATCTGATGTAATTTTGACACGTCCACGAGGAACATCTCAATTTTTTTACGTCTTTTTGGAAAATTTTCCTACGCGATCGAAAAACACGAAACGGTCATTCCCACGCATGAAAAATACGTACCGGTAGGATTACGAAATCCATATCTGTGCCTGTCTATAGTCTTTATTTTCATAAAAAGTTATTTACCAGATACTTGTAAAAATAAACTTCGCAAAGCCAGGCATGGCACGCCGCTTGATCCTGACATTCAGGAAAGTACCATCCCCCGGACGGCCGGGTATCCGGTCAGGCCACGAACAGGAAAGGAGACCCCCGTGAAAAAAGTGGAGGCTATCATCAAACCCTTCAAGCTGGAGGAAGTCAAGGAAGCGCTGTCCGCCACGGGCATCACTGGCGTGACGGTAACCGAAGTAAAAGGCTTCGGCAGGCAGAAAGGACACAAGGAGATATACCGGGGAGCCGAGTACGTCGTGGAGTTTCTGCCGAAACTGAAAATCGAGGTGGTGATCCCGGACGACCTGTTGCGAACCGTCATCGACGTCATTTGTAAAACCGCGTCCACGGGCCGCATCGGTGACGGAAAGATCTTCGTGATCCCCGTGGAAAATGCCATCCGCATCCGCACCGGCGAAGAAGGGGCCATCGCGGTGGAATAACGGTTATCCACTCAAAAAAAAGGAGATTAGAGATGCTGAAAACCATCGGAAAAGCAAACGTCAGATACCTTCCTCAACTCTTACTGGTCGGGATGATCTGTCTTACGGGTGGATGGGCCCTGGCCCAGGAAACCACGGACGCGACGGCCATAGATGAGACCAGGGTGGCCCTGGACACCCTGTGGGTGATGATCGCGGGATTTCTCGTGTTCTGGATGAACGCCGGATTCGCCCTGGTGGAAACGGGGTTCTGCCGCGCGAAAAACGCCGTGAACATTCTGGCTAAAAATTTTATCGTCTTCGCCATTGCCAGCCTTTCCTTCTGGATTACGGGATTCGGCTTGATGTTCGGGGACGGTAATGGTTTTGTCGGGTTTTCGGGTTTCCTGCTGTCCGGGGCGGACAACAGTCCCGCCATGGCAGACGCCTATAGCGGTGTGTACTCCGCCCTGAACTGGACGGGGGTGCCCCTGGAGGCCAAGTTCTTCTTCCAACTGGTTTTCGCCGCCACGGCCGCGACGATCGTGTCCGGGGCCGTGGCCGAACGAATCAAGTTCCAGGCGTTCATCCTGTTCTCGTTCCTGCTGGTCGCGGTGGTTTACCCGGTGAGCGGCCACTGGATATGGGGGGGCGGCTGGCTGGCTAACATCCTGGGGGGATCTTTCAAGGACTTCGCCGGTTCCACGGTGGTTCACAGCGTGGGCGGTTGGGCGGCCCTGGTGGGCGCCATGCTGCTGGGCCCCCGGATCGGTAAATACCGGGCCGACGGCAGCGTAAACGCCATACCCGGCCACAACATCGCCTACGCCACCCTGGGAGGTCTTATCCTGTGGCTCGGGTGGTTTGGATTCAACCCGGGCAGCACCATGGCCGCCGATGGTAAGGCCATCGCGCATATCGCCGTGACCACGGCCATGGCAGGAGCGGCAGGCATCGCGGCGGCAACAGCCTACGCGTGGCTGCGAGTGGGCACCCCGGATCTGTCCATGATCATCAACGGATGCCTGGCGGGGCTGGTCGCCATAACCGCGCCGTGCGACGGCGTGTCGGTGTTCGGATCGGTCATTATCGGGCTGATCGCCGGCATGCTGGTGGTAGAATCGGTGCTTCTGATCGACAAGTTACGGGTGGATGACCCCGTGGGCGCCGTTTCCGTCCACCTGGTTAACGGGATCTGGGGCACCCTGGCCGTCGGCCTGTTCAATACGGACCTTGGACTGTTCTATGGTGGCGGCGTGAACCAGTTAATCATCCAGTTGATCGGCATCGGAGCCGTGGGCGCTTTCACGGTGACGGCCTCGCTGTTGCTATGGTCCGTCATCCGCCTCACCCTCGGCCTGCGCGTCGAACCGGACGAGGAATACGCCGGGCTGGACAAGAGTGAAATGGGACTGGAAGCCTATCCCGAAGACGCGCTGACCCCGGAATATAAGCAGGTTTCAACAGCCTGACGCCACTCCTCCCTCCCCATCTCTCTCCCCATGGCGGCCGGTCTTTCTCCGCGGACCGGCCGCCCAAAATTGTTATACATACCAATTCAGTCGCGCCGTTCTGCCTGCAGGATTCCCCGGTAGACGTCAACGGGCGTCTTCCGTTTTTTTCGTTCCGGTACTTCGGGTCGCGTGGTTGACATGCTTTACTCTCGGGACACGATGCTTCCCCGACCGTTTTTTTTTCTTTTTCCCGCGCGCTGACTGTCCAACCAGAACCTTGATCTCTTATCGACGCGTTGCCATTTCGAGCGGCTCCTGTCATTTCGAGCGGCTCCTGTCATTTCGAGCGAAGCGAGAAATCTTCAACCTCCCGTGAACTCACCTGCCTGGAAGGCGCAATGGGTACTTGACTTTCCTGCTTCAGCCGTGGTAAATTTCAGATGGACTGAGCGGGACTAACTCAGTTGGTAGAGTGCCAGCTTCCCAAGCTGGATGTCGCGGGTTCGAGCCCCGTGTCCCGCTCCATTTTTTTGTTTCCCCCCTAGGCCACCGGGTCCCACCGCACGCCAATCTTTGACGCCGCGTATCCCGCTGCCTGCAGGTGATCGCCGTATGCCATCATCCAGTGCGAATCGCGAACCTCGTTCAGCAGGCGTTCCCAGGGGCCAAGAATCTGCACATCCTGCTGACTGCGACAAATCTCATAAAACGGATTGTCTTTCACCACCCCGCGCATGCCCAGCCAGCGTCCCGTGGCGTACTCCGGGTTGATGAAGGTGACCACTTGTCCGGGAGGCATGCTCACCTTGGGCGCCGCGCCGAAATCTGACTCGTAATGCGTTAGCACCCGCGCCGGGGCGTAGGTCTGACCGTCCAGTCGCCGCGGACACGCGCAGTGAGCGCACGTCACCATGCCTTCATCATGGGGAAACGTCGAGTTATGCATGAACACGGGTACCCCCGCCAGGTGACGCAACAGAATCCCGGCTGGAATCACCACGAAATCCGATTCACAGAACGCGATCAACCCCTCGTCGTTCAACAATCCAAGGGTCAGGCAGGCGGTAGTCCGGGACATCGGCATGATCGCGCTCATGCAATCCATGATGGAAAAGACCGACGCGTCGGCTTCCCGCATGAACTGCTTGAACAGGACATACAGCACGAACGCGTTCACCACGTAGGAACGTTCGGTTTCAAGCCTGGTCTCCGGCAAGGCCAGGAACAGGTCTGCCCATTGTTCCGCCCTGGCCATCAGCGCGGTATCGGCGAACGCGGCTTTCAGCCTCTTTTCAAATTCGGCATAGTCTAAGTTGATAATCTCCATGTTCCATTTTTCTCGAGCGACCTGCGGGGCGTCGGGCGCGTATTTCCCCTGGAATCCTCCCAGGGTGGCCACCCGGCATCCCACCAGGTTATTCACCGCATTCCACGCCCGTAGTCGCCAGCGCAGTTCGTTCACACTGTCGATCACCACGTCCCGTACCGACACCCGCCGGTCGGTATCCGGAGATTCACCATCCCTGGCGAGGTACCTCGTGCTCAACGCCTCGTACCAGTAGTACACCGGGCCGGACTTGTGTCGCGCGAAAATGATGGCGCCCCGCGGGGGAATACAGGCACGAAGCGTATCTCCCGAACCCGTGGCAGGGTAAACAATGGTCAGATCCGCCTTGCTGTGATCAATATTCTTCGCTTCTTCCGGGTTCCTCACGCGCATCACCGGCAGCACCTCCATGGGAAAGCCGATAGATGCCGCGAGACCACGCAATTCCTCGCTGATTCGATCCGATTCCTCCGCGGCAGCGGCGTCGGACTGTACCCCACCCCACGACTTATAAGAAGCCATCTCCCGTTTCTGGGGAACCCGGTACATCAGCACGGGAAGCACCCGAAGGGTTCGGGATACCGTGTAAAGCGGCCGGGAGGGATCCCACGTGATGTCCTCCCCCGCCGCGACCGCCGCCCCGGCTCCCAATCCAACCGCGACGCCGGCGGACGCGACCATCGCTAGTTCCATGAATTCCCGGCGATTCATGCAATGACAACACATGGCTGGACCTCCCGGTTGTATGCCCCCAGTATACATTCCTCCTCACAAAATTCCAGAGTATAGTTCTATTTCCGGATGATGTATACTGGTGACTGGAAGGGAATGGTATGGGATGCCTTCCCCGTTTCGTGATCATCCTGATGGAGGAAGAACCATGCGCAAGAAATCTGGCTTTACCCTCATCGAACTGCTTGTCGTCATCGCCATCATTGGCATCCTGGCGGCAATTCTGCTGCCGGCGCTGGCCCGGGCCCGGGAAGCGGACCGTCGTTCGTCCTGCCAGAACAACCTCAAACAGTGGGGCCTGGTGTACAAAATGTACGCCAACGAAGCCCGGGGTGCTTTTCCGGTTATCCAGATGGGTTTCTTCCAGACCATCGGAGGTAGCAATAACCAGTTCTGGGTAGACCTTGGACCCCGCGTGTCATCCATATACCCGGAGTACCTGACCGACCCGATGATCATTTTCTGCCCCTCCGACGCGCGGCTTTCGGTAGACATACAGAAGGCCAAGTTCCCGGACCGGGATGAATTCTGCCTGCAGTACGCCGGCAATGACTCCGACGAATGCGCCAACTCGATTGATTCCAGTTACATTTTTCTTGGTTACGTGTTTGATCGGGTAGGCGACGACCAACCGCCGGTATCCGCCGCCAACCTGATGAGCCTCGTGCAGAGCCTGCCGATGGTCGATCCAAACCTGCTGCCCGCCAATCCCCAGGGCCCCCCTCAACTGGTATATGGACTTGAAAGCCTGCTGGTAAACAGCGACTTCATCTCGGGAATACTTCAGAACGACAACAACCGCGTGCAGCAGGCTATCGACCGGGATATCTCCGGTGCTTCCCTTGCCGGTTACGGCAACGGAGGCGGAAACGTGATCTACCGCCTGCGCGAAGGTATCGAACGGTTCCTGATCACGGACATCAACAATCCTGCCTCGGCGAACATGGCCCAGAGTTCCGTCTTCGTCATGTTCGATCACGTGGCCACCAAAACCGGCAGTTTCAACCACATACCAGGGGGAAGCAACGTGCTTTACATGGATGGACACGTGGAATTCGTCCGCTACCAGCCGTATCCCCGGGGTACCGCCCCCGTTACCGAATACATCGCGACCACGCTGGGCTCGCTGGGCGTGCTGACCTTCGAAGGCGTGTTCCCGGGCTGATATTGCCGCGCAAGGAGAACCGCCCGCGCTGGCTTAGCGCGGGCGGCTTTTTTTTCGTAAGGGAAGCGGGGGTCATTCAGGCTCGGAGGATACGGCATCCGGCATCGTGGATTGCACATAGGCTACCGTCTTTTCAAGTCCCTCCTCGAGCGACACTTCCGGCTTCCATCCCAGGATTTCCCGGGCCAGGTCACCGGTAATGTAGATCTTGTCCACCTCGCCGGGCCGCAGATCTTTCAGAACGGGCTTGCCGGTAAATCCCGTCAGTTTCTGGATGATATCGAATAACTGCTTAACCGATACGCCCTTGCCCGAACCCAGGTTCACCGTGACCCCATCACCCTTTTTCATGGTCAGGAGACAGGCCCGGGCGATATCCCCCACGTACACGTAATCCCGCAACGGCTTGCCATGGCCGTACAGGATCGGGGCCTCGCCCGCAAGCATCTTTCCTGCCAGGATCGAGCAGACCCCCGCTTCTCCGTGCGGCGTCTGTCGCGGACCATACACGTTGGGAAACCGCAGATTGGCGTAGTTGAGCTTGTGCAGGCGGCCGTACAGGCCCACGTAATTTTCCACGCACAATTTGCTGGTACCGTAGGGACTTTCCGGCCGGGGTGGACACTGCTCATCCGCCGGCAACTTATCCGGTGACCCATAAATAGCCCCACCGGTGGACGCGAAAATGAATTTCTTCACCTTGTGCCGCGCACACAATTCGAGCAGGTTGAGGCTACCCCGGACATTCACGTCCGCGTCATAGATCGGATCTTCCACGCTCTTCCGCACATCAATCTGGGCCGCGAAATGATACACGTACTCGGGCCGCGTCTCTTCGAAAATCTCCGCCATCTGCTGGCAACGAATGTCCAGTTCGTAAAACGTGGCGCGCTCGTTGAGATGATCCACGCAACCCGAAGAAAGATCATCCACCACCGCCACCTCGTGGTCCGCCGCGATCAACGCGTCAACCACGTGGGACCCGATAAAACCGGCTCCGCCCGTTACCAGGACTTTACTCATGCGTCAGCCTCCTGCTGATCGTTGCCAATCGGTTTAAATGTTCTCCCCTCGAACAACCTTATTGTATCCATCCTC
This sequence comes from Candidatus Hydrogenedentota bacterium, assembly GCA_018056705.1. GTDB lineage: Bacteria > Hydrogenedentota > Hydrogenedentia > Hydrogenedentales > CAITNO01 > JAGPFE01. Next base: position 75,854 of record JAGPFE010000007.1, on the reverse strand, counting down.
CCGCGTCCCGTTCCACGCTTCCCCTGGTCCGCCGTGAATACATGGCCGGGATAGAACGTCTACAGGAAAGATTACAGAACGGATCGCGTGTCATGAACAGAAACAGATTCCACGTCGTGGGGTTGCTGATGCTTGGGACGTTTCCCCTGCTCACCGCCTGCCAGACCACTCCGGTTCAGCAGGGCGCGCTGGCAGGCTCCGTGCTTGGAGCAGGCGCGGGAGCCCTGGCGGGCGCGACCATGGGCCGTCCCGGAGAAGGCGCCCTGGTCGGCGCGGGAGCGGGAGCCCTCGCGGGCGCCCTGATCGCCGATGATGTCGCCCACGGCAAGCCGCCTCTCGAAGCGCGGCCATCGGCATCCACGGTTTCCTCGCCGCCACCACCCCCGCCACAAATCGGGTACTATAAATGGGTAACGCGGCGAGGGCCAAATGGTGAACAATACGAGCAACGGGTCTGGATACCGAGGTGAGGCCCCCGGCATTACCGACTACCAGAGGCGGTGGCGGCGGGCAGGTATTGGATGCCTGGTCGTGGCGGCATGCATGGCATGGCAGGGGGAGGCCATGTCATGGCAGGGCTGGTGGATCGCGGTGCTCTGGTGGGGAGGGGTCACCCTGCTGCTGGGGATAGCCTTGTACACGGTCGCGCTGGACCTGCGGTACACGTCCTTGCTGCGCAAACTCGAGGAACGCCGCATTTTTCTTGAAACCTTTGGTGATCCCGAATTCCGGCGGCAGGTTCGCGCGCTGGCTGATGCCAACAAGTCCGTCACGGATCCCCCTCACGCCCCGGACAGGCCGCGCGGGCCGGAAAACGACGGCAACTGATCACACCGGCTGGTACACGGGGATCTTCAGGGGTTCGCCGTCCCGCAGGGCCGACTGGTGCGCCACAATCCCCGGAACCGTCATGTTCAGGGCGGCGGCAATGTCCACCAGGGGGCGACGTCCAGTCAGCAGGGCATTCACGAACTCTTCACAGAGGTATCCATGCGAGCCTCCGTGTCCCCCGGCTTCCACCCCGGGCGGCAGCGCGGGTTTCTGAAGCTGTACCTGCTGCACATTGTCCAGCCCGTGGTAGGTCATGCCGTACACGCTTCCGCGGGTACCCCTGACCCGCCCGATTTCCCCCCCATGTCCAGGGGTATCCCAACTGACCGCCATCCGGGCCATGCCACCATCAGTGGTCCGCAAAAGCGCGATTTCCGTGCCAAAAGGATTTTTATATGGGTTGTTTTCCGGCTGTAACCAGTACGTCTTGCTCCGGAAACCGTAACAACTCACCTCGGTAAAGGCTCCGCCGCACACCGCCACGTGAAAGGCGGTGGAATGGGTTGGATAATGCTGCGGAGGCAGACCGACCCGCCATCCCCTGAAGGAGTCAATGGGTTCCTCCATGAAATGGTAGTACTCCCCTTCGGCATACACCAGCGTGCCCAGGGCTCCCGCCCGATACAACTGCCGCATGGCGTAACACTCGTTGGTATACGCGCTTGTTTCGAACATCATGTAGGTCAAGCCCGACTGCCTGACTTCCTGGTACAACCGGTCAGCGTCTTCCAGCGATCCAAATACGGCGGGCACGGCGGATGCCACGTGCTTGCCATGTTTCAGGCACAAAATGGCGTGATTACAATGGCTGGGCGCGTCGGTGGCCAGAAAGATCGCCTCAATCTCAGGGTCCTTGACCATCTCCTCCAGGGAAGGATAGGTACGTTCGCAACGGCAGCGCTGGGCCAGTTCCTGGCATCGTTCGGGAATCAGGTCCGTCACGGCCGTGACCGTGACATTGGGATGATCCTGGAAACCGAAGGCCGCCCCAAACTTGCATACCCCGTATCCGGCGATACCCACCCGGATCTTCCGGTCCGATACCGGTTCCCAGGGTTTTGAAGGATCCACGTTGTTGAGGGTGTTTTCAAAGCCCTGGATGTCCGGCCGGTCGGCAGGCCTGGGTTCCGCCGCGACCACCGGGGTATTTCGGCGGACGGTTGTCGCGCAACCGGCCAGCAGACCACTTCCACCAAGCACCGTCAGGGCCCGCATGAATTCGCGCCGCGTGGTATCGTTGCCGTGACTTGGGAAACGCTGCTCTGACATGGCATAACCTCCAATCCAGGTCATTATGCGACAAGACACGCCATTCTCCCAATAACGACCGTGAAATCACTTCCATGGGCGCCATCCACGCGTCAGAACATCCTTCTGATCAACGATAGTAGCCGTCGGGTACTTACGAGTTCCCGGGCGTTTTCCGACCGAAGCAGTTGCAGTATTTTGGCGGGCGAACCCAGGTAAAACGCCAAGTACATGCGCGCCTGCCAGCGTTTCAGTTGCCGGTCGGAAAACGCGCCATGCCGCAACGCCGCGCCACTGTGCTTCGTGTACTGGTTCCAGTCTCGGGTGTTTAACCTTAACCCCTCCATGCCGCACGAGGCCATCCGGAAAATCTCCGTTCCCGGATACGGGGTCAGAATCGCGAAACTGGCCAGTGTCGCGTACGGCCGCATCCGCGCGGCAAACGCGCGTGTCCTGGCCAGCGACTCGGGCGTTTCTCCCGGTAGTCCGAGGATAAAACACAACTCACTTTCGATGCCCACGTCGTGAATGAGCCGGATGGTTTCTTCGGCCTTATCGAGTAGCAAGCCCTTGTTACACCGGGACAGAATTTCCTGGTCACCCGTTTCAATTCCCAGGCTGACATAACGGCATCCCGAGTCCCGCATGGCCTCCAGCAATTCCCGGTCCAGCACATCCGCCCGGGTTGTGGTATACCACGGCACGCCTATTTTCCGGGCGATCAGGTCCTTGCAGACCGCCAGGCCATGATTCCGATTCAGGGGAAAAGCTCCCGCGCTTCCGAAAGAAATACGACGGGCCCCATATCGTCGAACCGCTTCTTCCACTTCATCCACGATTTTTTCCGGGGCCTTATACCGGGTTTTCTCAAATGTCGCCTGGTAACAGAATACGCAACGAAACGGACAGGTCCGGGATGGTTCCACCGGAATCGTGTAATCGTAGCGGCTCAAGTCATACAGGTCCCAGGCGGGCGGGGGAAGTTCCTCAAAGGGGGGAAAGGATTCCCGGGGTGGATTAACATGTATCGTGTTTCCATCGGCATCACGCCAGGCCACACCCGGAATGCTGTCCCAAGGCGCCCCGGACGCGATTTCCAGCATGGCCTGTTCTCCCTCTCCCGCGACCACCAGATCAAAAACCGGGAATTGTTCCAGCGTCTCTCCAGGCACCGCGGACGCGTGATATCCGCCTATTACCAGGCGTGTTTCCGGGCTAGCGGCTTTGATTTTCTCCGCTATCATGGCGGCATCACGGATTTCTTCCGTGAACGCGGATAACCCGACCACGTCTGGTTTAAGCCGGGTTATTTTGTTCACGAACTGGTCCACGGAGGAATCATCGACGTGGGGATCCAACACGTGGACCGTGTGCCCCGCGTCGCGCAGGCACGCGGCGATCACCGCGACCCCCACCCGCAGATGGGGCGTCACGGCTGGGAGACGCTGGACTCGCCCGGGTACGGGCGACCCCCACCCGCAGATGGGGCGTCAACCGCTGAAAGGGATCCGGGGAAGGCGAGATACAACACGAGTTCAGCAGAACGATATTCATGGGATATCCTGCCTTGCTTGCCTGCCGATTACGCGCATGTCGGCCATGTTCCTTTTTTGATACTTTACCTGGGCGAACACGGTGGACAGTATTATTCTTTCACAAAAAAACGTGCCGGGGCTCTGGTTATGGTTGTATTTCCATGGGCGGCACGGCGTATATTATTGACAAAAATGTAAAAACAACTCGATACAAGTGGAGGCAGCGCGTCTCATGAAAACCATCCGGGTGGAAGTGCGGGATGATCACCTGGAAACGCTGGCCCGAACCCGGCCCATGCCCGCCCTGGCGGAACTGGTCTGGAACGCGCTGGACGCGGAGGCCACCCGGGTCACGGTCATTTTCACCGAAAACACCCTTGGTGGCATCGAACGGGTGGAAGTGCGGGACAACGGCCATGGCCTGTCCCACGAGGAGGCGGTGGCCGCGTTCGGTAACCTCGGCGGTTCCTGGAAACGGATGTCCCGTCGCAGCGCGGCCCGTCAACGGCTCATGCACGGCAAGTTTGGCAAAGGCCGGTTCCGGGCTTTTTCCATAGGGGGTCATGTCACATGGCTATCCCGGTTCGAAAGGAATGGTCAACTGCTGGGTTTCACCATTGAAGGTTCCGCCGACCATCCTGGAGAATTTCACCTCTCCGATCCAAAGCCCCTGTCAGAGGGCACGCCCGGCATGGACGTGATCATCGAACGTGTCCAGCCTCCCGCCGAGCAACTCCGGGGCGTGAAAGCCCAGGAGGACGCGACCGAGCAATTTGCCCTCTACCTCTGCCAGTACCCGGATATTCGAATCGTCTATGATGGCGTGCCCCTGGATCCGGCCAGTGCCCAGGCCCGCGTGGAATCCTATCCCCTGGAAGAACTGGTCATGGAAAGTGGGGAGCGGGTAACGGGTACCCTTGACGTCGTGGAGTGGTACCGTCCCGGACGGCGAGGCGTGGTTTTCTGCGACACCGCGGGCTTTGCCCGGGAAACTTTCATGCAGCGCCTCACTTTCCGTGGGTTCAGTTATACCGCCTACCTGAAATCCGCGCACGTGGAGAAACTGGACGCGGAAGGCGTGCTAACCGTGGGTGAACTGCATCCCGACACGCGGTCCATCCTCCAGGAATGCCGGAATATTCTAAGACGGCACTTCAGCCTGCGAGAGGCCGAAGACGCCCAGGCCACCCTGGAAACGTGGAAACGCGGGGGCCTGTATCCCTACGCCGGCGAGCCTCAGAACCAGCGGGAATTACAGGAACGCAAGGTATTTGACATCTATGCCACCCACCTGTACCGCATGTTTGACGAGTTCGCGGAAGTGCCGTCAAGGGTTCAGCGAGTAGTGCTACGCCTGTTACAGGAGTTATCCCGACGGGATGCCATCGAAACCGCGCGGATCCTGGATGAACTGATCACGGCAACCAACGTGGAATTGCCCGCCCCTGACGAAACGCCCGTGTATCCTCCCGCCGAGCCCCCATCATGATCGCGTGACCACGGCGTACCCGTTCAGAGGGTTTCGAGTATCATGTAATCATGGGTCGCGCGCGACAGGAAGAGGTTTTGTCCCAGAAAACACCTGACATCCTCCCCACGCCCGTTCGGGTAACGGTGATCATCCCTACCTACCAGGAAGCGGAAAACCTGCCGGAACTGTTCCGCCGTCTGGCCGCCGTCCGGGAACGATCCCTGCCGGCCATGGACGCCCTCGTCATGGATGACGACAGCGGTGACGGCACGCCGGAGGTGGTGGCCGGGCTTGCCCTGCCCTGGGTACGACTGGTTACCCGCAAAGAAAACCGGGGGTTGAGCCCCGCGGTGGTTGATGGATTCCGCCTGGCAGGAGGAGAGATCATCGCCGTCATGGACGCCGACCTGAGTCATCCCCCGGAGTCCCTGCCAGACCTGGTCGCCGCGATTCTCGCGGGCGCTGATTTCGCCATCGGGTCGCGCTATGTCCCCGGGGCAGGCACGGCGGAGAACTGGGGCTGGTTCCGGTGGCTCAACAGTCGCGTCGCCACCCTTCTCGCGAGGCCTTTTACCTCGGTATCCGATCCGATGAGCGGCTTTTTCGCGTTCCCCCGCCGGATCCTCGAAACGGGAGCGCCTCTCAACCCCATTGGCTACAAGATCGGGCTGGAGGTGCTTGTCAAATGCCGGTGCGAGCGCGTGGTCGAGGTGCCCATCTTTTTCGATCAGCGCCACAAGGGGCAGAGTAAACTGTCATTCCGCGAGCAGTGGCGATACCTGCTGCACCTTCGGCGACTGGCCATGTTCAAGTACGATCACCTGGCCCATTTTCTCCACTTCGGCCTGGTGGGATTCCTGGGTACGGGCGTAAACCTCGCCGTGCTGACCCTGCTGGACTGGGCGGGGTTACCGATCCGCCTGTCCGTTGCCCTGGCCATTCTCACGGCGATGGTGTTCAATTATTTCCTCAACCGGTGGATTACCTTCACCGAGGGTCCGAAGGGGGCCATTCCCCGGCAACTGGCCGCGTTCATCGCCGCGTGTTCGGTGGGAGCGGTTGTGAACTACGGGGTAACGCTGAGCGTGATCGCGGCATGGCCATTCGCGGCGCGTTTTCCCCAGGTGGCTTCCGTGCTCGGTATCCTGGCGGGACTCGTCTTCAATTACCTTGCGAGCCGGTTCTGGGTGTTTCGCTACCGGAAAGGTCCTGTTCCTTCGGGCACGCCTCGATCAGGGGTTCCAGGGCCTCCGCGATGACTTTCGCCTTCCGTTCGATACCGGGATTCCTCATGTGACAGATATCCCCGAATAGAACGAGCCCTTCGCCGATTGCCTCCGCGACGGGTATACAGGGCGCGTCCAGTTCCCGGGCCATGCGGCGCAGGCCAAGATTGTAGCGGGATAGCAGATAGTAATAGGTCGCGTAGGAACATTGGTCCCCACCCCATTCCCGCTCGATACAGTATTCCAGGTAGGCCCGTTCCTCGCCTGTCAGGCGGGCAGGGTCGGGAGCGGCAAAGGTGCAGAACATCACTCGAATGCCGCGCGCGATAAACTTCTCCGCTACCGCCCTCAGATCCTCCTGGACGCGTGCCACGCGACGGTCGATCTCCGTCTCATCGGGAAGCATTACCCGCCATAGCATTCGCTTCACCGGCCGGAGACTCAGCAACTGCCGTGGACCATCCAGCCAGATTTTCATGGGCGGGTAGATAACATGCATGACATCGTTCGCGCCAAGGTAAAACACCACGATATCCGGCTCGAGAAACAGGTAATCAGCCAGTTTAACCCGGTGCTTGGCGCTATTCATGCCGGAAACCCCACCGTTGATTACATCCACGCGACGGGTTCCGGCCCGCCTGTTCAACAGGTATTCCACGAACCCGGGATAGGTCAGCAGGTTGTGCATGCCCTCGTACGTGGTGGACGCGCCCACGCACAGCACGCGACAAATCCCGGGGGGCTTCGGCAAGATCACGTCATAATCCCGCAGTCCCACGTTGTTGATGGAGATGAACGCTCCCCGTGGCTGCCCTGGCCCCGGCGGCGGATCATCTTCCAGGTAATAGGGATGCATCGCGAAATACTCGCTATCCCAGAGCGCGTGTTCCCGGTATTCCCCTGACCGGGGCACGAAAAGCAGCAGCCTGGTCGCGTCCGATGGGCCTGGAGGTTCCCCATCCTGGTGAACAAAGGTTCCCCGGAGCCGTATGACCCATGGGGGAGTTCCGGTTCCCGCGGGATCGGCAATCCATTCCGCGGATTCGTCCGTGCCACCGGCCAGTGAGGCCAGCAGCGGCACCACAGGCCCGGGAACCACGTCGATCATGGGCATGGCAGGCTGGGGCAGTTCCTCGGGATACCGCGCGACCACTTCCCCCTGGTCATTAACGCCGTAGATATCCACCTTGTACATGCGCGCGAAGGTAAACCGGAGGGGAACCGGGAGCTCAGGAAAATACCGCGCCCGCTCGATCCAGCGTTGTCGTTCCTGCTCCACGGAAAGGGGAATAGGCTTCGTCGACTTGCCTGGCCCGATCCAGGCTTCCCGTTCCGCGACATCCAGCGTAACGGGATCCAGGGTGGTTTCCCGGGTCAGTGGCCAGTCTGCCGAGCCGTACCGGGCCTGGATAAACCGGTTGTTCACGAGGGAAGATTCAAATTCCCAGCGTCCCCAGGCTACCAAACCCAGTACCAGGACCCCCGACCAGAGCATCAACACGAACAGGCCGAATAACACGCGCGCGACCAGGCGTTTCATGGCTGTCCCCCGGAAGGCGCGCCAAGGGGATCCTGCATGGTCAATTTTTCCTGGATGGCCGCGAGGGCATCCCGCGGTCTCGTGTCACCGGGATCCAGTTCGATCGCCCGGCGATAACTTTCGGCCGCTTCCTGGAACCTCCCCAGTCCCTCAAGGGCCATGCCCTGCACCGTATGGCCCCATGAATCGTTCGGCAGCAACTTGAGCCCTTCCCGCGCGGCCGCAAGGGCCCCTTCATGATCCCCCCGGACCATCAGCAACTGGGCAAGGTTAAGGTGGTCCCACGGGTAGGCGGACGGATTGAGGGCAGTAGACCGCTGAAAGGCCTCGATCGCTTCCGTGACCGCGTTGATTTCTTTAAGGGCCATCCCGAGATAGGACCACGCGGTCACGTAACCCGGATCGATCTCCGTGGCGGTCCGGGCGACGGCCGCGGCGGTTTCATACTCCCCGTTGCGCCAGAATTCCAGCGAAAGATCGGCAACTTCCTTAGCGAAGCGTTCCCGTTCCGCCGGATCTCCCGGCCGGGGCAGTGGGAATTCACGCAGGGGGCGTGTTTCCGGGCTGGCTGGAAAAACCCGGTAGAGGACAACATTCTGAATTGCCGGGTACTCCCAGTACTGCCAGGCCAGCCCCCGCGCGGCCAGTTCCGCCTCCAGTTCCGGAACCGGCCCCTGGGCGAAATAATCGGTCTGCAGGATTACCCATGGTATCCGCGGCCCACCTCCCGCGGTGGAAGGCAGATTCAACCGGCTGACCAGGTCCGCCATGGCCGCCAGGGAATCCCAGCGGTCGCCGTAACTGACCACGTGGTCGGAGGGACCCAGGTTCCAGGCGAATACCCGTTTCCACAACCAGTTGTGGACGAGAAGCACATCGTCGGGTCTGCCGTGCTCGGCCAGCGTCTGCCGGGCCCTGAGCCAGTCGGGATGCTGGGGCCCACCCCAGAGGAGGGTCTGCTGGTACAGGAAAAATCCCAGGACTGCCGCCGTGAAAATGGTTTTAAGCGTGCGCCCGGGCAGCAGGGCAATCCACCCCGCCAGAAGCACGTACAGGGCCAGCGAGGCGTGCAGCGTGTACCGGGGCATGATGCACGGCCGCCACACCCATGACGCCGCCAGCAGCACCAGGGGCGGCAGCAGCATCCACGCCACGAGCACCAGGGTCCAGCGGAATTCGAATCCCACCAGAACCTGTCGGGCATCACCGAAAGCAGCCGGAGAATCTGCTGCCGTGTCGCCGCCGGCCTGTCGCCGGAAATGCCATTTCTTCCATACGCTCAGCAGGGGCACGCAGATCGCGACCGCCGCAGTGAAAACCATCCAGACCCGGGCAATGGTCCACCGCGCGCGGACCACGGACACCACCAGATCGTCCGGCAGTATCTTTTCCCAGAACCCGGACGTGGCGTACAACTGGTAGGTCGCGCCAATGGCATCATCTCCGAAAAGGTCCCCCAGGAATTCATGCCACAGGGGAATCCGCATCCAGGAATCCGTGGTATCCCGCTGCCAGAACTGGATCGACATGACGTACACCGTGATCGGGACGAACGCCAGCAGCATCCACAAGCCCCAAAGAAACAGGCGATTAAAATCCCGGGGGAACAGTACCAGCCAGCACAAACCCTGCGTGAAGGGCACCAGGATCGCGAACGGATGGGTCCACAGGAGAAACAGGGCCACCGCGCCATTCGCCAGCCACCATCGAACCCGTCCCGTGCGCACAAGCAACACCCATGTCAGCATGGAGAGGGCAGCCAGCAGGGTCATCAGGCCGTACATGCGGATCTCGCGGGAAAATTGGACATGGATGGGAGACAGCGCCACGCATGCCATAACCAGCAGGCCCGCCCAGCGACCGTAGAACACCGCGCCCAGCGCGAACGCCGCGGGCAACAGCAGCATGCCTATGAAAACCGACAGCCACCGAAGTGACGCCCAGTCATGGTCCAGGTACCGGTTCCAGAGGTACTCAAAGGTGTAATACAGGGGCATGGTGGCGGGATCGAGCGTCCGGTTCTGCCGCCAGAAGGCCATGAGCGACGGGGTCGTTTCCCGGATCACCTGCTGGTTCCACCGGGAGTAGTCCGGGGACGCCTGCCAGGCCGAAGGCGGCTGCAGGTGCATCACGCTGGTAAATTCATCCCACCATATTGATTCGCGGCCCAATCCCTGGACCCGGACGGCCAGGCCCACAAGCAGGATTCCGAAAAATACCAAGATAAACCGCCAGTTTATGCTGTTGCCGAACCCGGGCGGGTTGAGGACCTGAGACGGTTGCGCCGGGACTGGTGTCATCATGAGACGATTGCTTCCCGTCATTACGTGATGCCTTGCCGGGTCATTATGACACTAACATATAATGGAACCGCAATCCCCGCGTGGACGTGAACCCTCCGCGCGGTACCCGTGAGGACTCCCCGGCAATGCGATCCGGACTGAAAACCGCGCTGTTCACCCTGTTCACCCTGGCAGGCGCGCCATTGCTGGTGTGCCTGCTGGCCGTGGCCGGAGACCGCGTCCTGGGGCGGATGATGATCCCGCCAGAAGTACGGGGTACCCTGGAACTGATTTTTCCACCCGGGGCGGAACAGCATTTCCGGTCCATGGAATTCGCCTACACAGCCCGGATCAACCGTATCGGCCTGCGGGAACGGGAACTGCCGTCGGATCCCAGGCTCTTCCGCGTCGCCGCCATCGGGGATTCTTACACGTACGGCTGGGGCGTGGAAGCCGAAGACACTTGGCTGCGAAAAACAGAGCAGTACCTGCTTGATCGGGGCTATCCCGTGTTCACCGTGAACATGGGCAAGCCCGGCAGCGGACCGCCCTTTTACGCCGAGATAGCCGAAAAAGGATTGCCGATCGTTCATCCGAAACTGGTGGTGGTGGGCATTCTGCAAGGTAACGACCTTGCCGGCGCGGGCCCGGAGGTGACCCTGGCGCCGGTCAGTCGAATCAGGCAATGGGCCTGGACCCTGTTTCCGAACACCATGCGATGGATCCGGAATGCCCGGTTGGCCCGTCTTGGGGACGCGCGAAAACAGGAAACACCGCCCCAGGTCAGCTCCGAGGAGGATAATCGCCGGTGGCAGGAAAACACGGCGCGCGATTTTTACGAGAAGATGACCCCGGAGGAAAAGGCGAAATTCGAAACGATCGCGGCGGAAGTCCGCGAAGCCTTCTTCCGGGGGGAATTCAATCCCTACATGATCGATCTCGCCCTGAAAAATCCCCGAATTTACATGCTGCCGATGAACCTGGAAGATCCCTGGATCCGTCAGTGCGTCAAGAACATGGCGGACCAGTTGATCCGGATCCGGCGGGCTGCGGAACAGGAAGGGGCCACGGTAATCGTCCTGTCCATTCCTGACGGTCCATACGTGAACCGCCATGCCCTGGAGGCCATATCCAGGGTGGGCTTTGAAACGGATCCCGGTCTCATGACCGCGCGCAATGCCGACGAGGGTCCCCGGCAGGCGGCTGCCCTTGCCGGATTGCCTTTTTTCACGGTAAGCGAGGGGTTCCTCGCCCACTCGGAAGACCCCGACCTGTTTTTCCGTTTCGATGGTCATCTCACCGCGAAGGGCCACGCCCTGCTGGCTGAACTGTTCGCGCCGCGACTCGAATCGTTCCTGCGGGAAAATCATCTGCTGGAACCGAGGAAATGAGCGAAGCACGGGAACAACCCATGTCTACTGACCCGGTGGCCCAGTCACCGCGACCGTCTCCATCGATCCTGTTCAGCGTCGTGTGGATCCTTTTCGCCACGCTGATGCTGCTGGGCGCACTGGAAGGCGCGGCCCGGCTCTGGGAAATGTGGAATCCCCCGATGCGGGTCGACCTTGGCCAGGGGTTCGACGCGTCAGTTCGCCTGTTTGAGCCCGATCCCGGGGACCGGCTGTACATGCGCGTGAATCCCGATCGACTGGTAAGTTTTCAGAACCAGCGCTTCCGCCGGATCAAGGTTCCGGGAACCCTCCGGCTGGCCGCCCTGGGCGGATCCTCGGTGAACTACCTGCACTACGAGTTTTCGCGGCTGGGTGAAACCCTGCTTCCCGCGTTGAACGGACGATTCAACGACCTGGAAGTATTGAACTGCGGCGGCCTGTCCTACGGTTCCCACCGTCTCGTACTCGTGGCGCGGGAAGTCCTGCATTACGACCTGGACCTGGTTATGATCTACTCGGGCCATAACGAGTTCGAAGAACTGCAGCAACTGCACCTGTCCGGCGTGGAACAGGTTCGGGTGCAGCGCGCCCTGTCCCGGAGCGCCCTGTACCGATTCATCCGGGATTTTCAGGCCCGCAGGGCGATTGGCCAACTGGAGGCGGACCGCCGGCGGCGCGAACTGGCCCTGTCGGTACCCGACGCTTCCAAGGCCTGGCTTCACCGGTTCACGCCCGAAGAAATAGCCGGGCGCATGGACGCGTACCGGGCAAACCTCGAATCCATCATCCGGCTGTGCCGGGAAGCGGGTGTTCCCGTGGTCATCGGAACCGTGCCTTCCAACCTGTTCCAACCGAACCTGCCCGGTCCCGAGGGCGAACGGTTCGAGCGGGAGGTACGCCCTTTGTACGAAAGTGGTCGATGGCAGGAAGGCCTGGAACTGGCGCGTAAAATCCTGGCGGAAGCCTCTCCCCGGCACCAGTCCTCCGACCAGGAAAACCGGATCATCCGCGAAGTGGCCGAGCGATGGCAGGTACCCCTGGCGGACGTGGAAGCCACCATCTGCGCCCGTGAGCCCCATGGCGTACCGGGAGAGACCCTGTTTTCCGATCACTGCCACCTGAACGAGCAGGGTAACCGGATCCTGATCGAAACCTTCCTGCCCAGAATGGTGGAGGCCCTGTCCGGGCCCCGGGCAAACGTCGGAACGTGATACATTAATAAGGCGTCAGGTTTCACAGGCATGGAAGAGAGAACATGAGCGGAACGTTGCGATGGACGACGGAAACCCTGTCGGGATGGGGACGGTACCATCCCGCTACCGCGCGCGTGTGCCACCCGCGTGACCCGGAACAGGTTCAAGCCGCCCTCGCGGCCGATATCCAGCCGAAACTGGCCCGGGGCATGGGCCGCAGTTACGGCGATGCCGCCCAGCGCACGGGTGGCGGTATTCTCGACATGACGGACATGAACGGCTTCCGGGATTTCGATCCCGAAAACGGCATCCTCGATTGCGAAGCGGGGGTCACCCTTTCTGAAATTCTCGCGTGGTTCGTGCCCCGGGGATGGACCCTGCCGGTGGTGCCCGGAACCCGCCACATCACCGTGGGCGGCGCGATCGCCAACGACGTGCACGGCAAGAACCATCACGTGGACGGATCCTTCTGCAACCACGTGGTGGATTTTGACTTGCTCACGCCGGCGCGGGGCGTGGTCCGGTGTGGTCCCGGTTCGGAACCCCGCCTGTTCGAGGCCACGGTGGGTGGAGTCGGCCTGACGGGCATTATTCTGAACGCGCGCCTGCGCCTGGAACGGATCGAGAGCGCGTGGCTCGAGGTGGAATATGAAATGTGCCCCGACCTGGCGTCAGCCCTGGTGGTCATGGACGCCACGGACGCCGGCTACCGGTTTTCCGTCGGCTGGGTAGACGCCATCGGGAAGGGTGGACAGGGGCGTACCGTTCTTACCCGGGGGAACTGGCTGCCCGCCTCGGCCCTGCCCCCTGGTCCCTGTGCCGACCCGTTGCGAATGCCGCGCAGGGCCCGACTCAACGTCCCGGTAAACATGCCCGAGTGGCTGTTGAATCCCACGTCCGTCCGGCTGTTCAACGCGCTGAACTGGCGGAGATTCGGCGCGCGCGGCCGGGTCTTCCTCGACATGGATCGCTATTTCTTCCCCCTGGACAGCGTCGCCAACTGGAACCGCATGTACGGCCGCCGGGGCTTCGTCCAGTACCAGGCGACCGTTCCTCCCGCCTCGGGACAGGGCCTGGCAGACCTGCTCCGGCGTTGCAACACCGCGGGATTCGCGTCCTTCCTGGGCGTCCTCAAACGATTCGGATCGGCGGGAAACGGCATGCTGTCCCACCCGATGCCGGGTTATACCCTGACCCTGGATTTCCCGGTACGGGAGGGACTGGATCGCTTTCTGCGGGAATGCGACCGGTTGCTGCTGGACTGGGGAGGCCGGCTGTACCTGGCGAAGGACGCGCTGGCCCTGCCGGATACCATTGCCGCGATGTACCCCCGGCTGGAAGAATTTCTGGCAGTCCGCGCGGAGGTTGACCCCGGACGAACCCTCGCCTCCGACCTGTCGGACCGGCTTGGATGGGATGATCGAAAATAACGGCATGCAACGGATGGAGGCACCATCATGGCGGATGTAACCTATATGCCGTCCGTGCTGATCCTCGGCGGAACATCGGACCTTGGCGTGCGCGTGGCCCGGGAATTCCTCCGCCGGGGATGGCTTCCCCTTCTCTCGGGTCGCCATGAGGAGGCCCTGCGGCAAATCGCGCGGGATCTGGAGGTCCGAAGTGGTGTCAGCGTGCCCGTCCTGCGTTACGACGCGGAACGTCCAGAAGATCACGCGAGCCTGCCCGACCGTTGTCGGGACATCCTCGGCCGCCTACCGGACGGGGTGATATCCTGCGTGGGCCTGCTCCCCGACCCGGAACAGGTCCGCCACGACTCCACCCTGGCCCGGGCCTGCCTGACCGCCAACCTCACCGGAATCATTACCGCGCTGGATCCGTTCGTGAACCAGTTCGAAGCCCGGCGGGCTGGCTTCCTGGGCGTGGTCACATCGGTCGCGGGCGACCGTGGTCGCAAATCGAACTACCATTACGCGGCGGCCAAGGCCGGTCTGAATGTCTACCTCGAGGGACTGCGCCACCGACTCCACGGATCGGGGGTCACGGTCACCACGATCAAGCCGGGATACCTCCGCACGAAAATGGTGGCGGGGATGGAGTTGCCCGCGCCGCTGGTCACCGACCCGGAACGGGTGGCTGCCCCGGCCGTAAACGCCGTTCTGGCGGGCCGACGGGTGGTTTACGTGCCAGGATGGTGGCGCTGGATCATGCTGGCCGTGCGCGTCATTCCGGAACTCCTGTTCGTGCGGACCAACATATGAACAGCCACCCGGATACACCTGCCATTTCTGGCGGGGCGAACGCGCTCATCCGGCTGTTGCGGCCCTACCAGTGGACCAAAAACGGCGTGGTTCTGTTGCCCCTCGTGTTCGCCCAGGAAATGGGCAACCCGGAATCCGTTGTCCGCGCGCTGGCCGCGGCAGGTGTTTTCTGCGTGCTGTCGTGCGCCGTATACGTGTTCAACGACCTGCGGGACCGGGAACTGGACCGGTTACACCCCGATAAGCGTAACCGTCCCCTGGCATCCGGGGCCGTATCCGTTCCCCTGGCCATCGTGCTGTGCGGCCTGCTGCTGGCATCCGGCATGACGGGAGCGGTGCTGCTGGGTGGCCGGTTCGCCCTGGTAGCGGGCGGATACGTCACCCTCATGGCCGCCTATTCCCTGGGTCTGAAACATCTGCTGCTGATCGACGTCCTGAGCGTGGCCATGGGGTTCGTCCTGCGCGCCACGGGTGGAGCGGTGGCCATTGACGTGCGTTTCTCCAACTGGCTGGTGGTCTGCACGCTCTTTCTGGCCCTGTTCCTGGCCCTGGGAAAGCGCCGGCACGAACTGGCCATCCTAGACGCCGACGCGAAAGAGCATCGCGCGGTGTATGACGACTATACCGTGGACTTCCTGGATGCCATGATCCTGCTGGTCGCCGGGGCGGCCATGGTCTGTTACACCATCTATACCTGTTCCCAGGAAGTGGTCAGCCGGGTGGGAACGGACAAGATGTACCTGACCCTGCCATTCGTGGTGTACGGTCTTGGACGGTACCTCTGGCTGCTGCGCCTGGGAAAGGATGGAGGCGATCCCAGCAGGACCCTCCTGCGCGATTATCCCCTGATGCTCACCGTGGCCCTCTGGCTGGCTGGTTGCATAGCCATTCTACTGGGACTGATCCGGTAACAAAACCGACTGAAGGCGCGTACTTCTTCGCCCTTTAACCCAACGACGGTCTAATCGCGGTCATGCCTTCTTATTAAGCGTACTTACCGTCTTATCGCGAGCCTCGTTCCGGTTGTTCCGGTTTGGCATATATCGTGTACCCGCAACTGGCGCAATGCAACAGTGGCCGGGGTAGCCCCCTGGTTATGATACAGCCTTCAAATACGTAATCCCCTGAAAAAACATGTGCTCATCGATAGCTACGTATCCGTATATATGCTTAATGAAACGAGTATTTCCACAGCAGGGACATTTTTCCGGAAGATTAAACCAATGGCTAAACGCTTGTTCTGGGGGATGATCATCAGACATTGGATAGCCTCCATAAACTCTAAACCACCTGTTTAACAATATTGTACCACTGGGGACGCGGCGCGGTTGATTCCCTGGCTGAGCCACGGCGGGGCTCCCCGCGAAGGGCGCTTTAACCCGGACCAGGTGCTGTCATGTCGATGAAAGAAGGGGGAAAATCTACCAGGAGGGTGTTGGGCGTCTTTTTGGGAAAATTTTCGTGGCGGCCTTGATTTAATGAATAATTTCTCGATATAATTTTATCGAGAAATAAATCCTTAATAGGTGCCGTCATGAATCACCCGAAACAGATCACTCTCTGCGCGGGAAGCGCCTGCTGGGCACGCGGAAACCGTGAAAACCTGCGCATCCTAGAATCCCTGTGTGGTGACCTCCTGGGAGACTCCGGTATTCGTCTCGCTGGATGCCACTGCCAGAATATGTGCCAGGACGGCCCCATCATCTACGTGGACGGTAAAAGATTCTGCCGGGTCACCTCGGAATGGCTCGAAACGTGGGTCCGGCAATGGATGAATCCAACCCGAAAGGCCGCGCCATGAACCGACGGTATCCCGTGTTCACCCTCGAAGCGGAGTGCCAGGATTGTTACAAGTGCCTGCGCCACTGCCCCACCAAGTCCATCAGCGTGTCCGGCGGACATGCCGTCGTGCAACCGGAACGGTGCGTGGCCTGCGGCCGGTGCGTGACCACCTGCCCGGCGCGTGCCAAGACCATCCGGAACGACCGGGGCGTCGCGAAACGACTGATCGCGTCTGGCCGGACGCTGGTGGCCGCGGTGGCTCCTTCCTGGGTGGCCGAGTTCGGCAACCTTGACGAACCGCGTCTCGTGGCCGCCCTGAAACAACTCGGCTTTCACCACGTCAGCGAAACCGCTCTCGGGGCGCAGGAAATCTCCGCCGCTACCGCCGCCATGTTGACCAGCGCCACACCGGGCCTCTACCTTTCTTCCGCCTGCCCGGTCGCGGTGGACTACATCCGGCTCATGATGCCCCGGGTCGCGCCCCGGATTATACCCATGCTCTCGCCCGCGCTGGCCCACGCCCGCCTGTTGAAAACCGTGTTCGGACCGCGCTGCGCGGTCGTGTTTTTCGGGCCCTGCGCCGCAAAAAAGAATGAGGCTGACCGGCATCCCGACCTACTGGATGTCGCCCTGACGTTCCAGGACCTGCGGGAACTGTTGCAGGACGCCGAAATCGACCCGGAACGGGTGGTTCCCATCGCGGAAGACCGGTTTGAACCGGAACGGGCAACGGACGGGGCGCTCTACCCCGTCGAGGGAGGCATGATCCGCTCCATCGAATTCCGACGGTTACCGGCCACGGTCCGCGTGGTAAGTATCGCGGGGCTGGAAGCCATCCACAACGCCCTGGCGGGAATAGACGACGTGACATTCCAACAGCCCGTGTTCGTGGAATGCCTGGCCTGTGCCGGGGGATGCGTGGCGGGACCCTGCGCCACCCCCACGCCGGACACGCTGGCCCGGCGGCTGCGGGTAGAAGACGCGGTCACGTTGACAGGCCCGACCGGGGATTGTCACGCGCCGCGGGTATCCGTGATGGACGCGTCCTTCTGGGCCGCTCCCGATATACCGGAAGAACCCGACCCCGGGGAAGACGGCGTTCGCCAGGCCCTGCGCCGTGTGGGCAAGACGTCAGCCGAGGACGAACTCAACTGCGGCGGATGCGGCTACAACACCTGCAGGGATTTCGCCCGCGCACTGGCCCTTGGACGCGCCGAACCCACCATGTGCGTCTCCTGGATGCGCAAACTGGCGCAGAAGAAAGCCAACGCCCTGTTGCGGTGCATGCCATCGGGCGTGGTGATCGTTGACCGGAACCTGCGGATAGTCGAGTGCAACGAGGCTTTCGCGCGGCTTTTTGGTGATGACCTGCGGGAAATGTGGGAACTCAAGCCCGGCCTGACGGGATGTCGCCTGTCGAAGGTGGTACCTTTTGTCGACCTGTTCGAATCCGTGCTGCTCACGGGAAGGGAATGTCACTACGATCATTACCGTTGCGCCAATCATCTCTACGATATCACCGTTTTTTCCCTGGACCCCGGCGAAACGGTAGGCGCGGTTATCCAGGACGTCACCCGCCAGGAATTCCAGCGGGACGAAATAGCCCGGAAAGCCAACGAAGTCATCACCCGCAACCTGCTGACCGTGCAGGAGATCGCCTGCCGCCTGGGCGAACACATGGCGGAAACGGAAATCCTGCTGCGATCCATCGCCGAGGCCTATGCCCCTGAGGGTGAAATGCCGCCGGGAGAGGAACCGGGAGCGCCCCTGCCATGAACCGGGAAGACCTGTTCATCGAAGTGGAGTTCCGGCAATGCCGCAAGCATGGCCAGCGTGTCTGCGGGGATGCTGGCCGCACGCTGAAAATCCCCGAAACGTCAAGGGTCATTTCGGTGCTGTCCGATGGCCTTGGCAGCGGGGTCAAGGCAGCCATTCTCTCCACCATGACTGCCGCCATGGCCTGCCGGTTCTGCGCGTCGGGTCTGGACATGCTGCGCAGCGCGGAAACCATGATCAGCGTGCTGCCGGTGTGCCGGGTCCGGGGCATCAGTTACGCCACTTTCACCATCCTGGACTGCTTCGCCCGGGGCACCAGCCGCGTGATCGAACTGGACAACCCGCCTTTCCTGTGGATCCGTGGCGGCACGCTGGCCGAAGCGCGTTCCGAATGGCGCGCGGCACCCCGCTGGCAAAACCGGCGCCTGCGATTTTCCGAGCTGGAAACCCAGGCCGAGGACCGCATCGTGGTCTTCAGCGACGGGATCAGCCAAGCCGGCCTGTCCACGGAACGGTATCCGCTGGGGTGGCGGTGGGAAGGATGCCGGGACTACGCCCTGGAACAGGTACGGGCCAACCCGCGGATCTCGGCGCGTCAACTGGCGGCAAACATCCTTACGGCGGCATTGGTCCGGGAACCGGCGCGCCAGGCCCAGGATGACATGACCGTCGGCGTGGTGTATTTCCGGCAACCCCGTCGCCTGATGCTGCTCACCGGGCCGCCCTACGCCCGGGAACGGGACGGGGAATACGCCCATCTCATCGACACCTTCCCGGGAAGGCGCGTCATTTGCGGGGGCACCACGGCCGCCATCGTCGCGCGGGAACTGGGCCAGGAACTTCACGTCATGATGGGGAAGATGGACCCGGAACTCCCGCCACCCTGCCGTCTTGAAGGGGTGGACCTGGTCACGGAAGGCATCCTGACCCTGACACGGGCCCTGCGGACACTCGAAGGGGATGGACCACCACCACCACCGGACAGCCCCGCGGCGCGGCTCGTGGAACTCTTGCTGGACAGCGACATGATCGATTTCGTCGTGGGAACCCGGATTAACGAGGCGCACCAGGATCCCAACCTGCCCGAAGACCTGGAAATTCGGCGGAATATCGTGCGACGGATGCGCCGCGCCCTGGAAGAACGCTATCTCAAGGAGACCTCGGCGCGCTACCTGTGAAAAGGAGAGTTGCCATGGAAACCGTTGACAGCACGCTGGACACCCTCAAAACCGTCCGGACCGATCTCGAACGGTACGAAAGAGTGAGAGAAATCGTCGCGCGACAGGGCAACAGCCCCGCCCGACTCATCCCCATTCTGCGGGAAATTCAGGATCAATTCCATTACCTTCCGGAGGATCTGCTTGAGTTCCTCTCGGAGCTGCTGGAAATACCGGCAGCCCGGGTATATGGCGTGGCCACTTTTTACACCCACTTCAGCCTGGAACCCAGGGGACGACACATCATCCAGGTCTGTGACGGCACGGCGTGTCACGTGAAGCGGTCGGAATCCCTGATCCGGGCCATGCGCGAACGCCTGGGACTGAAAGCGGGACAGCGCACGTCGGAGGACCTGTCCTTCAGCCTGGAAACCGTCTCCTGCCTGGGGGCCTGCGGACTCGCCCCCGTGATCGTGGTGGACGGCACGCCCCATGGTCAGATGACCCCGGAAGCCTGCGTGAAACTGATCGACGATATCCTGGCCGCGGAGCGGGCCGCCCAGGACAGTCCGGCGGAACAGCCCTCGCGGATAACCGGACAAGAGGAATAAAGTCATGCGTACCCAATCCCTGGCAATGACCAACGTGTCATGTCCCCTCGAAGAACTGGCTGACCAGTATCGTGATCGCCTGGCCCGGTTTAACCGGCGGATCATCGTCTGCAGTGGTACCGGATGCCTGGCCAGCGGCGCGGAAGCCGTGTACCGGGCACTGGTCGACGCGGCCCGGCACGCAAACCTCGATATCGCGACGCGGCTCGACGACGATCCGGAACACCCCGGCATCTTTCTCTCCAGAAGCGGCTGCCAGGGCTTCTGCCAGATGGGCCCGCTGGTCACCATTCAACCGGATGGCATCCTCTATTGCAAGGTGCGCCCGGATGACGCCGAAGACATCATCCGCGAAACCCTGGTGCGGGGCGGCGTGGTGGAACACCTGCTGTACCGGCATCCCGCCACGGGGGAGCGCCACCGGGGTCCCGTGGACATTCCCTTCTACCAACGTCAACGCCGGGTGCTGCTGGGATATTGTGGCGAAATCGACCCGGAGGACATCCGGGAATACATCGCCCGGGGCGGATACCACATGGCACGGACCGCCATGCTGGAAATGGAGCCGGCGGATATCTGCGACCTGGTAACCCGGTCGGGGCTGCGGGGACGCGGTGGGGGCGGATACCCGACCGGTCGTAAATGGGCCGCGGCCCTCGCCCAGCCGGGGGAACAGAAATATGTCATCTGCAACGGGGACGAGGGCGATCCCGGGGCGTTCATGGACCGCAGCATCATGGAGGGAAATCCTCACAGCGTACTGGAGGGCCTGCTCATTGCCGGGCGCGCCACCTGCGCGTGCCGGGGATTCATTTACGTGCGGATGGAGTATCCCCTCGCCGTGCGGCGGCTTGGCAAGGCCATCGAGGACGCCCGGGCCCTGGGGATTCTCGGGAGAAACCTGTTCGATTCGGATTTCGATTTCGACATCGAAATCATGGAAGGCGCGGGGGCCTTCGTGTGCGGCGAAGAAACCGCGCTGATCGCCTCGATCGAAGGACGCCGCGGCGTACCCATGCCCAAGCCACCTTTTCCCGCGCAATCCGGCCTGTGGGGAAAACCCACCATTATCAACAACGTGGAAACCCTGGCCACGGTGCCCATCATTCTCCGCAAGGGTCCCGAATGGTTCCGGCGAATGGGCACGGATCATTCTCCGGGCACCAAGACTTTCGCGCTGACCGGTCACGTGGCCAACACGGGACTGATCGAGGCGCCTTTCGGTACCACGTTACGGGAAATCGTGCTCGAGATTGGTGGAGGGGTGCTGGACCATGAGGGAAACCCCGACCCGCGGGGATTCAAGGCGGTACAGATCGGCGGACCATCGGGTGGTTGCCTGACTTCGGAACACCTTGATCTGCCCCTGGATTTCGATTCCCTGCAAGGCGTTGGCGCGATGGTAGGCTCTGGCGGGCTGGTCGTCATGAACCATGACACCTGCATGGTGCAGATGGCCCGGTTCTTCATGGAGTTCACCCGGAACGAGTCCTGCGGCAAGTGCGTGCTGTGCCGCGAAGGCACCCGGCAGATGCTGGCCCTGCTGGAGGATATTACCGAAGGCCGGGGCACCGAAGAAACCCTGGAAATCCTCGAGGAGACCGCCCAGGCTGTCCGCGTGGGATCCCTGTGCGGACTGGGAAAAACCGCGCCGAACCCCGTGCTGTCCACCCTGCGGTATTTCCGCGAAGAATATCTCGCGCATATCCGGGAAAAACGATGTCTCGCTGATGGGTGCCCGGCCCTGCGGGTGCCGAAAATCGATCCCAAGGTCTGCAATGGCTGCGGGCTGTGCGTCCGGCAATGCCCGGTCGGCGCGATCCGGGGGGAACGGAAAAGCCCCCATGTCATCGACCGGGACACCTGCATCCGCTGCGGCGCGTGCCTGACCGCCTGCCGACGCCAGGCCATTCACTGTTAAGGAGTATCGCCATGAATCAACCTGTCAATTCGGGTTTGAAGCAGATTGAAATCGACGGACGACTCATCCCCTTCGACACGGAACGCAGCGTGCTCGAGATCGCTCGGAAAGCGGGCATCGACATCCCCTCCTTCTGCTACCACTCGGAACTGAGCGCCCATGGCGCGTGCCGCCTGTGCATGGTGGAAATCCCCGGCCGGGGCATCACCGCGTCCTGCACGCTGGCTCCCGAACCGGGACTTGTCGTGAAAACCAACACCGACGCCGTAAGGGCCGTGCGAAAAGTGGCCCTCGAACTGCTACTGGCCAACCACGACATGAACTGTCCCACCTGTCCCCGGACCGGGGCCTGCCGGCTGCAGGAACTGGCCCGCCGCCTCGGCATAGACCGGGTCCGCTATCACCGTGTCATGGAACCCCAGCCCCTGGACCTGTCCAATCACGCGCTGGTCCGTAACCCGAATCGCTGCATCCTGTGTGGAGACTGCGTGAAAGCCTGCCAGGAAATCCAGGGAATCGGGGCTATCGACATCGCGTTCCGGGGCGTGAACAGTCGCGTAACGCCCGCTTTCGGTCGGGATCTCGCCGCAAGCGAATGCGTGTACTGCGGCCAGTGCGCGCGGGTATGTCCCACCGGGGCCCTGACCCCGCGCCCGCAAACCGACGCCGTGTGGCGCGCCCTGAACGATCCGCGTACCTTTGTCATCGCGCAGATCGCGCCTGCTGTTCGCGTGGCCCTCGGCGAGCGGTTTCACCTCAAGCCGGGCCCTACCATGACGTGGCGAATCGTTTCCGCCCTGCGGCACATCGGTTGCGACCGGGTGTTCGACACGGCCTTCGCGGCGGACATGACCGCGCTCGAAGAATCCCGCGAACTGTTACATCGGCTGGACCACGGCGGGTCTCTGCCGATGTTCACTTCGTGCTGCCCGGCGTGGGTACGTTTTGCCGAGCAGTACTATCCTGAACTGTTGCCGCTCCTGTCCTCCTGCCGTTCACCGCAACAGATGTTCGGGGCGGTGGCCCGACGGTACTACGAGGACCCCGCCACGCGGGATCACCGCCAACTGGTGGTCGTTTCGATCATGCCTTGTACCGCCAAAAAAGAAGAGGCCCGGCTGGAAAAATACCGTCGTAACGGCCAGCCGGACGTGGACCACGTCATCACAACCGAAGAACTGGCCGACATGATCCGGGGGGCAGGCCTATCAATCGAAAGGCTGGAACCCGGATCCTTCGACCTGCCCATGGGTTTCAAAACGGGAGCGGGGTTGATTTTCGGTTCGTCCGGCGGCGTTGCCGAGGCCGTCCTGCGTTGCCTGGATGCCGACCGGGAACCTAACGAACAGGCGAACCGGGCCGCCTTCGCCGCCTTGCGAGAAAATGGCCCGTTCCGGGAAGCGGAGTTCCGGGTGGGACACCGGCGCTTACGGGTAGCGGTTGTGCATACCCTGGGCCAGGCCCGGCGGATCGCGGAACTGGTCCGGACGGGAGACGCGCGGTGGGACCTCGTGGAGATCATGGCCTGTCCCGGTGGCTGCGTCAATGGAGCGGGGCAACCCGCGTCTACGGCGTCCGCCGGAGACGAGCAGCGCGCCCAGGGCCTGCGCGACCTGGACACCTTCCTGGATTTCCACCGTCCCCAGGACAACCCGGAGGTCGACCGGTTCTACCGGGAACTGGTGGGCAACCGCTACCACGTCATCGGCCGGGAACTGCTTCACACCCATTACGCGCCCCGAAAACGGCACTGGGAGATTACCGCGCCGATTGTTGACGCGGCGGATCCCCTGGCGCGCGTCACGGTCTGCCTGGGCACGGCCTGTCACCTGAATGGAAGCCGCCGCCTGCTCGGAGAACTCATGGACTACCTGGGAACAAGTGGTCTGCTCCGCCAGGTCCGCGTGGAGGCCACCTGCTGCATGGAACACTGCGACGCGGGACCCACGGTTACCATTGACGGCGAAATCATCCACCATGCGACGCTGGAAACCGTCGCGGACAAACTCCGGTTCAGGCTCGCGGAGCGCGCTGGCGTCTCAGCTCCGGTTTGACGGGTGCTCACGGCCAGGCGCGTTCACTGGCTACGTCCGCAAACCTGCTGAAGCGAACTTGCCGGAGAAAGTGCGGATATGCCAGAATGTACCTTCCACGGGCGGAGCATGTTGGAGGTTCAGTCATGCCGTGGCTCACTTTCATGAAAGAGGTCATCGCGCACAACAAGACCACGGGCGCCTTTGCTCCCAGCAGCCGGGAACTCGCCCACGCGGTGACGGATCTTGCCGAAGTCAGCAAGGCCGGCGTGATCGTTGAATTCGGATCGGGTGACGGCGTGTTCACCGAGGTCATCCTGCAAAAAAAGCGCCCAGACGCCTTCTTCATGTCCCTGGAGATCAACCCCACCCTGGCCGCCGCGGCGAAAAAACGTTGTCCGGAAGCCCTGATCATCCAGGATTCCGCCGAAAACGTGGTCAAACACCTGCGGGAAGCAGGTCACGAACACTGCGATACCATCGTGTCCAGCCTTCCCTGGACGCGCTTCGAAGATGACCTGCAGGATCGCCTGTTACAGGCGGCCTGGGACGCGCTAGCCCCCGGCGGACGGTTCGTTACCTTCGCCTACGCCATGAGTCCGTACATTCCATCTGGAAAACGCTTCTTCGAAGGAAAACTGCCCGCCCGTTTCGGCAAGATCGAACGCGTGGGACCCGTCTGGAAAAACATGCCGCCGAGCCTGGTCTACATGGGCCGTAAATCGGGTTAAACCCCTGGGTTTATCTCATCCCACCCCCAGGTTCCCGTTATCATTCAGATTCCACTCAACGCGCGGTGTACAATATAAGTCGTCACGGGTGAGCGGGGCGGTATCTTCCCATGTAGCGGTTTGCCGCCCCGTTCGCGGACGGGGAATAGCGCTTTGTTTTTCGATCACGAAGCCCCGCGCGGAGCACGCGCCCGATCCGCGCACCGCGCGCGTGGAAAGGTTTACGGATGAGTATCAGATTCTGGAATACCCTGACCCGATCCCTCCAGGATTTCGCGCCCATCGAGCCCGGCAAGGTACGCCTGTACACCTGCGGCCCGACCATTTATAACTTCGCGCACATTGGCAATTTCCGGGCCTATGTCTTCGAGGACCTGCTTCGCCGTTACCTCGAGTACCGGGGGTTTGAAGTGCGCCACGTGATGAACCTGACCGACGTGGAAGACAAGCTGATCCGCATGTGCCGGGAAACGGGTCGCCCCCTGAAGGAAATCACCGATTTTTACGCCAGGGCTTTTTTCGCGGACATCCAGACCCTTGATATCCTGCCCGCTCACGTCTATCCCGCCGCCACGGATCACATCCCGGAAATGGTGGAGATGATCAAGATCCTGCGGGACCGCGGCCACACGTACGAACACGAAGGCAGTATCTATTTTCGCATCAGTACGTTCCCGGAATATGGCAGGCTTGCCCACATTGATCCGGAAGGCCTCAAGGCGGGCGCGAGCGGCCGGGTCGATACCGATGAGTACGATTCGGAAGAGGCCCGCGACTTCGCCCTCTGGAAAGCCTGGACCCCCGAGGACGGCGACGTGTACTGGGATACCGAACTGGGACGGGGACGTCCCGGGTGGCACATCGAGTGCTCCGCCATGAGCATGAAATACCTTGGCCCCCACTTCGATATCCACTGCGGCGGCGTGGACAACATCTTCCCCCACCACGAAAACGAAATCGCGCAGTCCGTCTGCTGCACGGGTCAACCCTTCGTGAATTACTGGTTGCATTGCGCCCACCTCATGGTTGACGGCCGAAAAATGTCCAAGTCCCTGGGCAATTTCTTCACGCTTCGGGACCTGCTGGACAAAGGCATGTCGCCCCGGGCCATCCGGTGGGTACTGGCCACCACGCACTATCGCCAGCCCAACAATTTCACCTTCGAGGCGGTGGACGCCGCGGCCCAGGCCCTGCGCCGGATCCAGGATTTCCGGACGCGCCTCGCCGAACGCGTCGCCCCCGGTGGGGGCGGAGAAGAAGAACTCGCCCGGTGCCGGGCGGAATTCGAAGCAGCCATGGACGACGACCTGAACATCTCCGCGGCACTTGCCGCCGTGTTCAACTTTATCCGCGACGTCAACCGCCTGCTGGACGACGGTAAAATCGGCGCGACCGGCGCGGCCGCCGCCCAGTCCCTCCTGGACGACCTGCACCGCGCCACCGGACTGTTTCCCCCGCTGGCCCGGGAAGAGGTGCCCCCGGAAGTGCTCGAACGGGTCAACCAGCGCCAGGAGGCCCGCCGCCGCCGGGACTTTGCCGAGGCCGACCGCATCCGCGACGCCCTGCAGGCCGAGGGATGGATCATCGAAGACACCCCGAAAGGACCACGGGTCCGCCGGGCAACCGATTCACCAGCCGCCTGAAACCAGAAAGGCCCTGTCATGGGAACTTGGATCCGCCTGCTGTTTCTTGTCTGCGTCGCGGCCGCGATGGTCGCCGTGGCGGACGCTCCGCCGTCCCCCCTCGAAACGCCCCCGCATGAATCCATTGCCGCCCTGCCCGACTCGGAAGTGGAGCAGATCCGGCGGGTGGTAGACCGGATCGGACCGGCCCTGGTGCGGATCAGCGTGGTGGAAACGGATTACAGCGACGGCCGTGAACAGAAATCCCGCGGTTTTGGCAGCGGCGTGGTCATCCGCGAGGACGGGGCCATTGTCACGAATCACCACGTGGCGGGGCGCGCCCGGCATCTGCGGGTCACCTTCTGGAACCGGGAAGAGTACGACGCGGAACTGGTGGGGTCCGACCCGTTAAGCGATATCGCGGTGATCCGGATCATCACGCCGCCCGACACGGCGCCGCGGAGTTTTCCCGTGGCGCCTTTCGGGGATTCCGACGCCATCCGCACGGGAGACCGCGTGCTGGCCATGGGCAGTCCACTGGCCCTATCGCAGTCCGTCACGGCGGGTATCGTCAGCAATCCCCGCATGACCCTGCCGTTCTTCATGGCCGGCCGGCTGCGCCAGGAAGGTGAAGACCCGGGGGAACTGGTGGTCTGGATCGGGCATGACGCGGAAATTTTTCCGGGAAACTCCGGGGGGGCGCTGGTCAACCTGGCTGGCGAGGTGATCGGCATCAACGAGATTCAACTGGGACTCGGCGGAGCCATTCCATCCTCCCTGGTCCGCCAGGTGGCGGAGGCCCTGCTCAAGGACGGCTCGGTAACCCGGGCATGGCTGGGACTTGACATCCAGGAACGCCTGAAATCCGATCCCGACACAACGGGGGCCCTGGTGGCCGGGGTAATATCCGGCGGCCCCGCGGACCAGGCAGGATTCCGACCCGGAGACCTGCTGCTGTCCCTGGACGGGCAGCCCGTGGATATCCAGTTCGACGTGCAGATTCCCGAGTTCAAACGCCACGAAGCTGCCCTCACACCCGGAAAACCCGTGAAGGCCGTAGTTCGGCGCGAAGGCAATGCGTTGACACTCGAGGTGACCCCCACGATCCGGGAACCCTATGAACCCCGGGAGAAAGAACTGACCGCGTGGGGCATCACGGGACGCGACCTGTCCTTCCTGAAAGCCAGGGAAATGAATCGGGATACCACGGACGGCGTTCTTGTCACCTCCACGCGCACGGGGGGGCCCGCGGCAGAGGCCAAGCCGGGACTGCAGCCCGACGACGTCATCGTGGCCGTCGGCGATACACCCATTCCGAACATCGAGGCCCTGCGCCAGGCGACGAATACCCTGCTGGAAAACGCCACGGAAAACCGCGTGCCCGTGCTCGTGACCTTTGAGCGGCGTAACGAGCGGCTGGTTACGGTCGTCTCCCTGGGAAAACCGTCGATCGTGGCCCCGGCCGCGGAAGCCCGTAAGCCCTGGCTGGCGGTGGACACGCAGGTCATTACCCGGGAAATCGCGCGGATGCTCGGCAACCCCGACCTGCGTGGTTTCCGGATCACCAATGTCCTGAAGGGAGGCCCCGGAGACCGGGCGGGATTGAAAACCGGGGACCTGATCGTGGCCGTGGACGAGATGCCCCTTACCGCCTCCCGCCAGGAAGAGGCCGAAGAACTCGCCGTGCTGATTCGCCAGTACGCGCCGGACGCCAGCGTGTCCCTGCGGATCCTGCGCGACGGTGAAGCCCGGGTAATCCCGGTAACCCTGGAACCGGCCCCTCCTTCCGAGCGGGAAATGAAACGTTTCCGCGATGATGCCCTGGAACTGGTTGTCCGGGACATGGCCTTCCGGGATCGTGCCACGCGTAAACTGGAGGACCAGTTTACCGGCGTGGTCACGGAAATGGTCACCAGCGGGGGATGGGCTGACCTTGGCGGACTACGCGCCGGCGACCTGATCATGGAAATTGACGGCGTTGCCATTAATAACGTGTCCGACTACGAAACCCGGGTCGCAGCCGCGAAAACAGCCCAGAATCCCCGGATGGTTTTAAAAATCCGCCGGGGCGTACGCACCCGCTTCGTGGAGATTGAACCAAAGTGGGAGGAAAGTCACCAGGAAACGCGAAATCATGCTTCCCGAACACCTTGAAAATATGGCGGATCATCGCTGGTCCCTTACCGGACGCGTGGCTCTTGTGACGGGAGCGGCAAAGCGTCTTGGCCGGGCCATCGCGTTAAACCTGGCGCGACAGGGCGCGCGCGTGGCCATTCACCACGCCACTTCGTCCCAGGCCGCGGAAGAGGTCGCCCGGGCCGTTCGGGACTCCGGCGGATGCTGTGAAATTTTTAAGGCGGATTTCGATCGGCCCGCTTCCGCCCGAGAGCTGATGCGGCGCGTGTCGGAAGCCATGGGCCCGGTCAGTATCCTCATCAATAACGCCAGTATTTTTCACGAGCAGACCTTCGCCACGACGACCCTGGATGACATCGAGCGGAACTTGCGGGTCAATACCTTCGCGCCCCTTGAAGCCAGCCGGGCCATGGCTGAGACCTGCGACGACGGCGTCATCATCAACCTGCTCGATACCCGGGCTCTCGATTACGATCATACTCACGTTCCGTATCACCTGAGTAAACGCCTGCTCGCCACGCTGACGCGGATCATGGCCCTGGAATTCGCGCCCCGCATCCGGGTCAACGCGGTCGCCCCTGGCCTGGTGCTCCCCCCTGAAGGGAAGGATGAATCCTACCTTGCCGCGCTGGCGCCTTCCACGCCGCTGCTGACCTGGGGCGGACCCGAAGACGTGGTGGACGCGGTACTTTACCTGGTACGGGCCCGGTTCGTGACAGGTCAGACCCTTTACATCGACGGTGGACGCCACATGAAAGGACACGTGTATGAGTGATCTCGCCGCCGACCGCTCCCTGGACCGGGTACACATCCGGGATCTCATGTTGCGGTGCGTCGTGGGTATATACCCCGAAGAACGGGAAAACCTCCAGGATGTCATCCTCAACATTACCCTGCACGCCGACCTGTCCAAGGCCTGCCAGTCTGATGACATCGCCGACACCATCGATTACAAGCGGGTGAAAAAGGCCGTGGTAGCCCTCGTGGAAAACAGCGCGTTTTACCTCGTCGAACGGCTGGCGCAGGCGGTCGCGGACTGCTGCCTGGCCTTCGACGGCGTGGAACGGGTGGATGTAACGATTGACAAGCCAGGCGCGCTCCGCTTTGCCCGCAGCGTCGCGGTGGAAATTTCGCGGAGCCGGACGGCAGGCGCGCCGTGAGCACACGCCATGACCTCCTGTCTCATTGCCGTATCGGGTAATATCGACCCGCTTCGCTGGTTACCCATCGCGGTACGCCGCCTGGGGGATTTCGCGCGGGTAGAGGCCACCTCGCCCTTTTTTATCACGCCGCCCCTGCGGCGGAGCGGCCAGCCCGATTACCGAAACGGCGTGCTCCGTTGCCAGTCGGAGCTTCAACCCCGCGCGCTCAAGTTCGACGTGTTGCGGGTCATCGAGGCTGAATGCGGCCGAGTCCGCGGAGAGGATGCCTACGCCGCGCGGACGGTCGACCTGGACCTGCTTGACTGGGGCGGTATCATTTTGAACGAATCCGGACTGCGGCTGCCCGATCCAGACCTGCTGGAGCGACCGTTTCTGGCCGCGGCGGTACTCAGCATCGATCCAGAATATACATTACCAGGCATTGGTTTACTTTCGAACCGGTTTGATTGTGCCGCACTGAAAGCGTACCCTGTGGATGTTCCCCTCACGCGAACCATCGAGGAGATAATTACCCATGAACCTGGAACGAGTCAGTGACCTGGTCCGCCAGTTACTTATCGAAATCGGGGAAGACCCGGACCGCGAAGGATTACGAAAAACACCGGAACGGTACGCGCGGGCCTTGCAGTTCCTCACCTCGGGCTACACGAAAAACCTGGACCATATCATCAACAACGCCATTTTCCAGTCCGAGTCCAACAACATGATCATTTGCCGGGATATCGAGCTCTACAGCCTGTGCGAACACCATATCCTGCCTTTCTTCGGCAAGGCGCATGTCGGGTACATCGCCCGGAAAAAGGTAATCGGCCTGAGCAAGCTGGCCCGGATCGTCGATTTTTACGCCCGCAGGCTGCAGATCCAGGAGCGGCTGACGGCCCAGATCGCCCGGGCCATCATGGATCATACCCAGGCCGAAGGCGTGGGCGTGGTGCTGGAGTGCCGCCACCTGTGCATGATGATGCGGGGAGTGGAAAAGCAGAACTCGGTTATGACGACCTCGTCCGTGCTGGGCAGCTTTCATGACGATCCCATAACCCGGCACGAATTCCTGCAACTCATCCGGGAGCAAACCGCAAAATGACCCCCCGAGTAATTTACCTGTTGCCGATACTTTGCGTGGCAACCCTGGGACTGGTCACGTGGGCGGATGCCCCGTCCGGAACGCTCGCCGGTCAGACGAAAAACGTATCATCTCCCCTGCCCGCCCCCCGGCAGGGCGGCGTGTACGTTATCGCGCATCGCGGGTCCCATCGTGATATCCCAGAAAATACCCTTGCCGCGTACCGCCGGGCCATCGAGTTGGGATGTGACTTCGTTGAGGTCGATCTGCGGACTACCGCCGACGGCCATATCGTCAGCGCGCACAACGCCACCGTGGACGCCTATACCCAGGACGCCAAGGGACCGGTTTCGGCTCTCACCCTCGAGCAGTTGAAAACCCTGGATATTGGCAGCCGCGTCGGGCCGGAATGGAAAACCGAGCGGATTCCCGAACTCGAAGAAATCCTGGCGCTGTGCGAAGGCAAAATCGGTATATACATCGATCTCAAGGCGGCGGATCCCTGCGTGGTGGCGGAAGCGCTGCGTCGACATGACCTGGAAAAGCGCTGCGTGTGGTATGCCGGGCCCGGACCGTTACGGGCATTAAGAGACTGCTGCCCGGAGTGCCACCCCATGCCCGACCCACTCTCGCCCAGAGGCCTGGACCGGTTGCTGAAAGATAATCCACCGCCGGTCATCGCCACGGACGCGAAAACAGTCACCCCCGAAATGGTAGCGGCCTGTCACGCGGCGGGCGTAATGGTCTTCGTGGATGACGGTGGTCCGGATTCCTGGCCTGCCCTGCTGGCCATGGGGGTGGATGGCATCCAGACCGACGATCCGGAATCCCTCATTGCCCTGCTCCGGCAACGGGACAATTCCGGGGCCGCGCGGAACTGAACCCTTGGAACGGCTGATTCACGCGACAACCTGGGCCATGCGTCTCCACGCCGGGCAACGCCGAAAGGGTCCGGGCAATATCCCGTACTGCGCGCACCTGTGGGCGGTAGCGGCCATGGTGGCGGAGCATGGCGGATCGGAGGACGCTATCATCGCCGCCCTCCTGCACGATGCCGTGGAGGACCAGGGTGGACACGAAACGCTCGAACGGATCCGATCGGAATTCGGTAACGCCGTTGCCAATCATGTCGCCGCCCTCAGCGATACCCTGGAATCTCCCAAACCGCCCTGGCGCGAACGGAAAGAGAACTACCTGCGCGCCCTGCGTGCCGTCCCACCGGAAACGCGACTCATCGCCGCCGCCGATAAAATCCATAACATGCGGGCGATAATCCGTGGCCTGCAGACCGAGGGGGCTGCCCTGTGGGATCATTTCCGCGGTGGCCGCGGCGGAACTCTCTGGTACTACCGGGCCGTGTATGCCGTTCTCCATGACGGCTGGAACCATCTCATCCTGGAAGAATACCACCAGGAACTGAACCGGCTGGAAACCCTGGCAGCCGGCTTTGCCGACGATTGAACGACTGCCCGCGTCCTGATCTTGCTAACGGTAGTTTTGGGGCAGGGGTACGGAATAAGACTGGCCGGAATTCACGTCATACACGTCCGCCCGGTTTCCACGTATTGTAACCTCGTAAAAGTCGCCCGTCTCCCGATCGTGCACCTCGATCTTGTTCTCACTCCTTCGCCTTACGTCAAGGTTCAGATACTGGCCGGAATTCACGTCATACACTTCCGCCCGGTTTCCACGGGTTGTGACCTCGTAAGAGTTACCCGTCTCCCGATCGTGCACCTCGAATTTGTTCTCACTCCTTCGCCTTACGTCAAGGTTCAGATTGGAATCCGGCAGTACCCCGTATGATCCGTTCCATCCTGAAAGCGGCCTTTGCGATGGATCCTCATCGGTGGAACCGCTTCCCGACCTGCTTCGGGGATCCAGGGGATTTTGAAGTCCCACATCGGAAAAGGGGCGGGATATGGAGTCATCCCGCGTGGCATTCCGCTCAACTTTAATACCCGGTTGTGAATAATCCCGCAGGTTGGAACCAGGCAGGGTCGGATAAGCGTATTCATTGCCCTGGCTGTCCCGTTCCACCTTGACCCCGGGTTTCGAATAGTCCCGAAGACTACTCCCGGGAAGGGTCGGTTGAATTACGGCGTTACCGGAATAATCTCGTTCCACCCGGGTTCCTGGCTGGGAATAATCCCGCAGGCTGCTTCCGGGCAGGGTCGGATAAGCGTATTCATTGCCCAAGCTGTCCCGTTCCACCTTGACCCCGGGTCTCGAATAGTCCCGAAGACTACTCCCGGGAAGGGTCGGTTGAATCACGGCGTTACCGGAATAATCTCGTTCCACCCGGGTTCCTGGCTGGGAATAATCCCGCAGACTGCTTCCGGGCAGGGTCGGATAAGCGTATTCATTGCCCAGGCTGTCCCGTTCCACCCGTATGCCTG
Source organism: Candidatus Hydrogenedentota bacterium (assembly GCA_018056705.1). Taxonomy (GTDB): domain Bacteria; phylum Hydrogenedentota; class Hydrogenedentia; order Hydrogenedentales; family CAITNO01; genus JAGPFE01. The sequence continues at coordinate 42,527 of JAGPFE010000007.1, read as the reverse complement.
GTTTGGAGTAATCCCGCAGGGTGGTTCCCGGAAGCGTCGGGTAAATCATGGCCTCCTCCCCGGCGAACCCCGGTAACGCGAACAGACAGACCCCCATTACCACGCGCGCGATTCGTGTAAACATCTGCGTTCCCCCATTGGTTTTTTCAAATGATACCACTTGAATGAATCTTTTTTTCAATGTACATGTATGGTAAATAAAAAACATAATTATGTTTTACACTAAGCATTTGCAGTGGAAGGCCAGATAGGACTATGATTTCTGCGGTTTCCCCGTCGCAAGGAGAATTCCCAAAAGTCCGCTGGTCGGTTGGGGTATACACTGCTCATGTCGGACATTGCCGCCAATGTAGCCCGGATACGGGAACGGATTCACCAGGCCGCGGCGCGGGCGGGACGCAATGGCGAAGCCGTCCGGCTGGTGGCGGTCACCAAGAGCGTGGGGCCGGCGGAAATCCGGGAACTATGGGCCACGGGCGTCCGGGACATGGCCGAAAACCGGGTCGAACGGGGCGCGATCGTGGTACCGGAAGCCCCGCAGGGCATCACCTGGCGGCTCATCGGCCCCCTGCAACGACGGAAAACCGCGGAGGCCCTGCGATGGTTCGATGCCTTTGACGCCATCGACCGGATCGCGGCGGCCGAAACGCTGCAGCGGCGATGCGAGGAACTGGATCGGTCGGTACCGGTCCTTGTTGAGGTCAACGTGTCGGGAGAGATTTCCAAACACGGTTTCGCGCCCCTGGAATTGGAGGGAGCCCTCCGGGCCATCCGACCGCTGGACCGTCTGCGGGTGGACGGGCTGATGACCATGGCCCCGTGGGGGGCGGAGGAAACGGTATTGCGGCGCGTGTTCCGGACCCTGCGGGACCTGGCCGAGGCCAACGGGTTGCGGGAACGCTCGATGGGCATGAGTGATGATTTCGAAATCGCCGTTGAAGAAGGCAGTACCATGGTGCGGATCGGTCGGGCCCTTTTCGAAACGATTCCACGGAATCTGGCCTGACGTGAAATAAACGGGCGAGCCCGTGACTCCGCCCGAACATAACGGATGGAACCATGACCACTTCTCTGATCGAAAAACTGGAAGCCCTCGAACAGCGGGGACTGGAAGCAGCCGGACGTTGCGACGATCCGCGGCAACTGGAGGCGTTGCGGGTATCACTGCTGGGCCGCAAGGGAGAACTGACTGAAATCCTGCGGGGCCTTGCCGGCCTGCCCGCCGAGGAACGTCCCGAAGTCGGCAAGGTAGCCAACCGCGTCAAGGAAATACTCACCGAAGCGATCGACCGCCGCAAGGCGGAACTCGAGGAACAGGAGGAAGCGCGGCGGGCCAGGGATATCTTCTTTGACTGGACGCTTCCGGGCCGGACCCTTCCCGCCGGACGGACCCACTTGATCGCCCGGACCGCCCGCGAGGTGGTCGACGTGTTCCGGGGTATGGGGTTCAAGGTCGCGTGGGGTCCGGACGTGGAGACCGAGTACTACAACTTCGACGCCCTGAACACGCCGTCGGATCACCCTGCCCGGGATTCTCACGACACGTTTTACGTCACCCCGGGCGTGGTATTGCGGACCCAGACTTCCCCGGTCCAGATCCGCGTGATGGAGCGGACCCGTCCTCCCGTGGCCATCGTGGCCCCGGGCCGGGTGTACCGCGTGGACTGGGACGCGACCCACAGCCCCATGTTCTTCCAGATCGAGGGCCTGCTGGTCGACCGGGACGTTACCTTCGCCGACCTGAAAGGCACCCTGACCCACTTCGTCCGCGAATATTTCGGACCGAAGACCCAGGTCCGGTTCCGGCCTCATTTCTTCCCCTTTACCGAGCCCTCGGCGGAAATGGATATCCTCTGGACCGCCCCGGACCGGGAAGGCGGTGGCATGAAGACCCGGTGGCTGGAGATGCTGGGCTGCGGCATGGTCCATCCGAAGGTGTTCGAGGCTGTCGGCTACGATTACCAGCAGTATTCGGGCTTTGCCTTCGGCATGGGCGTGGATCGGATCGCGATGGTGCGTCACGGAATCAACGCCATCGCGCACCTCTATGAAAACGACCTGCGATTCCTGGAGCAATTCTGACCATGCTGATCTCACTGAACTGGTTACGGGACTACGTGGACCTGCCGGAAACGGTGGAAGCGTTGTGCGAACGGCTCACCCTGCTCGGACTGGAAATCGAGAAAGTCACCCGCCCCGGTGAGGGTATCGACAAAGTCGTGGTAGGACAGGTGCTCTCGGTGGAACGACATCCCGATGCGGACAAACTCTCCGTCTGCCGCACGGACGTTGGCCAGGGAGAACCGCTGCAGATCGTCTGCGGCGCGACCAACATGAAACCCGGAGACAAGGTACCCACTGCCCTGGTCGGCGCGACCCTGCCCGGCGGATTCGAAATCGGCCGACGCAAAATGCGTGGCGTGGAATCCTTCGGCATGATGTGTTCCGCCAGGGAACTCGGCATGGGTGAAGACCACATGGGCCTGCTGATCCTGCCGGAAGACGCGCCCATCGGCCAGGACATCCGAACGTACCTCGGACTGGACGACGCGATCCTCGAAATTGAGGTTACGCCGAACCGGGGCGACTGGGCTTCCATGATCGGCGTGGCCCGGGAACTGGCCGCGTGGTTCGGTCGGGAATTGCGCCTGCCACCGGCAGCACCCGCCGAGGGCCCGAAACCGGTTCGGGAACTCACCTCGGTCACCATCGAGGATCCCGAAGGCTGTCCCCGCTACATCGCCCGGGTCATTGAAGGCGTAAAGGTGGGACCGTCGCCCGAGTGGATGGCCCGCCGACTGACCGCCGCCGGGATGCGGCCCATCAACAACGTGGTGGACGTGACCAATTACGTGCTCATGGAAACGGGACACCCGCTGCATGCTTTTGACTACGATCGGCTGGCCGAAAACCGTATCGTGGTCCGCAGGGCCCGCGCGGGTGAACGGATTACCACCCTGGACGGCGAACAGCGCGCCCTCACCCCGGACATGCTGGTAATCGCCGACGCGGAAAACCCCCAGGCCGTCGCGGGCGTGATGGGGGGGGCCGACAGCGAGGTGACCGGCGCCACCACGCGCGTCCTCCTGGAAAGCGCGGTCTTCCAACCGTCGCTGATCCGACGAACGGCCCGGACGCTCGGCCTCGTCACTGAAGCGGCCCAGCATTTCCAGCGGGGGGCGGACTGGAACATGGCCGAATACGCGATAAACCGCGCGGCAGACCTTGTGCTGCAGTTGGCGGGAGGCATCCTGGCCGCGGGACTGTGGGATGCCGCACCCTGTCCGCCGCAAACGGTCTCCGTCCCCTTGCGCCATCACCGGGCCATGTCCTTCCTGGGCGTGGACATCCCACCCGAAACCCAGAGGGAAACGTTGCGTCGCCTGGGGTTCGAGCCCGAATCCGGCGATGATACCTCTACCACATTCCGGGTACCTTCCTGGCGTATCCACGACGTATCGATGGAAACGGACCTCCTCGAGGAACTCGCCCGGTTCTACGGTTATGACCGGCTGCCTGAAACCCTGCCCCCGGTGCGCGCGAACGCCATGAACTTCGCGCCGTACGACGAACCGCAGGAGCGGGTCCGCCGATTCCTGGCCGACCGCGGCCTGACCGAAGTATTCTCGTGGACCTTCAGTGCTCCAGCCCTGGTGGAGCGCTCCGGCCTGCCCACGGATTACGCCCGCATGGTGACGCTCAGCAATCCACTGACGGAAAATCACGCGGCCATGCGGACCTCACTGGTACCCGGCCTGCTGTCCATAGCCGAACGAAACGCCCGCCGGGGAACCACGGGGCTAGCCGTGTTTGAACTCGGACCCGTGTTCCGGGTACCGGAAAACGGCGCGGTCACGCCGGACTCCCTGCCCGATGAACCCCCCACGCTGGGAATCCTCCTGGGGGGGAACACGTCCCCGCATTGGGCCTCGCCCGCCCGCCCGTATGACCTGTACGACCTGAAGGGCATCGTGGAAACGCTGGCAGGCTGGTTAGGCCATGAGCCCCGGTTCAGGCCCATGGAAACCCCGTGGCCGCTGTTCACGTCGGGCCAGGCGGCGGAAGTGCTGCTGAACGACCAGGTCGTCGGATACCTCGGCGCGGTCTCCAGCCGGGTGGGCAAAGCCTTTGATCTGCCATTTGGTTGTTACGTGGCAGAGATAGACCTGCGCGCGCTGTTTGACGCCCCGTCGCGTCCCGCCCAGTTCCGGGAACTGCCGGCGTTTCCGCCCAGTCCGCGGGATCTCGCCGTGCTCGTGGACCGGACCACGCCTGCCGGAGACTTGCTCGACGCGGTACGGGAAAAAGGCGGCGCGCTGCTCCGGGATGCCCGCGTGTTCGACGTGTACACGGGCAGGCAGGTTCCGCCCGACAAGAAAAGCGTGGCCATCAGCCTCGTGTTCCAGTCCCCTGAACGCACGCTGACCGACGCCGACACCCAGCAGGCCTTCGATCGAATCGTCAGGCACCTGGAACGAAAATTCCAGGCCGTGCTACGGTAATTTTCCGAAACCCGGTGGCGGGGCATACCTCGTGAATCCACTTCTGGAACAGCAGTTCGACGCGGTGGAGCAACTGGCCGCCCAGTTGCGCGATGCCCTCGACGAGGCCGCGCGTAAACAGGTCGCGGAAGAAGCCAACCGCAAGTTGATCCTGAAACAATTCTGGGATGCCGAGCGGCGGGCGGGCATCTACGAGGAAACCTACCGGAGGTTACAGGGCGTGCTGGCCGAAAACGAACACCTCAAGCGACAGGTCGCGGAGGCCCGGGAACGCGTCCAGAAGATTCTTACCCTGGCGCGCGATCTCTCCCGGAAAGCGGAACTGACATGATCCGGCCCGTGGATCCCACAACGCGCGCGCGGCTGGGTAACGTCACCCTTGAGGTGCCCGTGTACCAGGATCCGGAAACATCCGCCCGTATCGCGCGGGAAGTTACGGAAAAATTCGAAGAGATCTCCGCGCGCGCGGACGTGGTCAATACCCTGCATTTCGCCCTGTTGACCGCCTACGCCTTCGCCTGCGAACTCGACGCCCTGCGCCGCGAAAAGGAATCGGATGAAGCGGAAATCGGGCGGCGGCTACAGCGCCTGCAGTCGATGCTGAAGCAACTCACGCGCGACGCCCAGGATCTTTTCCCCGAGTCGGACGACAAATAAGACCGTCCACGAATCCCATCCCGGATCGCTTATCCTTTACGCGTGGCCTGGGGAATGTACCGGTCGAGTTTTTGCTCGGCGAATACCGGCCTGAACCGTGCGAACCGCTGGCGTCCGTTCACCACCGGAACACTGGCCCAGTCTTCTCCGATCAACGGGCGGGCATAGCGGATGAACTCATCGGTCACGTCGATCCGGTTGGGCGCGATCCACGCTTCCGGAAAGGTTCTCTCGGAATTGGCCACCAGTTCAAGGGGAGCCTTGTCATAGCGAACGTTGTAAATCACGCCGGGTTCCCGGAGAATGGTCGCCATCCAGCCGTTTTCTCCGGACTTCGCGATCACCACCGCCTGCTGACCAACCCGGTACGCCTCGTCGAGATCCACCACCGACGCGTACAGGCAGGTGCTGCGCTGATCGGTTCCCGGAACCTGGCCCCGGGCCTTGCCCGACACCGGTAGTCCCCGGTCGTTGAGCAGGTTTACCACCTTCTGGGCCGCGGTCAACTTGGTGGAGCCATACGTGGTGTGGCCAAAACTGTCCCGGGCGTCGCCCAGGTCTCCCACGTCGAAACCCTCGCTCACCACCACGATGCACCGGCCGTCCCGCTTCAACTGGTCGTTCACGAGGTCGCACATCTGCTCCGCCGTCACCTTTGATTCCACCATGTAGATCTGCAGGGGCATCTCCCGTTTCGGGTCCGCGAGCCGGGCGGCCGCCGGAATGTAGCCGATCTTCCGGCCCATGGCCTGAATCACGAGCACGGGGTCCGCGGGGCAGGATCCCGCGTTTTCTTCGTTGGCGTTCTGGATCAGCCCCATCCAGTACCGGGCCACGCTGCCGTAACCCGGGGTGTGGTCGATCAGTTTGAATTCCGAATCGCCCACGTCGTTGTCGATGGTCTTTGGCACGCCGACGGCCACCAGGTCCAGTCCCTGCTCTGTCGCCAGTCTCGCCACCTTGTTGGCGGTATCCATCGAGTCGTTACCGCCGTTGTAGAAGAAATAGCCGATATTATGGGCCCGGAACACGTCGATGATCCGCTGGAAATCTTCCTGCTGGTGTTCCTTGAGTTTATAACGGCAGGTCCCGATGGCCCCGGCGGCAGGCGTGTACCGCAACAGGGCAATCTCTTCCTCGTCCTGGGCGGACAGGTCGAGCAGTTCCTCCTTCAGTACCCCTTCGATACCATGCCACCCGGCGTACACCGTGCCGAAAGTGTCTGGAAACATCCGGCAGGTTTCGACAACGCCCCTCAGGGAACTGTTAATCACGGGACTGGGACCACCGGACTGGGCGACAATGACGTTTTTGGGTGCCATGCTACTATCCTCACTGGAATCGGAATACCATCCCCTGAGCCACGATTTTCCCCATAAACCCGGCCGCGCGCTCCGGCAGAGACCGGCTGGATACTTATTGTACGCGGAACGCGGATAACCCGGCAACCCTCGTGGTAGTCGCGGGTAATCATCACGGGATATACTTACGTTTAGGAACGAGGATGAATCGTTATGCTTTGTCAGAAATGCCATCAGAAACCGGCGACGGCCCGGTACATCGAGGTGGTGGAAGGGCGGGCGGTCGAACAGCATGTCTGCGTGGACTGCCTGGCGAAGTATCTTCAGGGGGGACCGGAAGCCTTCACGCTGAACGAGGTGAAGCCTCGCCTGCGCGAACCCGGCGCGCGCATGGAAACGCGCCCGCCCCAGCGTCGCGCGCGACAGACCTGCCCGGCCTGCAATACCGCGCTGTCGGTGATTATGGAGAAAAAAACGGTTGGATGCGCGGAATGTTACCGGCACTTCCATGACACGGTGGAGGAGATGCTGAACCGCCTTCAGCCTGATACCCGGCACCAGGGACGGGGGCGGGCCCGCGATGACGCGCGCGCCCGACTGCGCACCGAGCTGCGGAACAAGCGGGCCCTCCTGCGCAGCGTGCTGAAGATGGAAGACTACGAACAGGCCGCGGTCCTGCGCGATGAAATCCGGCGACTCGAAGCGGGACTGCGAACCGGCGGCGGAGAAGAGATGCCATGAACGTGACAGACCTGTTGCCGGCAGCCCTTCCCGACTGGTGCGGCACGGAAACAGAGCCGGCCAACTGGATTGAAATCTCGACGGCTTGCACCCTTTTCCGCAACCTGCCCGACCTGCCTTTTCCCCCGGCCGCCCGCCAGGAAGAACGCCTGGAGGTAACCCGCCGGGTGGAAGACGCGGTGCAATTGCTCGCTCCCCTGGGGGATACCCTGGGCTTCACGGAAAAGGAACTCGAATCGCCGGTGGGAGCCCTGCTGGCGGAACGTCACCTGGCCGCCCGCGAACTGCTGCATGGACATGGTCCACGGGCGATCTTCACCGATCGCGGGGGCACCCGGGCTGTCATGGTCAACGCGCTGGATCACGTTACCATCCGGGCGCTGGCCCCGGGCAACGATCCCGGACGCGCGCTGCGGCAGGTCCTCGCGATCGAAGAAACCCTGGGTAGCGCCCTCGACTTCGCCTACGATGACACGCAAGGCTTTCTCACCACCCGGTTGACCTGCACCGGAACGGGGCTCAAAGTCTGCGCGATCCTGCACCTGCCCGCCCTGTCTCTCATCGGCATGCCCCACGCCGAGGCCGCGGCGGCGCGGAACCGGGAAGTCGTGCTATGCGGTGCCGCTACGGGCAGTGGCCTGGACCTTGCCCTGCCCGCCACTGCCCAGGGTGATCCCCAGCAACTCATGGCCATACCTTACATTCCCGTGGAATCCATCTCCGGTCAGTGCCTGCTGACCGAAGTGGAAGGGATCATCCCGGCGCCCCTGGACCAGTCCGTTGGCGCCCTGTATGCCGTGATCAGCCAGCACTCCCTGGGCCTGTCCGAAGAGGAAATCGCCTACCGGGTCCAGCGCGCGGTCCAGGAATGGCGCACCCAGGAGGAGGAAACCCGGCTTACCCTGCTCAAGAGCAACAGCCTCTGGTTGCAGGACTGGGTCGGACGCGCCGTCGCCCTGGCACGGGGAACCCACCTGGCTGGCTTCGGCGAAGCGCTGGACTGGCTTTCCCGCATTCGCCTAGGAGCGGCCCTGGGCATCCTGCGCGCGCCGGGCCTCACCCCCGCGATGGCCAATCGCGCGCTCATCGAGATTCAAGCCGCGCACCTCGCGCCTCGTGCCGGTCAAACGCTCCTTTCCCGGCTGGAACTTGCCCGGTTACGGGCCGAAAAACTGCGAGAATTCCTTGCCCGTTGTGAAGCAGGAACATCCTGAGTGACGTGTTGACGGCGTCACGCTCCGAGATTTACCAGGACCTCGAGCAGGCGATCGGCCACTGAAATAATCCGGGCGGAACCCTGAAACGCCCGCTCGTACGCGATCAGGTTCGTCACCTCTTCGTCCATGTTGACCCCGGAAACCTCCTCGCGACGGCGATCAAAATCCTGGGCGAATCCTTGTTCCACCTGGAGGGATGCCGCGTTGTCCCTGGCCTGGATACCCAGCCGGGCCACGGTCGCCTGGTAATACCCCTCGAGCGTCTGGCGGCCCGCGTCCGCGATGGTCGTCGACCGCAACGACTGCATGGCCAGGGCGGCCCGGTTGTCCCCCGTCAATCGAAAATCCGTGCCGTAACCCGATGAAATCCATTCCAGCCGCTGGGCGAGATGAGCGGAAAGGCCAATGGTCGCGGCGTCCGTGCCTTCAAACAGGCCATTCATCCCAAGGGACACCAGGGCGCCAGACGTGTCGTTCGCGAAAGAGAACCCGAACCCTGCCGCCGCGGTCACCACCAGCCGGCCATCCGCGTCCACCGTGGCCGACAGGTTCGTCATGCCGTTGATGGCCGCGGCCACGTCCAGCGCGGAGGTTGTCCCCGCGGTCACGGGAATCGTGAGCGTTTCCGCCAGGTTTCCCGCGGCGTTGAACACGTTCACCGTGAACGATCCGTTGTTCACCGTAAAGGGTACCTGGTTGGCCGGATCATCCAGGGGAAGCGAGGGATCTACCCGGCGGACGCCACCAGTCACCGTTCCGGAAAGCGGCGCCAATCCCCGGCCCTGGCTGTGTACCTGGTTCACCGCTTCAATCAGGGCCCGCGCGATTTCGTCGGTCCGGTCCCGGTACTCGGCGGCCACGTAATCTCTCATCAGCAACAGGCCGCGGAGTTCTCCCCCCACGATCTGGGCGTTCTGGCCGGTGTCAGCCCAGCGCACCCGCAGCAGGTCGGGCCGGTCCGGATCAATCGTGTCATCCGCAACGGTGGTCAGGGCTCGCCACCGGTCCCCGTTCACCAGTTGCTCATCGCCCAGAAGCACTTCGACTTCCCCCGTGTCGCGTTCACGGTAGGTCACCCGGACCAGCCGGGAAAGCCGGTCCAGCAACCGGTCCCTCTCGTCCCGCAGGTCATTCGCCCGGGCACCGTTCGCCTCAATCCGTCGGATGGAAACGTTCGTCTCGGCAATCCGCTGGGCCAGGGCGTTGATTTCCGGAACCATGTTGCGGATTTCTTCGTTGGCGTTCGACCGGACCACTTCGATACGCCTGGCGGTTTCGTTGAGGGCGTTGGAGACGGCCCGCGTTTCAGACAGCAACGATTCGCGGACGGATGGGTCCTCGACATTGCTGGAAAATTCGGAAAGGGCCTCGAAGAAGGCGCTCAGTCTCACCCCGAAACTCTGGTTGCCGGGTTCCTGAAAGATATCCTCGAGCCGGGCGTAGAACTGGTCCTGCACATTGACCTGGCCCAAGCTGGCCATCTGGGTCCGGTAAACCTTGTCCAGAAACTCCTCCCGTACCCGTTCCACCCCGGCGATTTTCGGACCGCGTCCCAGTTCTCCATAATACGTGTAATTCGGCTGCCAGGTGGTTACGTCCACCCGCTGACGGGAATAACCCTCGGTATTGATATTGGCAATGTTATGGCCCGCCGTGTCCAACTGGGCCTGGGCCACCATCAGCCCATTTCTGCCGATATGCAGGGCACTGAAAAGCGTTCCCATGGCAATTCTTTCCGGTTTCAGGATGTCAATTTGGTACTTGTACCCAAAAAGCACGTTTTATGCCGCTGCTGAAAATCTTATCGGCAACCACCGACCTTTCCTGAACCGAACCATCCTTTCTTCTGGCCCTTTAATTTTTCCATAAAAACCTTGAAAATTTAATGAAAAAATGCTACAATTTAATCCGAAAAGACCGCAATCCACGCATGGCTGGATAAAAAATGATACCACGTGTGAAAACCGGGCTGTTGCATGCCGGACGATTCCTGTTCGCTGCGGGTGGCGGTATTGTCGTGGGCGTCGGCATCGTGGCCACGATACAGACCCTGGCCATGTCCATTCCCCAGGCGGGCACGCCGAAACCGTCCCTGCCCGTTCGCACGGGATCACCGGTCACGCCGGCGGACCTCTGGATGCCGGGAACCACCACCCCCGGTGTGCCTCTTCTCATCTCGTCCGCGTCCACGGATTCCGACCCTTCCGACCCGACCGGCCAAACCCCCGCTCTCCGATACGCCGAAGCATTGATGGCTGGGGACGGGGAAACGGCCATCGCGATGCTGTCATGGGTTCGAGACCGCCTCAATCACGTTCAACGTTCCCAGGGGGCTGGTGAACCGGTACAGCGGGAACGGGAACGGCTTGCCCGGGAGATTCTGGATCGCTCTCCCGAAGGTGCCGTGCTCCGGGAGGAAGGCATTGAAGACCAGTATGTTTTCGTGCCTGGATGCCGACTGGAACGGATCGGGCATGACGGGGGCGCTTCGGGCCTGGAAGCCCCCGCGGCAGGCCGGGACTGGATCCGGGTTACCTATCCCCAACCGGATGCGGCTCCAAAGTCTCCCGCGGGGAAACCCTACAAAACCCTCGTGGTGGGCCTGAACTGGGACGCGAACGGAATGATCCTGAAAGGAAACGTGATCGGCAACCTGGAAATCGACCCGAAAGCATCTTCCCGGTAACCGGGACACATGGAGGAACGCGTCATGCCGCTGGCCAGTTGTCCGCGATGCAAGAAAATGTTCAACAAATCCAACGTCCAAGTCTGCCCGGCCTGCCAGGCGGACGAAAAAGCGGACCAGGATAAGGTCCGGGCGGTCCTGGACGAAAATCCAAACCTGAACGCCGAAGCACTCGCCGAGCGGGCCGAAGTTTCGCTCGGCGTGGTCGAACGGATGATGGCCGACGGGTCGCTGACTATTCTCAACCTCACGGAGAATCAGCCGAAATGCGGCCGCTGCGGTGCCCCGGCCATCAGCATGAGCAAGCGGCTCTGCCAGGCCTGCCTGGAAAAACTCAACGCCGAGGTCGCCCAGATGCAGCGGCAGGTCCGCCTGGGAGACAAACCGGAAGCCAAGATCGGCACCTACGACAACAAACTGAACGTCGTGGAAACCGTGCACATCAAGCGTAAACAGTAGTAAGATGTTCACGGGCCGTGCCGGCCCGGAGAACCGGTCGTGAGTCGACGGGACATCATGGGCGCGATCGTACTGGCGGCGTTACTACTTTTTCTGGCAGGTGTCCTGATTTGGACCTTCGCGCGTCCATCGGGTAGCATACATGACCCGAAGGACAGTATCTTCGTGCGCCAGCGTATCATCAACCTGCAGAAAAGCGCCCAGTAACACCGGCGCGATCAAGAGGTCCAAAACCTGTGGGTCGGACAGGGGTATACGTACGTTTCACCTGCCTGGTAACGGTATTCCTGGTTACGGCGGGCAAAGCCTGGTCCCAGACGGACCGGGAAGCAGCGTCGGTTACCCCGCTGGCTCCCCCGGCCGACACCCTATCGACGGAACCCGTTCAGCCGCTGACACCGGAACCAGAACCGGAAACGCCCGAGTCTCCGGAGTCACTGCTCGCACCCCTTCCGGACGCGGAATCCCAGGCCCCGCCCACTTCCCGGGCGGAAATCACGCCGGTTACGCCGCCATCCTCACCCCCTGAAGAGACCGCGGACTCCAGAACTGAACCCCCTGCCATGCCCAGCACCGCGCCCCAGGAACCTGGATCGCCGGCGTCTCCGGCATCCACCCCTTCCGCGCAGGCGGTCACCAGTGCCCCACCCGAGAACAGGGAAACACCGGCCGGGCCTACCGAGCCTTTCAAGGTGGACACCTTCGTTCTGGACCCCGGGCATGGTGGCATTGATCCGGGCGTGACCGGTAGCGACGACACCAGGGAAAAAGACCTGACGCTCGTACTCGCCCAGGGAATCGGCCAGGTCCTGCTCAGCGCTGGCAGGCGCGCCCTGTACACGCGTTCCGATGACCGGGCAATGACGGCGTCCCAGCGGGCGGCCCTGTCCAAGGATCAGCAAAACGCTGTACTGATCAGCCTGCACGTGGGACGTTGCGTGGAAGGCCAGGAAGAAATCGCCATTACACTCGTCCGGGACCCCGGTTCGGGAGGAAACCGCGCCGACGCCGCGGCGGAAAAAGCCCGGTCTTTCACGGACAGGCTGGCGGTGGCTCTCCAGGAAAAGGGCTACACCGTCAGAACGGTCACCGTGCCGCTCCGGCTGCAGCGCGCGGCGGACGCGCCTGCCCTGTTACTGGAATGCGGATGCCTGGAAAGCGAGACGGGACGCCGGATGCTGACCGACGCATCGGAACGCGACCCGATGATCCAGGCCCTGGCGGAGGCCATCCAGGCCGCCGGAACACCATGAACAACCGGAGTATGGACGTGGAACCGTCGTGGTCAAAACGCGTGATCTTGCAGTTCGGCCTTGCCGTGTGGGCCCTGGTGACCTTCCTGCTCGCGGTCACCACGGTGCTGCTGTACTGGCAGGTGGTGGACCTGGGCGCGCGAACCCCGGACCGGACCCAACCGACAGCGGTCACCTTGAATACCGCGTCTCCGGGGCTACCATCCGCCTCGCCGGAAGGCAATCGCTCGCAGGCGGAACAACGGAACATAGAGATTTACGGTTACGATCCGCGAACGGGAAACGTCATGCCCCGCACCGTGACGATCGAAGGATCTACCGTTACCGAAATGAACTGCCGTAAGGCCCTGAACGCCCTGCTGGAACCCTTTCCCGAAGACAGTCCCATCCGTAGCCCCTTTCCCCCGGGAACCCGGGTCCGTGGATTTTATCTACTCGGCAAGGAAGAAATTGTGATCGATTTCTCGGGTGACGTCACCCGGATCGGTCCGTTCGCCGGGGGCTGCGCGCTGTGGGAATCCGCGATGGTCCACTGTCTCGCGCTCACCCTCGGAAGTCCAAAACTCCGGGGCAACGATGAAACCACCGTAAGGCGGGTGCGGGTGCTGGTGGAAGGGGCTTCGCCGGGAAATGAATTTCCGGCCCATCTCGACCTATCCGAGGCCATCGACGTCGGGGCCATGACCACTGCTTCGGACACGTCCCCATGACCCGCGCCGCTGTTTTCGCCGATACACACGGCCCGGTGGGCATTTTCGATTCGGGCGTTGGCGGTCTCACGGTCATGCGCCAGATCCGTCGCCTGCTCCCGGAAGAAGACCTGGTGTATCTCGGTGACACGGCCCGGGTTCCCTATGGCACCAAGTCCCCCGAAACGGTTATCCGGTACGCCCGTCATTGCGCGGAAATGTTGACCCGGAGGGGAATCAAACTGCTGGTGGTGGCATGCAACACTGCCTCGGCGTACGCGCTGGATGCCCTGCGTTCCAGCCTGCGTGTACCAGTCATCGGCGTGGTGGAACCGGGGGCCCGCGCGGCCCTCCGGGCAACCCGGAGCGGGAGAATCGGGGTCATCGGTACGCCCGGCACCGTCCGAAGCGGTGCCTACGAACGGGTGATCCATGAGGTAAAACCCCGCTTCCGGGTGTTTCTTCAGGCTTGTCCACTTTTCGTGCCGCTGGCTGAAGAAGGCTGGATCCGCGGGAAGGTACCCGCCCTCATCGCGGAGCAATACCTGGAACGCCTGAAACAGCGCCACGTGGACACGCTTGTCCTGGGCTGTACCCATTATCCCCTGCTTCGCCCGGTCATCGCGGCAATCATGGGGCCCGAGGTAACCCTGGTGGACAGTGCCCAGGAAACCGCCAGGGAAACCCAGCGCGTGCTGGTGGACTGGGAACTTGCCCGACCGGTCGGCACGCCGGGAAAAAGCCTTTTCCTGGTCACCGACGACCCGAAAACTTTTGCCCGGACGGGATCCCGTTTCTGGGGGCACCCCTTGGAACAGGTAGAATGGGTAGACTTGGATCCATAACCGGGGGCTGATCATGGCTGGCACGGAGCACGGCAAGGACCACGGTCGCTCCATTCCGCTCGGATGGAGCGATATTTTCGTGCTTTCCCTGCTGATTACCCTGTTCGGGGCGCTCGGGTTTTCCGTGTCCACCTACCTGCGCGATCGACCGACCGATGTCACGCCCCTGGTAAATCCTCTCGCGGAACAGTTCGAACAACTGCTGGCGGACAATTTCATCCCCGCCCAGAATATCCGCCTGGCCCGGGAAGACACCGTGATTTCAGGGCGGGAGCGGTACAACGTCCGAACGTACGAAATCCTGCTTCCCGACACCATCAACTGGCCAGGGTTACGGCGGTTACTGGTGGAAGCCCTTGCCCGGAAACAGGTCACCCTGGTGGAATCCGCGGGGGACGGGAATGCCCGAGAACATAAAGTAACCTTGTCCCTGGGGCGCTGTCCTTTCGTGGAAGCGGTTTTCGTCACCCCGGAAACTGGCGCGGGCGGTGGACCTGATTGCGCTGAACTCGTGGACGTGGCCCGCCAGGCGATGCTGGCCGTAGGCGTGGTTTCCGGCGCGATCACGATGGAATCGGAGAACCGTTCCAACAGTTCGGAAACGTCGGTCACGGTCCACCTGCCGCCCGGGATTGACCCACTGAAACTCGAAAACGCCCTCGCGGACGCCATATCTCCCTTCGATGGATACCTCGAAGTCGTCGAAGCAACCCCCGGGGATCGGGCGATCCGGATGAGCCACAAATCGGGACCCTGTGCCGTGTTCCGGCTGGTAGCCCAGCCACCTGCGCCAGCCGCAGGTTCCGAAGCCTCCCCGGGGGCTGTAGATGAAACCGCCCCGACGCCCGAAACGCCACCCTCTTCCCCCCCTGAATCCGCGCCAGGGCCCCCCACCGATTCCGGTGATACTGCGACAACGAGTAACGCGCGAACGTCGTTCCTGAAACAGACCGGCCACGTGTTGTTCAACCTTGTCCCGCCCACGGTGTTGCTGGGCAGCCTCGCCTATACCTCCCCGGAGAGCGATGACCAGGAAAATATCGACTCGCTTCCGGATCCTTCCGTGTCGCCAGGTCCGGATGTCTGGACCCCTGATCCATCCGAGACGACGACCACCGCGCCGGGCGCCCCCCCGCAAGAGCCGGTACCCACTACGGATGACCAGGCCGCTGCCGATCTAACGCTCCTTCCAGGTACCCCTCCCCGGGTGGCCATCATCCTGGACGATGGCGGATGGGGCGGCCGGGAAACAGAAGAAATTCTGGCCATGGACAGCCGGTTGACGCTGTCGATTCTGCCCCATACGCCCTATGGCACCGAAACCGCGTTGCGGGCTTCGGAACTGGGGTTCGAGATCATGCTTCACATGCCCATGCAGAACGGAAAAGGATGTTTTCCCGGGGAAATCCGCGTGGACATGGATGCTGAAACCATCCGGGAACTGACCCTGCGGGCCGTCGAACAGGTTCCCGGGGCCTGCGGCACCAACAATCATACGGGAACCACCTTCACCCGGAATCGTCCCGGCGTGGAGGCCTTCATGGACGTCGTGTCCGAACTGGGCTGGTTCTTCGTGGACAGCCGGACCACGACGCGTAGCGTGGCGTACACCGTAGCCGTGGAAAAAGGCGTTCCGGCCTTGAACCGGGAAATTTTTCTGGACCACGTGAACACGCGGACCTACATTGACAGCCAGTTTCGGGCCCTGATCGCGCTCGCGAAAAAAAACGGCAAGGCCCTGGCCATCGGGCACTTCCGGCCCAATACCGTTCAGGCCCTCAAAGAGTGGCTGCCAGAACTGGACAAGCAGGAAATTGACCTTGTTCACGTGTCGGAGATCTTGCCATGAGCCTAGTTCTGGGCATCGAGACTTCCTGTGATGAGACCGGCATCGCCCTGGTGGAAGACGGTCGACGGGTTGTCGCTGAAACCTTGCTGTCCCAGGTAGACATTCACAAGGTGTTTGGCGGGGTTGTACCGGAAATTGCCTCGCGAAAGCATATCGAAGTGATCTACCAGTTGACCCGGGACACCCTGGCCCAAGCAGGCCTGGACCAGGCCTCCGCGCGACACCGGATCGACGCCGTAGCCGCAACCCGGGGACCGGGCCTGATGGGATCGCTGCTCGTCGGCATGGGATTCGCCCGGTCCCTGGCATGGGCATGGAACAAGCCGTTCGTGCCCGTGCACCATATCGAGGGACACCTTTACGCGGCGTTCCTGAACGAGAAAGCCCCCGAGTTTCCCTTCCTGGCCCTGATCGTCAGCGGTGGTCACACGCAACTGGTGTACTGTCCGGCGCCCCTCCAATATGAAATACTGGGTACCACCCGGGATGATGCCGTGGGGGAATGCTTCGACAAGGTCGCCCGCCTGCTCGGACTGCCTTACCCCGGCGGCCCCTCCATCCAGAAAGCGGCCGAGACGGGAAATCCCGACGCGTACGTCTTCCCCCGCGCGATGCGGGACAGCGACGGCCTGGATTTCAGTTACAGCGGGCTGAAAACGGCCGTGCTGTACGCCCTGCGGGATCACCCCGACCTGCCAGTAGCGGACGTGGCCGCCAGTTTTCAGAAAACGGCGATCGACATGCTGCTGGAACGAACCGAACAGGCCCTTGCGCGCACCGGATGCGAGCGGCTGGTCATCGCGGGCGGTGTCGCGGCCAATCGATTGCTCCGGGAAAGAGTCCAGGACCTGGGGGTGGAAGTCTTCTTGCCGGCTATCCGCTGGTGCCTGGACAATGGGGCCATGATCGCCTGCGCGGCGTATTACCGTCTCCAGGCGGGACACGCGGCCCAAACCCTCAGCGCGGGGGCTGATCCTTCCCTGGGCCTGATTTAATCCTGGCCCTGGCCGGGCACAGTAATCATCCAGGGAGCCCGCTACCGGTCATCATGGGGAACATCCTATAATGCCAACTATAAAATGCCGTGACGCGTGACACGGAAAGGGAAAACCATGACAGACGCGATGAATCAGCGGAACGAACAGAGACTCGCGGGCTTGTTCAGCCGTTTTTTTCAGTCGCTGAATCGCACCCTGGAAAATAACCGCGGCGGTGGCAGGTCGCTGGAAGCCACCCTGATCGCGGAAGAGGCCGAACAGATGGCGGAAATGGTCTCGAGGCGTTCCAGGAATGCCAGCCCTCGCCGCGTGGTTATTCCCGATGGCGTACGCATTACCGGCTCGATCATCGGATCCGCGGATGCCGAAATCGGTGGCATCGTTGAAGGGGATCTGAACGCTGAAGGCACCGTGTGGGTAATCAAGACGGGGGCTGTCGGGGGAAAAGTAAACGCCCAATCGGTTCGGGTAGACGGTTCGGTAAAGGGAACCGTTCACGCGGCTGGAGATGTGCTGATTGGGAGCACCGGCAGCGTCAGCGCGCCCGTCCAGGCGGGCGGCACGGTAGAAATCAGCGGGTCCGTTGAGGGTGACATAACTACCCCGGGCCGGGTACGTATCCTGAAAACCGGACGCGTAAACGGAAACCTGAAAATGCACGTTCTCTACATGGAGGACGGAGGAACGCTCAACGGTCAATGCGCCATGGGCGTTCAACGCCGGGCTCCAGAAACGGAAGAGAAAGGAGCGTGACGCCTATGTTCTATTTCTTTCACCCTGCCGATCTGCTGATGATTCCGGCCCTGCTGTTCGCCCTGTGGGCCCAGGCAAAGGTCCACGGCGCGTACGCGAGGTACTCCCGGATAGCGACCCGTTCCGGCCTGACCGGCCGGGACATCGCCGAGGAAGTCCTGCGCAACGCGGGCGTCAGCGGGGTGCGTATCGGGCGGATCCCGGGTGAAATGACCGATCACTACAACCCGGCCACCCGGGAACTGAACCTGTCGGATGGCGTTTACCACTCGAATTCCGTGGCGGCCCTTGGCATCGCCGCCCACGAAGCCGGCCACGCCATTCAGCACGCGCGGGCTTACGCCCCCATGCAGTTGCGGCAACTGGTGTACCCGATCAGTTCGATCGGCTCGATGGCGGCTTTTCCGCTGATCCTGCTCGGGGTCATTTTTGGCCCAATGGGTGGGTCATGGCTGATCAACCTCGGCATCTGGATGTTCAGCGCGGCGGTCATGTTTACCCTGATCACCCTGCCCGTGGAATTTGATGCCAGTCGTCGGGCGGTATTGGCCCTGGCCCAGGGTGGATACCTGACCGACGACGAACTGAAAGGAGTTCGAGCGGTGCTCAGTGCGGCCGCGCTGACCTATGTGGCGGCAGCCGCGGCGGCCATCCTGCAATTGCTCCGGCTGCTGCTGATTTTCGGTGGCCTGGGACGGAGCAACGATTAAGTGTCGCCGACGCGCTCGTCCATTCCGGCTTTCGGTCATGTCCGCCCGCCGCGTCGGGCGGCATGTTTTTTCTCCGGGTGGGCGTGGCTCGTGTTCGCCAGTCTGCCGTTCTGGCTGAACGCGGCGGCTGTCGCCCTCTCCCCTGACGACGTGCTGACCGTCCGGATCACGGCGGAAGTGGAGGGCAACGGCGCGGTCGCGCGTAAACTGGCCCAGGACCAGGCCGAGGTGATGGCCATGGAAGAAGTGATCCGCTCGTGGGTGCCGGACATGGACCCACAACCTTATCGTGGCCTGCTCAGGCATGCCCGGGCTTACGTCAGGCAGACCGACGTGCTTCGGACTACCCGGGATGGCAACCGCCTGCGCCTGGAAGCGGACGTCACCCTTCGTGAACTACCCTTGCGACGGGATCTCGCGGCGGCCCTGCTGCCGCGTCTGCCGGAAAAACCCGCTTACGCGCTGATCACCGGGCCGGTGGAAATCGCCGGATCCATTCCACTCTCCTCCACCGAACACCTGCTGGATCCTGCCGTTCGCCGGCTGGTGGAGACGCTGGGACAACTCGGTTTCTCCGGCGTCCTTGCCGATCGGGCGGAACCATTCTCCGCGCGGGTCATCGAGACGGCATTCCAGGAGGGCGTCGAATCCCTCGGAAAACTGGCCCGCCAGGCTCGTCAACCCTTCCTGCTTGCCTGTGACGGCAGCGTACGTGTCCAGCCCGTACATCCCGATTCAAATGTCCTACGGGAAGAAGCCGTGTTCAACATCCGGCTGTTCCGGACTGAGGATGGCAAGATGCTGGATTCCCTGGGCATGACGTCGGTAGTTCAGAGCGTGGACCCCGCGGAAGGCGCGAAACTCGCCCTGGAGGACGCCGCGGCAAAACTCACCACGGACTGCGTGGCCGCGCTGACACTGTCGTCCGCCGCCTCCCGAAGGGAGGATCCGGACGCGGTGGTGGTACTCATCGAGCAACCACCCGACGCCACGGCCGTGGAAACCGTGGCCGCAGTCCTGCGAGAACTACCCGAAACACAGGCGGTTGAGATCCTGTCCACCGGGCCCGCACTGGCCCGCATCAGGATACGGGCGGCCCTGCGCATGGTCGAACTGGCTGACCTTCTCCAGCAAATGGAAGCGGGGAATTATCGACTGGACCTGCGAAAGGCTTTCGGCCGCGAAATCCAGGTGGTTCTGGTCCGTCGCTGAACCGGAACATCAACCCCCGATTCCGACGGGGTAATCGGGGGCTTTTCGCGTGATCCGGGGCAAGGATCCCGCTTCAATAGCGGTAAAACTCCGGCTTGTACGGGCCTTCGACCGGCACGCCAAGGTAGGCGGCCTGTTCGGGGGTCAGCGTGTCCAGCCTGACCCCCAGTTTTTCCAGGTGCAGGCGGGCCACTTCTTCATCCAGTTTTTTCGGCAACGTGTACACCTTGCCGACCTCGTATTTTTCAGGCTCGGTCCACAATGCAATCTGGGCAAGGGTCTGGTTCGTGAATGAATTGGACATCACGAACGAGGGATGGCCGGTGGCACAACCAAGATTCACCAGCCGTCCGCGGGCCAGCAGGATGATCTCTTTCCCGTCCGGGAAAATGAACTTGTCCACCTGGGGCTTCACGTTCACTTCGCGGATATCGGGCTGTGACTCCAGCCAGGCCACGTCGATCTCGGAATCGAAATGTCCGATGTTGCACACGATGGCCTGGTCCTTCATCTTCCGCATGTGCTCGCCCGTAATGACATCGCAACAACCGGTCGCCGTCACGAAGATATCCCCTATGGGCGCGGCGTCGTCCATCCGCATCACCTGGTAGCCTTCCATGGCGGCCTGCAGCGCGCAGATCGGATCGATTTCCGTGATGATCACGCGCGCGCCGAGTCCCCGCATCGCCTGGGCGCACCCTTTGCCCACGTCACCGTAACCGGCGATGACCACGACCTTCCCTGCCACCATGACGTCCGTCGCGCGCTTGATCCCGTCGGCCAGCGATTCCCGGCAACCATACAGGTTATCGAATTTCGATTTCGTCACCGAGTCGTTAACGTTCATCGCGCGGGTAAGCAGTTTGCCCTCGGCCATCATCTGGTACAGCCGATGCACCCCCGTCGTGGTTTCTTCAGAGACGCCAATCCAGCCCTTTACCGTTTCATGCCACACCCCCGGTCGCTCCCGGTAAACCTCGTGCAGCAGCGTGTCGATGATCTGGAGTTCTCGATGCCCGGTGGCCACGGGCGGCAACGAGCCGGTTTTCGCCACGTGCTCCTCGAGGGCATACCCGCGGTGGATCAGCAGCGTGGCGTCGCCGCCGTCGTCCACGATCATGTTCGGCATCAGCCCACCGTCGAACTGCATGGCCTGCCACGTACACCACCAGTACTCTTCAAGGGTTTCGCCCTTCCACGCGAACACGGGCACGCCCGCTTTCACGATGGCGGCGGCGGCATGATCCTGGGTGGAAAATATATTGCAACTGGCCCAGCGCACCTCGGCCCCAAGTGCTTTCAGGGTCTCGATCAGCACCGCCGTCTGAATGGTCATGTGCAGTGATCCCATGATCCGCGCGCCCTTGAGGGGCTGTTGCGCGGCATAGCGTTCCCGCACGGCCATCAGTCCGGGCATCTCCTTCTCCGCCATTTCGATCTCTTTGCGTCCCCACTCCGCCAGCGACAGGTCCGCGACCTTGTAGGCGGGACGCTCCGCCACCCGGGGAATCTCAATCCGCGCTACTGCCATGCCTCGATTTCCTTCTATTGTCCTGTCAGGAACACTCCCGAACAGATCCCAATGTTCCGTAACACCTCGACTCAAGTAGTTATTGCAGGTTATCCAGCCGTGTCCGGATCCGCGGCCACGCGTCACCCTCCGGCACCGCGCCCACCCGGCTCACCGCTTCCGCCCCGAGAACGGCACCCGCCATCCCGCACCACCACAGGGAACATCCCGCGAGCCACCCATGAAGAAAGCCGGCAGCCCAACAGTCTCCCGCGCCCGTGGTGTCCACGGCGCGCGCGGGCACCGCCGGCACCCGCTCTCGCTCATCCCCCCGTCCCAGCAGCGCCCCCCGCGCGCCCAGTTTCACCGCGGCCGTGGGCGTCAGCGAAAGTAACGCTTCCAGCGCGGCCTCGGGATCACTTTTCCCGATCAACGCCGCGGCCTCGTCCTCGTTGGCAAACACGATGTCTACCCAGTCCCGCAGAAGATCGGGCAGAATATCCTTCGACGTTTCCACCACCTCGAAGGATCCCAGGTCCAGGCTGACCGCGCACCCTGCCTCGCGGGCGGTTTCCATGGCCTTGAAGGCGGTGGCGCGATCGTACAGCAGGTATCCTTCCACGTGAACCAGCGCGCAGTGCTCGAAATCTTCGGGCGTGATCATCTCCGGTCGTAACGCCTGGGCAGCCCCGAGACAGGTTCGCATCGTGCGCTGAGAATCCGGCGTGATCAGGCTAAGGCACTGGCCCGTCGCGCGACCGGGCACCACCCGAATCCGCCCGGATTGCCCCCCATCTGCTTCAAACCGGTTCCGGTAAAACGCGCCTGCCTCATCATCTCCCACCGTTCCCAGGAACCACGCCTCCCGGCCCAGCCCGGCCATCGCGCGAACCGTATTGGCGGCGGATCCCCCGGGCGCGCGTTCCGGTGACTCTGGCAGACGGGAACAAAGCGATGCCATCGTCTGTTCGTCCACCAGCATCATCCCCCCCTTGCCTCCTCCTGCCGCTTCCACGAACGAGTCATCTACCCGCGCCAGGAGATCCACAATAGGGGAACCTATACCCATCACCGCGCCATCCATGGGCCGGTCTCCCAAAAAGTTACCTTGAAATGAATTCTGGAAAGTATAATTGTAACAAAGCAAGGCAGAAGGATTAAATTCCGCGGAACGCGTAATGGCGGTTCGAGTCGTTCTGGTCGTTACACCCTTCAACCTGGGGCATTCATGGGGCGGAAAATCTTCCATGAGGGAAGGGATTCTTCCCTCGCTGGGTGTGGGGTACCTTGCGGCGGCCTTGCGAAAACGGGGGCATGACGTGGTTCTTATCGACAGCCCCGCCCTCGGATACGACGTGAACGACGCGGCACGAGCCGTTCTCCGTGAGCAACCAACAATTGTCGGCATTTCATGTACTACCGCGCGGGCGGGCGCGGCGTATGATCTGGCCCGGGTGCTCCGGCGGGAAAAACCAGACCTGATCCTGACCATGGGCGGTCCCCACGTGACCGCGTTTCATACGCGAATTCCGGAGCAGTGCCCGGAAATAGACGCGTTGTTTCCCGGGGAAGCGGAATGGACCTTCGCGGACTACGTGGATGCCATCGATGCCGGCCGGAATCCCACGGGACTTCCGGGAGTCGACTGCCGGAGCCCGCAGGGCGAATGGATTTTCGGCCCTCCTCATGAACCGGTTAAACGCCTGGATGAATTGCCGATCATGGCCTGGGACCTGTACGACCGCAACTTATATCGTCCCCTCCCCAGCCAGGGCCGTTACCATCCTGTGGCCACGATGCTCACCTCTCGGGGATGTCCGTGGTCCCGGTGCAGGTTCTGTTACCACCGGTCGTGCTATGGCCACCCCTACCGGCGTCGATCTCCAGAAAATTGCATCGATGAAATCCGGTGGCTGACCCGCGACCTGGGATACCGGGAGATCATTTTTTTCGATGACAATTTCTGTATCCACGAAAAATGGATCGAACGATTCTGTGACCTGATCGACCGGGAAAAATTACGCTTCGCGTGGACGGTCGAGGGTCACGTGCGCACGGTTACGCGGACCATGCTGCGACGAATGGCCGCTTCCGGATGTTACAACATCTTTTACGGTATCGAGTCGGGTAACCAGGAACTGCTGGACCTGATCGACAAGGGATACACGGTGGACAAGGTCCGGGAGGCGGTAGCCTGGGCTAAAGAGGCCGGCATGGAAATCCGTGGCAGTTTCATTCTCGGCCTCCCGACAGAAACCCCGGAAATGTCCAGGAAAACCATTCGGTTTGCCTGTGAACTGGGTATCGATTTCGCCCAGTTTATCCCATTCCATGTCTGGCCAGGCGTCGAACTGGAATCTTTCGCTCTGGCCCATGGACAAAAAGTTCCATGGAACAACACCTTTGTGCAACCGTCCTATGTACCCAACACCTATCCAGACGCGGAAACTCTGGCAGCCATGGTGCGCGAGGCTTACATCTCGTTTTATTTTCGCCCATCCTACCTGGTGAAAAGCGCTTTAAAACTGAGACATCCTTGGTATTTCCGCAGGGTCATCAGTGGCGGGCGGTATGCGCTCCGAATGTGGGCCCGGGGATTACTTCCCCGTCGAAACTCCGCTTTATGTGAAAATCATGATAGAATTTCAACGAATAATAAAGTTTCATGTGAATCTGGCCGTGTAACCTTGAACCGACAGGATTCAAACCCGTTATGAGCAGCAGGCTGCGCGTCTTTCTGGCCAACCTCGGAAGGCACACCCGGACGTTCCCCCTGGTGACCCCACCCGTGGGACTGCTGGCCCTTGCCGCCTATCTCCGCGAACACCTTCCTGTGGATGTGCGGATCATCAACCAGAGACTTGAAAATTGTCCGGTTGAAGAAGTAGTTCGCCGGGCCAGGGATTTTGAAGCGGATGTGGTCGGATTTTCCTGTTTTACCACCTCGAGTCATTTCTTACCGGCAGCCGTTTCCCAGGCGCGGGCCGCCCTGCCCAACGCGTTGATCATGGTAGGCGGCCCCCACGCGTCATCCGCCAAGGCCCACGTGCTGAACGAATGCGAGGCCCACGTGGTCGTGCCTGGAGAGGGCGAACTGATCACCACCGCGGTATTGCAGCGATACATGGAGGGAACCCGCGATTTCAGCGATATTCCTGGGCTCATCTGGCGGGACACGAACGGAGATATTACCATCAACCCGGGGCTGGTACCGCAGGTTGAAGAACTGGATACCCTTCCCATGCCCGCCTGGGACCTGATCGACCTGCCAGCCTACTGGCGTAAACAATCGATTGCTCCCGTCTATCGGCGCCGTTACGCTTCGCTGGTCTCCAGCCGGGGGTGTCCGTACCAGTGCATCTGGTGCCACAAAATTTTCCGCAAGGCCATCCGGACGCACAGCCCCGAACGGGTCGTCGAGGAAATCGCATGGCTGATGAAAACCTACGGCATCAACGATTTCGAATTCCTGGATGACAATTTTAATTTCTATCCCAAGCGGGTGCTGGCCATACACGACCTGATCAAGGAACGAAACCTTAAAACCCGTGTCTGCTTTCCTACGGGCTTACGCTCCGACCTGTTGACCCACGAGGTCATTGATGCCCTGGTCAGTTTTGGAATGTACCAGGCGTCTTTCGCCCTTGAGACGGCCTCGCCGAGATTGCAGAAATACACCTGCAAAAATCTGAACATCGCCAAGTTGCTTGAAGCCGGAGCATACGCTACTGCTAAGCACGTATATTGTAATGTTTTCTGTATGCTCGGATTTCCCACGGAAACGGAAGAAGAGATGCAACTTACCATTGATACCGCGTGCGCGTCACCTTTCCACACCGCGTCATTTTACACGGTAACTCCATTCCCGGGCACCCCACTGTACGACATGGTTGCCCAGACTCATCCGGAAAAACTCTCCCGCCTGCGCTACAATGACATGGATTTTTCGGGCATGCGGGTCAACCTCACCGACCTGCCAGATGACGTTCTATTCGCGTACCAGCGTAAAGCCTTCAGAAAATTCTACTCCAGCCCACGTCGTATCGCGCGTCTTATGCGATCCCATCCCCAGTCGTGGATGCTGCCCGCCTATCTTCCCATTTTCTGCTACCGGGCCACGAAAGGATTGCTCTCTTTTCAGTATTCAGAAGAAGTTGACGTGTTCAGCGCGAAAGAACATAATTGATGCGCGTGCTGCTTGTTATCGCGTTACCGTTTTTGATGGAACCCTTGGGCATTATGATCCTTGCCGCCCTTGCGCGGCGATCAGGACATGAAGCGCACATTCTTTTACTGCGTCCAGGGAAATTGTTACCCGCGGTCCAGCGGTTGCGACCGAACATAGTGGCGTACAGTGCGTCCAGTGCCGACATAACGTTGTTTGCAACAGAGGATCGTGATCTTGTTGCCGGGCTACGGCAAAACCGTGAAAAGATTCCTTTCAGAATCATGGGCGGTCCCCACCCAACTTTTTATCCAAATATCTTGGAAGAGTTGGATCTTGACGCCATTTGTATCGGCGAAGGAGATCTGGCTTTTCCTGCGATCCTAGAAGCACTGGTATCTGGAAAATCCCTTGATAACATACCCAACGTGATCCCAAAGGGCTTGAAAAATCCCTGTTCGCTCCAACTGGTTCAAGATTTAGACGAAGTTCCCTTTCCTGATCGACATATATTTTATAGAGTTATGCCTCTGGCTGTTCAGACTGGCTTACGTTCCTTCATGACCAGCAGGGGATGCCCATACCAGTGTACATACTGTTTCAACCATGCGTATAACAAGCTCTTCGCTGGGCAGGGCACCATACTCCGGCGTCGTTCGGTGGAAAATGTTATCGAGGAAATCAAAAAAACACAGCGCGATTTCCCAGGAGCACGCTTTATCCGTTTCGCGGACGATACTTTCTGTCACCGTGCCGACCCGTGGCTTGAAAAATTCGCGGAGTATTACCGAAGGGAAATTGGAATACCGTTTTATTGTCTCATGAGGTCTAACACCCTTACGGATGAGACCGCGAAACTTCTATCAGAAGCGGGGTGCGTGAGTATCGGCATGTCCATCGAAGCAGGGAACGAAGAAATCAGAAACCGGATTCTAAAGCGGAACATTACAGATGAATTGCTCATCGAATCCTTCGAAATTGCTCGAAAATACGGGATCAGGACTTATGCCAGCACAATGGTAGGGATTCCAGGTACTTCGATAGATTCAGATTATTACTCCCTTGACTTTGTGCGACGGGTATCACCTTCCGCCACCATTTTCAATATCTGCACGCCTTTTTACGGCACGCGCCTGTGGGATTACTGTCTTGAAAACCAGTTCATTAACCCGATGAACGTTCCCACCACCCACATTAGTCAAACACCTCCTTTGGACTGCTTCACAAGCCCTGAAAAACAGCGAC
The DNA here is from genome assembly GCA_018056705.1 of Candidatus Hydrogenedentota bacterium. Lineage (GTDB taxonomy): Bacteria > Hydrogenedentota > Hydrogenedentia > Hydrogenedentales > CAITNO01 > JAGPFE01. The sequence goes on along the minus strand of JAGPFE010000007.1, from coordinate 15,735 downwards.
ACTGGAAAATGAGTTTACTGGGACCTCTGTATTGTCATCTACCTGGTCCATTACATAAAATAATACGATTAATGATAAATGTAAATATACCTGTTTTAAATCCTTTTTATTATGTACTGGGTAGAGCATATACCGCTTATCGCATCGCGACACGCATATTTCGACACAGCCTGCCCCGGAATCCTTTACAGGCCTTTCGTTTACTATTGTTTGCCGTTCGGCGTATGACCTGAAATCAAAACGCCGGAACGTTCTGCGTTCCGGCGTGCGGATATTAGCAACGACGCGCGTCGAGTTCAGGAGGCCATGGAGAACGGTTCGGCATCTGACCGGATAATCGTGTCAAAGACGATCTGATCGTCGCGGACGCCGACCCGGACTTCACACTTGTCGGGTATGTTGCCGGCCAGGATCTCCCGGGCCAGTGGATCCAGTACAAGCCGTTGCAGGGTCCGCTTGAGGGGACGGGCGCCGAACTGGGGATCGTAACCTGCCTCGGCGATCCGTTCCCGCGCTTCGGGTTCAAGAACCAGGTCAATGCCCCGGTCGGCCAGGCGATCCTGTATCCGCGCCCATTGCACGTCCACGATCCGAAGGATATGTTCCCGCCGCAACGGATGGAAAATGACGATTTCATCCACGCGATTCAGAAATTCCGGGCGGAAATGCCGTCGCAACGCGGCCTGCAGCCATTCTCGTAACCGGTCATCCACCTCGCCATCCACCTGGAACAGGTCGCTACCGATGTTGGAGGTCATGATAATCACGGTGTTCCGGAAATCCACGGTCCGGCCCTGGCTGTCGGTTAACCGTCCGTCATCAAGCAACTGCAGAAGAATGTTGAAGACGTCGGGGTGGGCCTTTTCAATTTCGTCGAAAAGGATGACCGTGTAAGGCCGACGCCGGACCGCTTCGGTCAACTGGCCCCCCTCTTCGTAGCCCACGTAGCCAGGCGGCGCGCCGATCAGCCGCGACACGGCGTGTTTCTCCATGTATTCCGACATGTCCAGCCGCACCATGGCGTCCTCATCGTCGAACAACGTTTCCGCCAGGGCGCGGGCCAGTTCGGTTTTGCCCACGCCCGTGGGACCCAGGAAAATAAACGAACCGATTGGCCGCCCCGGTTCCTTCAGTCCGGCTCGGGCACGACGCACCGCTTCGCAGACGGCCCTGATGCCTTCTTCCTGGCCGATGACCCGCTTGCCGATTTCTTCTTCGAGCCGCAACAGTTTGCGCATTTCGCTCTCCAGCAGGCGCTCGACGGGGATACCGGTCCAGCGTGCCACGATCCGGGCGATGTGTTCGGCAGTCACTTCCTCGCTCAGAAACGCGCCGTTTCGCTGCAGTTCAGCCAGCCGCCGTTGCGCGTCTTCCAGTTGTCGCTGGAGCGCGTTGATGGTCCCGTACCGCAACTCGGCCACCCGGCCCAGATCCCCACGGCGTTCGGCAATCTCTTCCTGCCGGCGGGCCTCGTCGATCTCGGCCTGGATCCGGCGGATTTCACCGATCACGTCCTTTTCCGCCTGCCAGCGGGCCTTGTCGGCCGAAAGTTTTTCGCGCAATTCAGCCATTTCGGCCTCGATCGCCCGAAGCCTTTCCTGGCTCGCGGCGTCTTTTTCCTTGCGCAGGGCAAGGGCCTCCACCTCCAGCCGCCGCAGTTTGCGCTCGATCACATCGATATCATAGGGCATGCTGTCGATCTCGATGCGCAGTTGGGAGGCCGCCTCATCCACGAGGTCTATGGCCTTGTCCGGCAGGAACCGATCGCCAATGTAACGGTCGCTGAGCACCGCGGCGGCCACGAGCGCGCTGTCCTGAATACGCACGCCATGGTGTACCTCGTACCGTTCCTTCAATCCCCGAAGGATCGCGATGGTGTTTTCCACGTTGGGTTCACCGACCAGTACCGGCTGGAACCTCCGCTCGAGCGCGGCGTCTTTTTCGATGTGCTTGCGGTATTCATCCAGGGTCGTCGCGCCGATGCAGTGCAGTTCACCCCGGGCCAGGGCCGGCTTGAGCATGTTCGACGCGTCCATCGCGCCTTCCGCCGCGCCCGCCCCCACCAGGGTGTGGAGTTCGTCGATAAACAGGATGATGGCCCCTTCCGCCTGCTGCACCGCCGACAACACCGCCTTGAGCCGTTCCTCGAATTCACCGCGGAACTTGGAGCCGGCAACCAGCGCGGCCAGGTCAAGGGCGATAATCCGCTTGTCACGCAGGCCCTCGGGCACATCACCCGACACGATCCGCTGGGCAAGGCCTTCCACGATGGCCGTCTTGCCCGTGCCCGGTTCGCCGATCAGCACGGGATTATTTTTTGTGCGGCGCGACAGCACCTGCATAACCCGACGGATCTCTTCGTCCCGCCCGATCACGGGATCCAGCCTGCCCGCCCGGGCCAGTTGGGTCAGGTCGCGACCGAACCGTTCCAGCGCGTCGTAGGTGGATTCCGCGTTGGGATCCGTAACCCGCTGGGTGCCTCGAACTTCCCTCAGGGCCTGCAGCACCCGGTCAGGATCCGCCCCCGCGCGGACCAGAACTTTTCCCGCCTCCACGCCCGCGCGGATCATTCCCATGAGCACGTGTTCGGTCCCGACGTAATCATCCTTGAGTTGGCCGGCGAATTTCCGGGCCTCGGTCATGACCTGCTGCAGGCCGCGATCCAGGCCGGGGGTACCCCCGCCTTCCACCCTGGGCAACCGATTCAACGCTTCCGCGCAGGCCGTGGCCACCTGTTCGGGAAATACCCCTATGCGCCGCAGGATCGACGGCACCGCGCCATCCTGCTGGCGAACCATCGCTTCCAGCATATGCCACGCGGTCACCTCGGGATGTCCGCGCTCGATGGCACGATCCAGTGCCGCCGAGAGGGCCTCCTGGGCTTTTATGGTCAGTTTATCCAGTCGAAACATACTTCCATTCCTTTCTGCGTCCAGACGTAATTTGGATTCACCACCGGGTATCAAGAAAAATGCCATCTTTTAACAAATTGAAATGAAAAGACTTATAAAAAAGACGCGTTGATGTCTTTTCAAGATGAATCACGGGGCCGCTTCTTTTGTTTCAAATTAACACAGTCACGGAAGATTGCGCTCCGGTCCCCCGACCTGTTTGTCGGGTTGAGCGAAACACCGCGGGACCGGTATTGTTTACGGGAATCGCGTCACGTGTCCGCTGGTCTGAAAAGGATCCATTCTTTATGCGTCCCAACACACGCGAACTGGTCAGGCGTTTCACGGAGATCTTCGACGTTCCCGAGCCGGTCCTGGAAATCGGTGCCCTGCAGGTGGAGGGCCAGGAAGGTTACGGCGACATCCGTCCCTTTTTCCGGGACAAGGCCTACCTTGCCGTGGATATGCGCGAGGGACCGGGCGTCGACCAGGTGGAAAATTTCGAGCAGCGCACCTCGTTCCCGGATGCTCATTTCGGCACGATTATTTCGCTGGACACGGTGGAGCACGTGTATGACGTGTTTCATTTCATGGAAGAGGTCAACCGCGTTCTGGCTCCGGGTGGGCTTTTATGGCTCGTCTCGGTAATGTACTATCCCATTCACGCGCATCCCTACGACTACTGGCGATTCACCCCCGAGACGTTCCGGCGGCTTACCGCTCCCATCGGGGAGCCCATCATCCTGACCCAGGGCGTACCCGATTTTCCCCATACCATCATAGCGGTAGTCCGCAAAGGCGGCAGACTGACAGACCGGGAGAAAGAACAGGTACAGCGCGCGGTACACAGCATGCCAGACACGTTCACCGGATGCGGGTGGGTGCATCCCCGGGAAACGGCCCTGCGCGGGGAGATCGAAACCCTGCGCGCGTACCACGACCAGTGGGGCAAGGTTTCGGTATCCGGTTTCCACGACTTTACCCCGGAAGAATGGCGGCGTGAATTGAGCCCCTCGGCCTTCGATCCCAACCTTTCAAGGTGGTATTACGTCAGCATGTGCTGGAAAAACGCCCGGTGGCTGGGCAACCCCATCTGGCAGATTCCCACGGATCTCATGACCCTCCAGGAACTGGTCAGCGAAATCAGGCCACGGGTGATCGTTGAAACGGGTACCAACCGGGGCGGATCCGCCCTGTTTTTCGCGTCCCTGCTTTACCTGCTGCATGGGGGAGGACAAGTCTACACCATGGATGTCACCATAACGGAGGAAACCCGGCGACGGATCGCCAACAGTCCTTTCCGGGACATGATCCAGATTTTCGAAGGCAGTTCCACCGATCCACGGATAGTGGAACAGGTTCGTTCCGCCACGCGAACGGTGCCAGGGCCCGTCATGGTGTTTCTGGACTCCGATCACAGTTACGCGCACGTGCTAAACGAGATGAGGTGTTACCACGACCTGGTCACTCCGGGAAGTTACCTTGTTGTGTTTGACACCATTACCCGGTATCTCTATGACGTCCCACATGGAAACAAGGCCTGGTTTGAAGACAACCCCCTGCGCGCGGTGCAGCAGTTCCTGGCAGAACACGACAACTTCATCCCCGACCGGGAACGGGAACGCTACATGGCCACTTTCGCGCCCATGGGCTTCCTGCGCAAGGTGGTGCCCGTTCATCCGTCCCTGTGGAAAGCCTCGCAGTCTGTCCTGGAACCTACCGGCGAGGGAGATGGGATCCGCTGCGTGACGTTCGAGGGAGATAAACATCTGTGGGGGGGCCTGCTGCTGGGATGCGTCCGCTCCAACCAGTGTGACGGGTCTACCCTGCCCTGTCGCGCGGGCCAATCGGGAATGGTTTCGCTGGAAGTTCGAGGCGTGGCGAACTGGCAAGGCATCCGGCTGGTCGTGAACGTCATAGATCAGCAGCATCGACGGCTAGCCGAACAAATTGTTGACCTGACCGACACCTGGCAACCGGTGTCGTTGACCGTTCCGACCCGCCCGGACTCCACGCACGCGGCCGTGCAACTGGTTAAAGTCAAAACACCCGTGCCCGTCATCTTCGAGGTTCGGCATATCCGGATCGCGTTATGAAGAAGGAGATTCGCGCGGCCTGAACCGGGGCGTCCCCCCGGGATAAAACTGCCGGTAATAGGCGCTTTCGTAGAACCACCCCGCCATATCCGGAGCAGGTTGCCAGGTTTCCCGCCAGCGCCTGAGTAGTTCGCCGTATTTTTTCGCGGCGGACACGTTACGGTCCACCGGCCGCCAGGATTCCAGGGGAAGGCATTCAAGAATGGATTGCATGTGATCACGGAGGGTTTCATAACGATACAGGAGGATATGAATACCCCCCCGATAAAATCGTATCCAGGGAGCGGATCCCGGTCTCAGCAGTCCAGGCCCGATGCCAAGCGCGGGACAGAAATCCCGGTCAAACCACTCCAGGCACGAATCCACCAGCAGCCACCTGCCCTGGGCTTGCCGGAATGACAGCGAAGCGACCGGAGCATCCGCGGGAATCTCCACGACCTCCCGCCAGAGGGACTCAAACGTCCCGGCCACCTGTTCCGTTTCCTCCTCCAGGCGTTCCGGATCAAAGGTCAGTTCGGGCATAAAGAAGGGAAAATTCTGCGCGAACGCGGACATATCCCGGTCCAGCGGGTCCCGAAAGCCGGACACGACCGCTATTTCTCCCGGTCGAGCGCGCCGTACCAATTCCAACGCCTCTTCCGATTCCCGGATCAGTTTGCCAACGACGACCCGGTAATCGGGCGGCGTGTCGGGCAGGGAGATAATCTCCCGAAACCGGTTAATCCGCCAGGGTGTCAGGAAATGGATCTGCTTCACGGTCAGGTGAGGCGCGGAGGCCTTGAGCGTAGCCGTAAGGCTGGATGAACCCACCTTACCGGGTTGAAATACCAGCACGTGGCGAATCGGTTCAGGTTTTGAAAACACGGCCCGGATGGTTCTCAGCCATGCCATACGGTCGGCCATCCCGTTCATTTCCTGGAATCATCCGCAGGGGCGCGACGATCCCGCAGGTGCTCCTTGAGCAGGGCGCGCAGCGCGGTCGTCATGACGGCGGGGTAAGTGGCGGTATCCCGAACTTCAAGGATATACCGGTTCGTGTTGCTTGTGGAAGCGGGTTCCCACTCCAGCACGCCCTGTTCATTTTTCCGGGTCGTGATCGGCACAAAGTCGAACAGGGCTTCACCTTCGCCGGCACGGTCTGTCCAGGAGCCATCGCGCCGGACGGTCCACCCTGCCATGTGAAAAAAGCCCGCGGTACACCACATGTTCCGGAAACTTTCGCCCTGCGTCCGCAGGTCGGCTTCAGCGGGTGAAGTGGAAAGGGCCGTAAGCCACCTGGAAGCATCCTGCCTGAGCAGGGCAAACATGAGCAGGTTGCGATAAGCCGGGGCCAGTTCCGTCAGGATGTCCCCCTGCCGGAAATTCCACCACGATCCATGTCGCGCGACCTCGAACGCGCCGGGACGCTCAAAGCAGGGCAACCAGTAGATGGGACATGGCAGATCCCAGACCGCGCGCCAGGCGGGCAAGTCGAGATCGACGTTCCATTCCGTCCCGGCGTCACGCCCCTGGGCGATGGCTACCCCGGCGTTCAGGTATAATGCCCGGCATTTCTGGCTGAAAAGGGACCTGTCGATACTTCCAGCGATGGCTACGTCCCGGCAGGAACCGGTAATGACGAGTACAACGGGTTCCGGACTACGGCGCAGCACATCCAGCAGCAGGGCTGCTCCGTCGGGCACGTGTTCGCCCTGCTCCAGGGATGCCCTGACCTCCTCGTAAGGCCGCGCCGCGCCGACCGTCCACTGGAGATCCCGGCCCGTGAGGTGTCGCGCCTGGGCCAGGGTAACGGCCGCCGGTTCTCCCGCGTCCGCGGGGCGCCGACCCTGGTCATCCATGGGTAGCGGATAATCCACCACCAGCCCGGTCCATTCAATTCGTCCGGCATCCACCAGGGCGAGCAGGGTCAGTAAATCCCAGTGATCGTCGGGATCGCAGGGAGGATGGTAAAGGTCCATGGTCAACGCCACCGGAACGGGATATCCCGCGGACTTCCCGTTATCCGCAAACCCCACCCCTGGACCGAGGATCATTGCAAAAAGAAATAACCAGACTGATGCCAAAACAACCCCAGCGTCTTTTCTCACGACCAGTACTCCCGACCAGGTTCGGTATAAGGTGTCCAGCCCATTATAATGTTTTTCTACCGGCTCGGGACGAGACCCGCAGGATAGGGCTTTGATGACTCACACCCCGCATGAAATCCGGCTGGCCCGGCGTCTTGGACTGTTCACCGCCATCATGGTCGTCATGGGCAACATGATCGGTTCTGGCGTGTTCAAGAAAGCCGCGCCCATGGCCGCGGAACTGCACAGCGCGGGGTTGCTGCTGCTGTGCTGGCTGATCGCCGGGCTGGTCAGCCTGAGCGGCGCCCTGTCCAACGCGGAATCGGCAGGCATGATCGCGGGACCGGGTGGCCAATACGCTTTCTTCAAGCGAATGTACGGCCGTTTTTTTTCGTTCATGTTCTGCTGGGCGAGTTTTACCATTCTGCAGTCCGCGTCCATCGCCTCGATCGCGTACGTCTTCGGTGAATCGTTCAACGCCCTGATTCCACTTCCACGGCTGTCCCCCTCGTGGGAAAACCTGGAAATCCTGGGGCTCTTCCGTCCCCTGGAAAATTCCGGGGTGAAGTTTTTTACCGTGACTACCCTTCTGGTCATCACGTGGGCCAATTACCGGGGGGTTGCCTATGGCGGATTGATCGCCAACATTTCCACGGTGATGAAGTTGCTGGGCATCGCGCTGATCATCCTGCTGGGTCTTTTCGCGGCCCGGCACGTAAGCCCGGAATGGTTTCCGGCGCCCGCCGGTCCGGCGGATACCCCAGGGGGACGGTTTGGCCTGTTCGGCGCAATGTTCACCGCCATGCTCGGCGCGTTCTGGGCTTACGACGGATGGAACAACGTGATCAGCCTTGGCGGGGAGGTGCGCAATCCAAAGCGGAACATTCCCATCGCGCTGGCCCTTGGCGTGGGCGGCGTGACGCTGATCTACCTCGCGGTGAATTACGTGTATGTGCTGCTGATCCCCATGGACGAACTGGCCGCGATGGCCCGGTCGGAAAACACCATTGTCGCGGTGGAAGCCTTGCGGACCCATTTTGGCCCCATGGCCGGGGGGCTGGCGGCAGTGCTCATCCTGGTATCCACTTTCGGGGCGACCAACTGCCAGTTGCTTCCCCCGTCCCGGATGTACTACGCCATGGCCCGGGAGGGATTGTTTTTCCGCGTCGCCGGCCGGTGTCATCCGACCTACCGTACGCCATCCAACGCGCTGGTCATGCAGGGACTCTGGTCGTCTTTTCTCGTGCTGACCGGCACGTTCGACCAGTTGACGGACATGGTTATCTTCGCTTCCTTCATTTTTTACGGCGCGAGCGCGTTTGGCGTATTCGTCTTACGCCGCACCATGCGCGACGCGCACCGTCCCTACCGGGTACCCCTGGTCATTCCCGCCCTGTTTTCCCTGTTCTGCGCCGCGCTGGTTTTCATCACGATATTTGAACGTCCCCGGGAGGCTTTTCTAGGTTCGTTGCTCATTCTGAGCGGCCTGCCCTTTTACCTGGCCTGGCGGCATAACGCCCGTCACGCGCCCGAACTGGAAGACGAAACCGCCTGACGGGAACCTTTCCCGGCCATTCCGCATAGTAAGCATTGACTGCGCGCGTGAAATCTGTCACAATATGTAGTGTTTTCTGCGGGTAAGTCGCTCCAGAAAACACAATTTATGGAACACCCCCATCAAGGCCGCGCGAGAGGGGGCACCGGCGTACCGGATGCAGAAAAAAGAACCGACATATACCTCCTATCGCAAACTCACCGACGACCGATCGCGGCTATGGCGCACCTTTTTCCTTTCTCTGGTGCTCCACGTGCTGATCATTGCCGGCCTGTACGTGGTTACGTTCCGGGCCATGCCGAAACCGATCGAGATTTACAAGGTGCAACTGGTTGCCGGCGAACAGCCCGAAAAAACCATCGCCGAGCCGGAACCTGCTCCCCCCCCACCACCAGAACCTCCAAAGCCAGAGCCGCCCAGGGAAGAACCGCCCCCCGAGCCCCCCAAGCCGGAACCGCCCAAACCCGAACCGCCCAAGGAACAAAAACCCGCGGAAAAGCCCGCGGAAGCGGAGGTGGAAGTACCTGACCTCATCGGCCTTGACCTGAAACAGGCGGAAGCCAGGCTGAAATCGGCGGACCTGCGACTGGGCAAGGTGGACAAAAAATGCGACAATACCATAAAAACCGAAAAAATCATTGCCCAGACGCCCAAGGCCGGTTCCAAGGTGAAAAAAGGATCAGGCGTGGCGGTCACCGTCCAGGGACCCTGCGAAGAAGAGAAGAAACCCGAACAGGTGGCGAAGAAAACTGAACCGAAGGTAGAAGAAAAGAAGCCACCAGAAAAACCAAAGGAAGAACCGAAGAAAACACCACCAAAAGACCTGAAACCCATCGTTCCGAAAGATGAACCCATCAAGCCTGTCACGCCACCGAAAGATGAGCCGGCTCCGAAAACACCCGCTCCCGGCAAACAGGCCCGGGCTAATGACCGGGTCACCCAGTCCGGCGCGGCGGAAGTTCCCACGGCTTTGCAATCATGGCTGGCGCGGGTGATGGATAAAGTGGACAGGAACTGGATTATCCCGGAAGGGGTGCGTCGGGACGAGGTGGTGGACATCTACTTCGTGGCATCCCGCGAGGGGCGCCTGCTGGACGGTCCCCAGGTGGTCCCTCGGGATGGGATGATGCCTGACGCGGCACTCGCCCAGTCGGCTATCACGGCCCTGCAACGTTCCCTGCCATTGCCGCCGTTCCCGGATGATTATCCGGGGTTCGAACAGGCGGTGGTGCTAGGCTTCAAGGCCAGCCAGGGTGAACCGGGGTTGTAATCCTTCCCCGCTTTGGACATGGACAGACAAACCAGATACACTGTTTTCAGCGTGTGCAAAGGAGATGAGTGATGATCTTCACGCGTAATGGGTCGAAACGAACGAGGAACGTTGTGATTCCCGCCTTGCTGGGTACCCTGTTGTGCCTGACGGTAACGGCGCAGGACGCGATCCGGGGGGAAATCGAACGCAGGGTGGATAACCGCATTCTGATTGCCGTGCCCCCACCCGCCACGACCACGGACGCGCTGGCCGGAACAGCCCGGGAACTCCGCGAAGCACTGGACTTTGACCTGACCTTCACTGGCCTGTTCAAGACCCTGCCCCCCGAGATGTACCCCGCTGGCTTTGTCGCCCTGCCTGCCAACGTGCAGGCGCTGGACTTCACCGGATGGCGGGCCACCGGGGCGGAATACCTGGTCTACAGCCTGATTTACGCCGAAGGTGATCAACTGGTCGGCGAGTTCCGGCTGTTCGATCTGACCGCGGGAAACCAGGTATACGGCCAGCAGGTCCGGGTGGACCTGAAAACGGCGCGCCTGGCAGCCCACCGGTTTTCCGAGGAGGTCATCCGCTACGTGGACGGCACCCCGGGATGCGCCACGTCGGAGATCGTGTTCAGCGGGAAGACGGGAGACGTGAAGGAAATCTACGTGGCGGATTACGACGGCTATAACGCGCGAAAACTGACCGAACACGGTTCGATATCCATCAAGCCGAAAATTTCGCCGGACGGCAACAGCGTGGCTTACGTGTCTTACAAGGACCGTTATTCCTTCCTGTACGTGCTGGACCGTCGCACGGGCAAGACAACGCCCCTGTCCAAGGAGGTGGGTCTCAACTCGGCCCCGTCCTGGTCTCCCGACAGCCGGCGCGTCGCCCTGACGCTCAGCAAGGACGGCAACACGGAAATCTACCTGCGGGACCCGGACGGTGGCAACGCGGTACGCCTGACGAAAAACCGGGACGGCGACACGTCTCCATGTTTTTCACCGGACGGATCAAAAATTGCCTTCGTCAGCGACCGGGCCGGCATGCCCCAGATATTCGTCATGAACGCCGACGGCAGCGGACAGACCCGACTGTCCTTTCACGGCGGCAAGGCGTACGATCCCGTGTGGTCGCCCGATGGCACCATGATCGCCTTCGTGTCGGAAATCCGGGGACAGGGATTTGAAATCTACGTGATGAACGCGGACGGCTCGAATCCCACGCAATTGACCGACTCCCCGGGCATTAACGAGTCCCCGTCGTGGAGCCCCGATTCCCGTCACGTGATCTTCTCCAGCACCCGAAACGGCCGGTCCGAGTTGTATGCCGTCAACGTGCGCACCCGGGAAGAGATCAAAATCCCTTACGTGACGGTACCCGCGGAAGGGCCCTCCTGGGGGCCCCGGCGACGCTGACGCGGGACGCGGCAAGACTCGCGAACCGCTCGCGTGAACTGAGCCTATCGCGTAGGCGGGATCATCAGGCGGAACGCAGCCGGTAATGTCCCACGAACCACGCGTTCCCGCCCCGCCAGCGGAACAGTTCCTCGCAGGCCATGTGAAAGATCCGCCAGCGCTGCCACCAGGTCGGGGCGTCGGCCCCATACGCCGCCTGGAACACCTCGGCGAGCGCGGGGCGAGCGGCATCCATGCGTTCGAGCCATCGACGGCAGGTCATGCCATAGTGACCACCGTTGACCATCCAGCGGTCTTCCGGTTCCAGGCCGGCCTGGCGTCCCATCCGGAACGCGAGGTCCCAGGATGGCATCATACCGCCGGTGAAAAAATACCGGGCCATCCAGTCGGACGCGTCGTGGATTTCGTAGGGGTACGCGTACTCGCGGTGACAGAACACGTGAAGAAACAACCTGCCATCCGCTCTCAGCCACCCGCGAATCCGCTCGAGCAACCGCCGCCAGCAACGCATGTGCTCAAACATTTCCACCGACACCACCCGGTCGAATCGTTCCCCGCCGGGATCGAATTCGTTCATGTCGCGGGTAACCACATCCAGGTTGGTCAGGCCTCGTTGACTGGCCCGGTCCAGAATGAATGCCCGCTGGCTGGATGAATTGGAAACGGCCAGGACACGGGACCCGGGAAAACGTTCCGCCATCCACAGACTCAGGGAACCCCATCCGCAGCCCAGCTCGAGAATCCGCTGGCCGTCTTCCAATCTCGCCCGGGCCGCCGTCAGGGCCAGCATTTTTTCCTCGGCTTCGGCCAGTGACTCCACGCCGGCTGGAAACAGGCAGCAACTGTACTTCAGGCGCGGCCCCAGCACGGCTTCAAAAAACGCGGGGGGCAGTTCATAATGCTGTTCGTTGGCCCGGTCAACCGCGATAGCGATCGGTCCGTCGTACAGGGAAGCGAGAAACGCCGCGTCGCCGGCATCTACTGGCATGGATTTTTCCCGGGCGCGCAACAACCGCCGGATACCCACCCGGACCAGGCAATCCGGCACCTTCCCTTCATCCACCCATCGAGTCAGCAGTTGCCACATGGCGTTCCCCATGATCAACCGACCCGGAACCCGGGCTTAACCAGCACCATCTGGACCAGCCCGGTGTACCGCTCGGCAAAACTGCCCGCGCAAAGGCCAAGGTAAAAATCCCACATCCGGATGAACCGTTCGTCAAAGCCTAATTTCCTGACCTGGTCCAAGTGCCTGAAAAAGGATTCCCGCCAGCACGTGAGGGTTCTCGCGTAATGTTCTGTTAGATCCTCAAGTCCGTGCAGGCGCAGGTCCGTGCGATCCCGAACCGCGTTCAGCATGGCGGCCACCGACGGGCATTGTCCACCCGGAAAGATGTAGCGCTTGATGAAATCCACGTCCCGGGTGGAGCGATCGTAGACCTGGTCGGGAACGGTGATGGCCTGGATGGCCATGGCCCCCCCTGGTGTAAGCAGGCTGGCACATTTTTCAAAAAACCGGCCCAGGAACCGGTGTCCCACGGCTTCGATCATCTCGATGGATACCAGTTTACTGAAGGTACCCCGCAGGTCCCGGTAATCTTCCATCAACACGCGCACCCGGTTGACCAGCCCGGCGCGCTGAATTCTATCCAAGGCGTAACGGTACTGGTTCTCCGAGATGGTCGTGGTGGTCACCCGGCAACCGTACTTTCCCGCGGCATGCAGGGCGAAACCTCCCCATCCCGTGCCAATCTCTACCAGGTGATCCTCCGGCTGGAGGTTCAATTTCCGACAGATACGGTCATACTTTGCGATGGACGCTTCCTCCATGCTCGCGTCCGGCCGCTCAAAAATCCCGCACGAATAGGTCATGGTCGGATCGAGAAAAGTTTCAAAAAAATCGTTGCTCAGATCGTAATGCGCCCGGATGTTCTGCCGACTCCCCAACCGGGTATTAGGACGCAACCAGTGCCGGAACGCGTGGATGGGCCACGTCAGCCATCGCCAACCCCTGTCCATTCCGTTCATGATCTGTTCGTTCCGCACTACTATGCGCACCAGGTCGTACAGGTTGTCGGTCGTCCAGTCTCCATCCATGTAGGCTTCCCCCGCGCCTATCTGGCCGGAAAACAGGATCCGTTTCCAGAACCGGGGATGATGCACGTCGACGCTTACCCGGGGCTCCCCTTCACGCGGCTCGCCGAAACAGGTCTCAAGGCCATTTTCCCGGACGATGATACTGCCCCACCGCACATGCTGCCCCATGCGGCAGAGCGCGCGCCGCGCCTGACGGACCAGGAAATTTTCTCCACCTGCCGCGTCATGACCTCCCCCCACGACCGTCGCAAGGCGCGAGCCCGGATCCTCTTCGGTCCTCACGTGCTGTTCCATGACGCAATGTTCTCCAACTATCAGGATGGCCTGCCTGGATGCGGCACATAAGGCACCTTCTTAAGCCATAACCGGAAGGCCTGCCAGTAAATGGCAGCCAGGACCTTCTGGGTCATGAACGGATGCCGCGCCAGCATTGTGGCCATCGTTCGCGTGTTCAATTCCCTTCTCTTCAGGGTTAACACCGCGTCGAAATGGGTTTGTTCCCCCTGGAACCGGTTCTCGAGATATACCAGCAGGTCCTCTCCCGGCGGCCGCAAGGCGCAGTGATACTCGTAGGACATCTCCATAAAGGGTGAGACGTGAAAGGTTTTCTGAAACCGATACCGGTACTGACCGGCCGAGGTAATGGTTTCGGGCTGACGCAGCACGTACACGTGGCGCTCGTTCCAGGGCGTATTGTGCACCTCCAGCACCACGGCTTCCAGGCAGGTTGCATCAGGGCTCACACAGTAAAACACGCTAAGGGGATTCATCACGTATCCCCAGTAACGTGGATGCGTCAACAACAGGATTGGACCCGTCGGCCGGAAACCTGCCTGGGAAGCCACGGTCGCGCGAACGGTCTCCTCAAGCGGCTGTTCCGGGTCGCCGAAATGATCCTCCCGGCGGAACCACACGGGAGCCGGACGATCCGGCCGGGCTGACCAGAACCAGCGGCGATCAAAAAGTCCCGGCAACTCATCGAGCCGCAACAGCAACATGAACAGCCGGTACCGGAAAGCATGCGACTTCGGCACAAACCGGCGATGGGTTACCGTGCCTACGTAGATGGCACTCTCTGTCCGAATCGGCGGCTTCACCAGGTAACTCCCAGGGCCTCTGCCACGCGCGCCGCGCTGGCAAGGCCATCTTCATGAAACCCGTATCCCCAGTACGCGCCGCAATAGTACACGCCCCCGGTTCCGTTAATCTCGGCCCACTGTTCCTGGGCCTGGATCCCTTCGAGAGTGTACAACGGATGTTCGTATTCCAGTCGCCGCAGGATGGTTTCTTCGGGGGGATCCTCCAGGTTAAGCGACACAAAGAACGGCTGTGCCCCGGGCAAAGACTGCAGTCGGCCCATGTCATAGGTCAGGGTGGCCCGCGCGCCTGTTCCCGCAAGCGTCGAGTTATCCCGCTCCGGGCGGATCCGGTAATTCCAACTGGCCCAGGCAGCCCGTGAACGGGGCATCACGCGCGTGTCCGTGTGGAGTAACACCTTGTTGGCCACGTACGGCAGCGCGCCGAGAATCCGCGTTTCCGCGTCCGTGGGAGATGCCAGGATGGCCAGGGCTTGCGGCGCGTGGCAAGCCATCACCACGGCGTCAAATGTCCATTCCGTCTCACCGGCGTTCAGGCGGACGCCTCCCCCCGCCAGCCGGGTCACGCTACGCGCGGGCGCGCCCCGAAGTATCCGGACCCCACGGGCCAGGAGATCCCGTTCTATCCGCTCCACGTAGCGGGATGAACCGCCCGATACGACACGCCACCGCGGTGCCCCCCGTAACTGGATGAGACCATGATTATCGAAAAAGGCAAAAAAACGGCGGGCAGGAAAACCATCCACGTCCCGTCGGCCCGTGGACCATATGGCAGAAAAGAGTGGCCTCAGGTATCGCTCGGTAAAGTCCGGGGAAAATCGGCGCTTCGCCAGCCATGCTCCAATGGTAGTCGTCTCGTCCCCCTCGCGGACCCATTGCCGCGCAAGACGGTTGAACCGGATAATGTCCGCCAGAAAACGCCAGTAGCGGGGCGATACAAGGTGACGCCGCCGCGCGAAAAGCCCCGACAGGGAATGGCTTGCAAACTCGAACGCTCCGTCGGTAACGCTGAAACTCATGTCGCTGAAACGCGTGGAAACCCCCAGTTCGCGAAACAGCCGGGTCAGCAGGGGATAGGTTTTTTCATTGTAAACAATGAATCCCGTGTCGACATCATAGGGAACGCCCTGCCAGTCTACCCGAACCGTGTGGGCATGCCCGCCAAGACGGTATTCCGCTTCAAACAGGGTCACTTCTCCCTTACGGCTGAGCAGCCATGCCGCGCCCAAGCCGGCGATACCTGACCCCACGATTCCG
>JAGPFE010000006.1 GCA_018056705.1 Candidatus Hydrogenedentota bacterium | reverse complement strand
ATCCTGTACGAGGCCAGCATTATTCTTTCCTACCTGGTGGTTCGCCGCCGGAAACTGCAGGAGGCCGCGAACAGTTCATGACAAGGAACGGCCGCCAAGTTTGACATGGGCATCGGCATGGGCGAAATGCTGCTGGTGGGGGTGATCGCCCTGATTGTGCTGGGCCCGGAGAAGTTTCCGGACTACGCCAAGTTGTTCATCCGGGCCAGCCGGGATCTTCGGGGCTACCTCAACGAGTTGAAGACGGAGATTGCCAAGGAAGTCAATCCCCTCAAAAAGGAACTGGATCCGCTGAAAAAAGAGGTGGAGAAGCTGGGCAGGGAGGATCCTGAAAAACTGATCGATATACTGGCCGGCACGGTCTCGTCCGACGAGGGAGAATACGGCAAGCCGCCCGCCGAGGAAGCAACGACGACCCAGCAACCGGAATCCCAGGCACCTGGCGTGCCGGGGGGCGGCGTGATGGAAGGCGAGGGCGCGGCCTATTCCACGACCCCTCCCGCGTCCGCGGTTTCCGCTGATGCCGCGCCGGACATGGCTGGCGACGCGGGGCCCCGGGAAGTGGATGATCCCTATGATTTCGAGAAAAACCCACCGCCGGATCGACTGGATTGAAAGGGGATGGGTATGGACGCGCAACGGCTGCAGGAATACTCCGGGCTCGTAAACGCCATTGCCAACGCGTACAAGCGGTCGCAGATCCTGTTCGTCGCCCTGGAAGGCAACGTGTTTGGAAACCTTGCCGCGGGGCGCGACACGGCGGAAGCGATTGCCGAGGCCACGGGCTGGTCTCAGCGGGGTGCCCGCCTGCTGCTGGACGGCCTGGTGGCGCTGGAACTGCTCGCCAAGGAAAACGGGCGGTACCGGAACCTGCCCGTCGCGGAGGCCTGCCTGGTACCTGGAGCCCCGGCGTGGCAGGGTGAACTCATCCGGCATACCCGGGGCAGCTGGGAAGCATGGTCTAACCTGGAAACCTGCGTGCGAACCGGGACCAGCACGAACCGGGAAGAGATCCGCAGGCAGGGCGAGGCATTGCGCCACTTCATCCTCGGCATGAAAAATATCGCGTCACTGAGCGCGGATCAAGTGCTGAACGCGGTAGACCTTGGAAGGTACCGGCACGCGCTGGACGTGGCCGGCGGCCCGGGAACCTACACGATCGCCTTCCTGAAACGGTATGCCGGCATGCGGGCCGCCCTGCTGGATCGGCCCGAGGTCATCGAGATTGCCCGGGACGAAATCCGGGATGCCGGCGTGGCGGATCGGGTCACGCTGATAGCCGGAGACTGTTTCGAGACGTCGTGGGGCGGTCCCTACGACCTCGTGTTCATGTCGAATATCATCCACAGTTTCAGTTACGCGCAGAACGCGGAACTGGTCCGGAAGGCCTTCGACGCGCTGGAACCCGGTGGTACCCTGATCATCAAGGACTTTCTGCTGGAGAATGACCGGTCGGGCCCGGCCTATGGGCTGATTTTCGCGTTGCACATGCTGGTGCACACGCCGGCGGGAGATACCTACACCTTTGCCGACGCGGCGGCATGGACGGATGCCGCCGGTTTTGAGCCCGGCCGGGCGGTTCCCATCACGCCTCAAACCCGGTTATGGATCGCTGACCGACCCCGGGGATGACGGAACAGGGATATGACTACCCGGCCACCCGTGTTCCACGCCCTGACCGCGACCGCCCAGGAGTGGCGACGGGTAGTTGAGCACCTTCCACTAGCCTGTGTTCCCGTGGCAAGCATGGGTTTTCATGGCTATCACCTTCCGCATGGCACGGACCTGCTGCTCACCACGGCTGCCTGCGAGCACCTGCTGTACCGCTTCGGGGGCATGCTGTTTCCGCCGTTGCCATGGCCGGACAGGGCAGGCGGCGAAGGCACGGGGCTGATCATCCGGACAGCCCGGGACCTGCTGGAAAAGGGGTTTCACGTGGTGGTGTTCCTTGGACCGCCATGCCGGGAGCCGGCAGGAGCGTTGCCGGTGGCGCCAGGGGATCTTCCGGAAACCGGCGAGCGATCGGCGCGGGTGATTTTTACCACCATCCGGGAACTGTCGCGGGCGGGATCAGGGGACGAACTGGGCAGTACCCTGGAGACCTCGCTGATGATGCGGCTGCATCCTGGCCTTGTCAAGCTTCCCGTCCTGGACGACCCGCGATACGGGACCGGAGGGATCATTGGCCCGGCCCCCCAGGCTATCGCGTCCCCCCAGAAAGGACGCGAATGGTTTGACGCGTTGCTGGACGTCCTGACGGCCATGGTGAAGGACGCCCGGGCCGGACAGGCCATCAGGCCGGCGTGGTATTATGCGCAGAAACACGGGGAGACGATTCCCTGACGGAAGCGGGTCGCATGGCTGGGTCCTGCCGCGGTGGATACCTGGAAAAAGGAAAAGATCGGGTGTGCTATCCCGGCCTTGTGATGGCCATGGCGTGGGGGATCATCGTGGGCGCGTCCTGCCTTGCGGGAGGGGATGACGGCAAGGCAGCGTCCCGGGCATGGCCTGTTGACCAGTTTGGCGCGGTTCCCGATGATGACCAGGATGACCGCCAGGCGTTTCAACGCGCCGCGGTAACGCTGGCGCAATATCCGGGCAGCGCGCTCGAACTGGGGCCAGGTACTTACCGGCTGGGCGCGCCGGGAGACCAGGATCCCTGCGCGCTCACCTTCCGTAACCTGGAGGGCGTGACCATCCGGGGGCGGGGCGCGAACCTTACCCGGCTGCTGATCACCAGTCCCCGCCACGGTGGCGTGAGGTTTTTCCAGTGCCGGGATACCCGACTGGAAGGGGTGACGATCGATTATGACCCGTTGCCGTTTACCCAGGGGCGCGTGCTGGCGGTGTGCCGGGCATCGGGCTGGTACGATTTCGCCGTGGAGCCGGGGTTTCCGCTTCTCTCGGAACCGTGGTTCGCGGACGCGCCCAAGCCTTACGGCCAGTGGGGCATGCTGTTCGAGCGCGACGCGCCGCTGCTGAAACGGGGCGTTCCGGATCACCTTCTGCTGGACCGGTGGCAGCAGGTGGCGCGGTCGGTGTGGCGGGTGTGGGTGGCGAAAGGCGCGGAACCGGTGCTGGCATCGATGGCGGTCGGGGATCGTTTCGCGCACCTGGCCCGGCATGGGCGGGGCGGTGCGTTGTTTTTCCACCAGTGCAGGGGGGGAGGCGCGTTCAACGTGACCATCCACGCGTCGCCATCGCTGGCGGTGTGCGTGGTGGGCGGCGGCCCGGTGACCATGGACGGCCTGATCGTCACGACGCCGCCGGGTTCCCGTCGGCTGGTCTCGACCGACGCGGATGGCGTTCACTGCCAGCAGATGGAAACGGGGCCGCGCGTGCTGAACAGCGTGTTCCGGTACATGGCCGATGACGCCGTGAACATCTATTATTATCCCGGCCGGGTGATCGATCGGCTGAGTGACAGCGTGCTGATCGTTGATGGTGCCAACGAGATGCGGGCGGGCGACCGGCTGGTGTTTTTTGATGAACAGGAAGGGCGCGTCACCGGGGAAGCGGAAGCCGCCGCGCTGGAACAGGTACCCGGAGAAGGCGGCATTCCCCGGGTCCGGCTCATGCTGGACAGAACGGTTCCGAACGTTCAGGCACGCCACCAGGGTGGAAAAGGGGATGCCGTGTACAACATGAGCCGGTGCGGCGCGGGGTTCGAAATCCGGGGGAACCTGATGTCGGCGCACCGGCGTTACGGCATGATGCTGAAGGCTCCGGGCGGCGTCGTGGAGGACAATGTCCTGGATCAACTGGGCGGATGCGGCATCGTGGTGGGGAACGATCCATTCTGGCCCGAGGGGGTGATTCCATCGGCGATCCAGATCACGGGGAACCTGTTGCGGGACTGTGGCCGCAGCGCCCCGTACGGGGCCAGCCCATGGGGCGCGAACATCCAGGTGGGCACGTGGTCCATGCGGGGGCCCGCGCGCGATCGGGCTACCCGGGAGATCACGCTGCGGAACAACCGCGCGCTCAATCCCATGGGTGCCGCGGTGACCCTGACTTCCGTGGAGCAGGTAACCCTGGAGGGCCTGGCGATCGCGCAGGATCCGAAGGTGGTTCCTCCGCGGGAAGCCCCGCTGATCCGGATTGAAAACGCGGATGACGTGGTCGTGAGCGGCGTGAGAGCCACGGCACCGCGTCCCGAGGTGACCGCCCTCGTGGAGACCACGGGCGACTGCGGCGGCGTGTTTTCGGTAAGCGACCTGCATGCCACGCTACCGCCTGGAGCGCCGTTGTGGCGCGATGAACGCGCCGCCAGGAGGCCCTGACATGTCTCAAGCGCATCTGGACAACGACATGATCGAACAGATTACCCGGAGGTTGCGGCAGATTCCCCCGGACGCGCGCCCCCGGTGGGGGAAAATGGACCGGGCGGCCATGGTCCGTCACCTCGTGTGGGCGGTTCGCTACGCCATGGGGCGGTCGCCGGAGTTGCCGCCCCTGCACAACTGGTTTACCCGGAACGTGGTCAAGCCGCTGATTCTGGGAGGCTGGATGGCCATGCCGCGCAACGTGTCCCTGCCCAGGTCGTACCGGGAGATGGAAATCGTGCTGCAGGAACCGGGGGACGAGGAAACCCTGCGCGCCCTGCTGGAAGACTACGTGGGCCTCGTGCAGGCCGATGAACTGGTTCCCCGGGACCATCCCTTTTTCGGGCCGATGACCGTGGACGACTGGGACCGCCTGCTGGTGATCCACTTCGAACACCATCTACGGCAATTTGGTGCCTGAGGCACCGCTGGAACCATCAGGTCAGCGGTGTCTCCCCGGGAATGGCCACGGGAGGCACGGGCACATCGCCCATTTCAGGGTTCGGCGGCGGGGTCAGGTCCAGCTTGGACTCGTTCAGCACGAAATCCCAGGTGACCTCTTTGCCCGTGTAGGCGGACATGCGGCCCATGATCGCCGTGAGGGTACTTTCGGTAACCTGCCGGGCCTCGTTGAGGGGGAGGTCTTTCCGGATGGCCTCGACCAGGTGGGTGTGCTCGAGCACGTACGGGTCGGCGTTTTCACCGGTGAACTGGAGGACGCGGCCGTCGCGCAGGCGCAATTCCTTGCCGGGGTGGCCGGCGCCGAGCGTTCCGACGATGTGTTCTTCCACCCGCTTGTCGGTGTCCCGCATCTGGCGGCAGAGGCTCTGGACGCGCAGGCCACCGGGATATTCGTACTCGACGGCGAAGTGATCGAAGATATGCCCGTACACGGGATCGGTGCGCTGCTGGCGTCCGCCCATGCCCAGGCACCTGACGGGATGGGATCCCAGGACCCAGTTCACCACGTCCAGGTTGTGCACGTGCTGCTCCACGATGTGGTCTCCGGACAGCCACGTGAAGTAGTTCCAGTTGCGCAGTTGCCACTCCATGTCGGACCACCCCGCTTCACGGGGCACGCCCGGGTAGTAGTCGTAGTCGCCCACCCAGTACGCCGAAGCCGCCACGATTTCGCCCAGGGCGCCCGCGTGTACCTGTTCAATGAGATGTCGATAGGGTGGCTGGTGCCGCCGCTGGGTTCCCGCCACGACTTTCAGGCCTTTTTCTTCGGACGCTTCCGCCGCGCGGAACATGCGCCGGGCACCGGCCGGGCAGACCGCCACCGGCTTTTCCATGAAGACGTGGACGCCCCTGGCCACGGCCGCTTCGAAGTGGGCGGGCCGGAAAGCCGGCGGCGTGCACAGCAGCACGATGTCCACCCCGGAGTCGAGGACCTTGTGAATCGCGTCGAACCCGTCGAAGCAGCGGTCAGGGGTTACCGAGGCCTTGTCGCCCCACGAGGCCATTTTCTGCAGGGCTTCCCGGGCGCGTTCGGGAAAGACGTCGCCCACTGCCGTGATGGTGATCCCTGGCGCGGCATCCACGCAATTCCGGGCGGCACCCAGGCCCCGTTTACCGCAGCCGACGAGGCCGACCTTCAACGGGCGTTCAGATTCACCCCGCGCGGACCGCAAGACCGCGAAGGTAGTTATCGCGGCAGTGGCCGCTCCACCTGCCAGAAAATCCCGACGCGAAACGGCGCGCATTTCCGTGTCCTCCAAGTTGCCGGCATGGCTACATGTTTTCCGATGGGTGTACTTTACAACCCCGGAGGATGGCGGGTCAATACCGCGTGGCAGGTCAACACGCGGAACGCCTCGCTTGGGGGGGATTGCCGAGACAGACGGAGGGCCGGACACAGTCGCACCATTCAGGAAGAAAGGGAAAAAAGAGACCGCGAAACGCGGGGTGACCGGCCACCGGCAGGCAAGAAAACGATTAAACCTGGAGAGAAGGAAAACCACGATGGTGGAGCCGCGGGGAATCGAACCCCGGACCTCTTGAATGCCATTCAAGCGCTCTCCCAACTGAGCTACGACCCCACGATCGCCATGCCTTCGCGTTGGGAACGAAGTGACCATATTATACATTATTCCGGCGATCTTTTCAATTTCCCGTCCCTGTAATTTCACCAGGGGGCATATTCGGGATGATCCGGCCGGGATGTCGCCGTGTTCCGGGGATGTGGCATAATGGGGCAGGGCTGAACAGACGGAGACAGGGGCTATGACGTCGCAAAAAGTGGACCTCGGCACATCCGACGGCATGAACCGGCTGGCGGCCATGTACCGGTACGCCCAGGTGGGCCGTTGCGTGAACGGGGTGGCGCATGATATCAATAACCTGCTCGGGGCCGTGCTGGCGTACACGGAACTGGTGCAGATGGAACCGGGGCTGACCGAAAATGGTCAGCGGATGCTCGAAAACGTGATCGAGGCGGCGGAGAAATGCGCGGCCCTGGTGTCGGCCCTGACCGCCATCGCGCGTCCGGAACGGGAAAGCCGGGACATGGTGGACCTGGCCGCCCTGATACGGGACATGCTCCTGTTGCGGGAATACGCGTTCCGGAATGGACGGGTTAACCTGGACCTGGTGTTGCCGGAAGCGGCACCGTCGGTGGTGGTGGATGGGCCCCGGTTGCGCTGGGCCCTGCTGTACCTGCTGCTCAACGCCGAGGAAGCGGTGGCGGAGGCCGATCCAGAGGATCGAAAGATCCGGGTGGTGTTATCAGCCGGCGCGGCAGGACCCGAGATCGCGGTGTGGAATCCGCAGGTAACGGCATTGAATGCCGATGAAGTATTTGCCCCGCTGTCCACCTCCAGCGAATCCGCGCTGGGCATGGGGCTTCCGTTCGCGAAGGGGATTGTTGAATCGCTGGGAGGCACGCTGGCGCTGGACCCGGCGCGGGGATTCGTTATCAGTCTGCCATCGGTCGCGTCCGCTTGAATGGGCACCCGTGTTCCGTGTTTTTCCGGGAAGGGACGCTTGCCTGATAATAAGCGGGCGGGAGGTCCGCGTGTTTTTGGGAGACATCTACCGAAAGAGAGGAGTGGTTTGCCATGCGCGAGTTACGGGTGATCAATCCCTGGGATGAGACGATTTACACGGCGATGAACTGCCTGACGTGGGAAGAGGCGGACCAGGCGATCGATCGGGCCCGGCGCGCCTACGAATCCTGGCGGTGGTCGACGGCCGCCGAACGTCGGGCGTTATGCGAAGCCTTCACGCGGGAATTCGAAGGGATAGCCGACGCCGTGGCCGCGGATATCACGGGGCAGATGGGCAAGCCGCTCCGGCAGGCCCGCAACGAAGTGAACACGATGCTGGACCGCGCCCGGCACATGATTTCCATCGCCGAGGCGACGCTGGCGGACGAGTATCTTCCGGAAGCGCCGGGATTTGTCCGGTACATCCGCCATGAACCGCTTGGGGTGGTGCTGGATATCGCGGCGTGGAACTATCCGCTGCTGATCGCGGTGAACGTGGTGGTGCCGGCGGTGCTCGCGGGCAACGCCGTGCTGATCAAGCACTCGAGCAAAACGCCGCTGTGCGGTCGGGCGTTTACCGAGGCGTTCCGCCGGGCGGGCGCGCCCGAAGGCCTGGTGCAGGACCTTGTCCTGGACCACGAGACCACGGAACGGGTGATTGCCGATCCGCGCGTGGATTTCGTTTCCTTCACGGGGTCCGTGCGGGGCGGTCACGAAATCGTTCGCGCGGCGGCGGACCGGTTTATCGGCACGGGCCTGGAACTGGGTGGCAAGGATCCCGCCTACGTGTGCGCGGACGCGCCCTTCGCGTTCACGGTGGAAAACACGGTGGACGGCGCGTTCTACAATGCCGGTCAATCCTGTTGCGCCATCGAGCGGATTTACGTGGAGCGGTCAATCTACCCGGAATTCCTGGACGCGTTCGTGGAACTGACCCGGGCTTACCGGTTGGGGGACCCGAAAGACCCGGCCACGACCATCGGGCCCCTCGCCTCGAAATCCCAGCCGGCCTTCCTGGCGGACCAGGTACGGGACGCCGTGGCACGGGGTGGGCGGCTGGTGGTGGATCCGGCATCGTTCGAGGTGCCCGGCCAGGGCTGGTTCTTCGCGCCGGCGGTAGTGGCCGACGCGCCGCACGACTGTTCTCTCATGCGGGAAGAAAGTTTCGGCCCGGTGATCGGCCTGCTGCCGGTGAGCGGCGACGAGGAGGCGATACGCCTGATGAATGACAGTCCCTATGGGCTCACGGCGTCGATCTGGACCATGGACCCGGAACGGGCCCGGCGCGTCGGCGAACGGATTGAAACGGGGACGTTCTACATGAACCGGTGCGATTACCTGGACCCGGCGCTTCCGTGGACGGGCGTGAAAGACACGGGCAGGGGGGCGACCCTGTCCCGGTACGGCCTGCTGCAGTTGAGCCGGCTGAAGAGCATGCACCTGCGGGTCAAGTTGCCCGGAACCTGATAACCCCGGGAGGCAGATCATGAATAGACGGGATTTTCTGGCAGTGGTTTCCCTGGTGGTGGCCGCGTGGCCCGGCGGGTCGGGTCGGGCCGAAGAGGTCGATCCGGCAGGCCCGGCGGGCGCGTCCCCGGGGGGAGATGTCGATCGTCGGTTCAGGCGGTGGATGTACGGCAGCGGATCCGACCCGGGGCGCAACGCGCGGGACCTGAAAGCGGCGGGGGTGGACGCGGTGGTGGGCGTGCCCGCGGAGGCGGTGGAGAAGGTGGCCTCGGCCGGACTCGAGGCGTGGCTGTGTGGCGGGGCGTTCGGCACGGCGGAAACCGATGAGGCAAACCTCGCGCGGGACCTGGATGGCGCGCCCCGTTACTGGTTTGGCTCGGGTTCGCCGAACAGCGTGGCGTTGCGGGATCGCTGCCTGAAGCAGTACGAAACCATGGCCGGGACCCCGGGAATCACGGGGATTTTCGTGGATGGATGCCGTTTCGCGTCGCCGGCGTCGGGATGGGACGCCCTGTTCACCGATTTTTCCGAGCACAGCCGGGCCAAGGCGGAGCAACTGGGCATGGACTGGGACGTGATGGTCCGGGACACGCGCGCGCTGCGAGACCTGTTACGCGCCTCGGCCAGCGGGGTGCCGCCCGAGGCGCTGCGTACCCCGTTCCGGGCCATGGAGACCCTGTCGCGCCTGCCGGGGGTTACCCTGTGGTTGCGGTTCCGTCGCGCCTGTATCAGCGAACATTTCCGGGCGATCGCGGAGGTGATCCGGGGCGCGGGTCGCAAGATGGGCGTGTACATTTTCGCGCCGAGCCTTGCGCCGATAGTCGGGCAGGATTACGAGGTGCTGACCCGGCTGGCGGACGTGGTGAGCCCGATGCTGTACCGGAACTACGCCGAGGCGCCCGGCATCGCGTGCCTGAACTGGGAACTGGCGGCGCTGGCGTCTCCCTGGGGTGGCCCGTCGGATCCCCAGACGCGCGCGGCCTGGCTGGAAGCGGTGATTGATCTGCTGAACTGGAGTGAGGTGGTCACGGAACGGGATCCGGATCGCGCGCGTGAAGCGTTGCCGCCGGCTCTCGTGGGGCTGGAAACCGCGCGGGCCCGGCAGTTCCAGGGGACGGCGGAACTGGCGCCCATTATCAACATCGAGGATCCCGCCATGGCCGAAACGGTGGCGTCGGTGACGCGGGCCGGCGCGGACGGCGTGGGATGGTTCCTGTTCCGGGACGACTGGAAGCGGTGGCTAGGCGTAACATCTTGAACGCGGAGGACGGGGCATGACATGGCTGGACTGGGTGGTGATCCTGGCGTATTTCGCGGGCGTGGCGGGCGTAGCCTGGTGGGCGTCGCGACGGCAGGACACGGCGGAAAAGTACTTTCTCGCTGGGCGCAACGTGGGATGGTTCGCCGTGGGGGCTTCCCTGTTCGCGTCAAACATCGGGTCGGAGCACCTGGTTGGCCTGGCGGGCTCGGGCGCGAAGAGCGGCGTGGCCATGGCCCATTACGAACTGCACGCGTGGTGCCTGCTGGTACTGGCATGGGTGCTGGTGCCGTTTTATTACCGGTCGGGCGTTTTCACCATGCCCGAGTTTCTGGAGCGCCGGTTCAATCCCACGGCGCGGTGGATCCTGTCGCTGGTGAGCCTCGTGGCTTACGTGTTCACGAAGGTGAGCGTCACGGTGTACGCCGGGGGCGTGGTGATTGCCACGCTGATGCCGGAATTGAGCCTGTTCGGCCTGGACAGTTTCTGGACGGGCGCCGTGGCGGTAGTGCTGATTACCGGGGTGTACACCATGGCCGGCGGCCTGCGCGCGGTGGTGTACACGGACGCGCTGCAGACCCTCGTGCTGATCGTGGGATCCCTGAGCCTGACGGTGATCGGGCTCTCGAAACTGGGCGGCTGGCAGGAATTGCGGGCCACCTGTGGCAGCCAGATGTTCAACCTGTGGCGTCCGGCCAGTGACCCGGAATTTCCCTGGCCGGGGATGCTTTTCGCGGCGCCGATCGTCGGGCTGTGGTACTGGTGCACGGACCAGTATATCGTGCAGCGCACGCTGGCCGCGCGGAACCTGACCATCGCGCGCCGGGGCGCCATCTTCGGATCTTACCTCAAGTTGACGCCCGTGTTTCTGTTCATCATCCCGGGCATGATCGCCTACGCCCTGAACCAGAAGGGACTGATTACGCTGTCCAAGCCCGACCAGGCATTTCCGGAACTGGTGGCCCAGTTGCTCCCGTCCGGGGTTCGGGGGCTGGTGGTGGGCGGGCTGCTCGCCGCGCTGATGAGTTCCCTTTCCGGGCTGTTCAATTCCTGCTCGACGCTGTTCACGGTGGATATTTACAGAAAATATCGTCCGGCGGCCTCGGAACGGGAACTGGTCCGGGTGGGACGGACGGCGACGGCCGTGGTGGTGCTGCTGGGGCTGCTGTGGATCCCGGCGATGAAGCTGGTATCCGGGGCGCTTTACGAATACCTGCAGAGCGTGCAGGCGTACCTCGCGCCGCCCATGACGGCGGTGTTTTTCATGGGCGTGTTCTGGAAGCGGCTGAACGGGGCCGGGGCGGTGACCGCCCTGGTGTCGGGGTTCGTGGTGGGCATGGCGAAACTGGCCTGCCAGGTCTATGCCGGGATGCTGCCGGACGCGGCGCAGGTGTCTGGCCTGGCGGGCGTGCTGGTAGGGTTCGGCACGATCAATTTCCTGAAGTTCTGCGTGTTCCTGTTCCTGTTCTGCGCGGTGGTGCTGACGGTGGTCAGCCTGTTGACGCCCCCGCCCGATCCGCGCCGGATCGAAAACCTGACCTATGCCACGGTCACGGGCGAGGGACGCCAGGAAATCCGGGCCAGTTGGAACCGTTGGGACGTGCTGCACACCGTCGTGGTCCTGGGACTGATTCTTTGCGCGTACCTGTACTTTACCGGGTGAGGCCCATTACCTGGCGGACAGGTGATCCACGAGGATTTTGAGACCGATCAGCACCAGGATGATCCCGCCGAAAACCTGGGTGGCCAGGCCGAAACGGCGGCCCAGCCAGCGCCCGCACAGCATGCCTCCCAGGGTCATTGATCCGGTGATGAGGCCGATGACCAGGGCGGGAAAAAAGACGTTCAGGCCAATGATCCCGAAAGTGACCCCGACGGCGAAGGCATCCAGGCTCGTGGCGAGGGACAACGCCACCAGGGAGAGACCACGGGTGGGATCAGCCTGCCACCGGATGGTATCCGCGTTCGTGGTGCCGGACTTCCATTCTCCCCAGGCGCCGTTCAGGCCCTTGCCACCGATGGCCGAGAGAATGAGAAACGCGATCCAGTGGTCCCAGGGAGCCAGCCATTGTTCCGCGCCCGACCCGGCCAGCCACCCCAGCACGGGCATGAGGGCCTGGAAAAGTCCGAAGTGAAAGGACAGCCGGAACAACTGGTGCCCCGTGACGGTCCTGAGTCCTGCGCCCACGGCCGCGCCCACGGCCGTGGCATCCATGGCAAGGCCCACGGCCAGCCCTATGAGTTCAAGCAGTCGCACGTTATCGCTCCGCGAAAAGCTGCAGGCGCAGTAAAGCGGGGGAAGTTCTCCGCGTTGTGGGGTGACGGGAATGCCTTGACCGTAAGGTTGCCTGTCTACCCGCGCCGGATTCCGGGGTATTATCCCAGAGGTTGCCCCATTCCGGGAAACGCGGCAGCCAGGCCGGAAACGGACACCGGGTGGCCCCCCCCGGGTGGAGATTGCCTGGGGGATCGGGCAGGGTTTAATATCAGCCGACGGGTGGTGCTTCGTACCCCCGGCGGGATCCTTTGCGCATGCGGATAGCCGTGGACATTACGCCTGTGACGGCGCGCCGGACCGGCGTGGGGGAATACGTGTATCAACTGCTGCGGCACGGGATGGGGCGGGGAGGTGACATCACGTGGAAGGGGTGGTCGTCCGGGCGGTTTCGTCCGCTGCCGCTGGGGCTGGCCCGCAGGATCCACCTGCCGGTGCCCACCCGCCTGCTGCATGGCCTATGGCGATGGACGGGGCATCCCGCTCCGGAGGGGCTGCTGGGCGGGGCGGACGTGGTCCACGGGACCAATTACGTGTTGCCGCCGTTGAGGAAGGCCCGGGGGATCCTCAGTATCTATGACCTGGCGTTCCTGGTCAATCCGGCGTGGTCGAGTCCCCGGATCAGGCGTCATTTCGCCCGTGACATTGTCGCGGACGCGCGGCGGGCCCATGCCGTGGTGACCTGCTCGACCTATTCCCGGGGGGAGATCACGCGATGGTGCGGGGTGCCCGAAGAGCGGGTTCACGTGATACATGGCGCGGCGGATCCCATGTTCACGCCGGCGGAGACGGCGGAGGCACGTCAGGCTTTCGCCACGCGGTACGGTATCCCGGGGCCTTACGTGCTGTACGTGGGTACCCTGGAATCCCGGAAGAACGTGTTCACCCTGGTAGAGGCGTTTGCCAGAATTCCCCGGAGCCTCCGGGCCACGCTGGTGCTTGCCGGCGGCGTGGGGTGGGGCATGGAATCCCTGGAAGACGCGCTGCGGCAATCGGGCGTCGCCGACCGCGTGATCCGGACCGGTTACCTGCCGGACCGGGAAACGGTCCGGGACGCGTGCCGGGGAGCAGCCTGTTTCGCCATGCCCTCCTGGTGCGAGGGGTTTGGCCTGCCGTTGCTGGAAGCCATGGCCTGCGGTTGCGCGTGCGTGGCCTCGAACACGTCGGCCCTGCCGGAAGTCGGGGGGGATGGAGTCCGTTACGTGGATCCCGGGGACGTGGAAGGCCTTAGCGCGGTCATGCGGGAATGGCTGGAGGATGAAGTCTCCCGGGAGACCTGGGGCCACCGCGCGCTGAAGGCGTCCCGCCGCTTTTCGTGGGAGGCCAGCGCGTCGGCCCTGCTGGAACTGTACGAAAGGGTGGCGGCGTGCGCGTGCTGATGGATGGCGGGCAGGCGGGAAACCGCAGCGGGACCGGACGGCACGTGGTGGAATTGTGCGCGGCCCTGGGAACCCTGCCCGAGGCGGGCGAATGGACCGTGCTGTGTCCACCGGGCTTTGATCCGGGCCGCCCGTTCCACGTGCTGTCATTGCCGGGGAACGCCCCCGCGCGGTACCTGGCGATCCGGGCGCGCCTGCGGGCCTGGTGTGACGCGCGGGGCGTGGACGCGGTGTATTTTCCTTCTTCCACGGCGGTAAGCCGCGCGCCGCGACCGATGGTGGTACAGGTACACGACCTGTGTTACCTGGCCCATCCGGAGTGGTTTTCGCCGGCCCGTCGCGCGTGGTACCGGGTAAGCGTGGAGCGGCCGGCGCGAAGGGCGGATCTCGTGCTGGTGGATTCCCAGAGCACGGCCGACGACGTGTGCCGCCTGCTGGGCATTCCCGAAACACGGGTGGTCGTGGTGCACCTGGGCGTATCGAAGCGATTCAGTCCCCTGGCCCCGGGAGAGGTGGAGCAAGTCCGGAAAGCACTGGGTTGTCCCAGGGGATACTTTCTGTTTGTCGGTACCATTGAACCGCGCAAGAATCTGCCCCGGCTGGCGCGGGCGTGGGACCGCGTGGCGGAAGAGACGGGGCTTCCGCTGGTGGTGGCAGGGCGCCGGGGATGGCGACACGCGGCATGGGACGACACCCTGCGGGCCCTGGAACATCGCCCCCTGCTGACCGATCACGTGACGGAGGATCAACTGCCGAAGTTGATGGGCGCGGCGACGGTCCTGGTGTGGCCCAGCCTGATGGAGGGTTTTGGTTTGCCCCCGCTGGAGGCCATGGCGTGCGGTACCCCGGTGATCACGTCGAACCGGTCGAGTTTACCGGAAGTCTGCGGGGACGCGGCGGTACTGGTCAATCCCGAAGCGGAAGAGGAACTGGCGGAAGCCATGCGGGCGGTCGCGGCGGACGAGGGGTGGCGAAACCGGTTGCGCGCGGCCGGTTTACGGCGGGCGGCGGCCTTTACATGGGACGCGTGCGCGCGAAAGACGCTCGACGCGCTCTCCAGGCTGGGATGACCGGTCGGTGACGGTCAGGGAAAGATTTCCAGGAAGGCTTCTCGCCAGAGGGGAAGGATTTCCGCCAC
Organism: Candidatus Hydrogenedentota bacterium; assembly: GCA_018056705.1. Taxonomy (GTDB): domain Bacteria; phylum Hydrogenedentota; class Hydrogenedentia; order Hydrogenedentales; family CAITNO01; genus JAGPFE01. The sequence continues at coordinate 69,486 of JAGPFE010000006.1, read as the reverse complement.
GCCGATCCGTTTTCCCAGTTCTTTTTCCACGGATGTGACGGGTTTATCGGGGATACCGCAAGGAATGATGTACGACCAGTGGGTCCAGTCCGGGGTGAGATTCAGGGCGATGCCGTGGAAACTGACCCATCGCCGGGAGGCCACGCCGATGGCGCAAATTTTCCCGGAACGGGTCCACACGCCGGTATAGCCTTCGAGGCGCGTGGCCTGGATGTCCAGCGCGGCAAGCAGGCGGATGACCGCGTCCTCAAGGAGCCGAAGGTAACCCCGTGGCGTGAGGTTACGCTGGTCGAGCCGGAGCAGGGGATAGGACACGAATTGTCCCGGTCCATGGTAGGTAACGTCGCCTCCCCGGTCCACGTGAACAAGGGAAATCCCTTTTTCAAGCAGGATATCGGGGGGAAGCAGCACGTGCGCGGGATTGGCTCGACGCCCCAGGGTGATTACCGGCGCGTGTTCGAGGGTGAGCACGGTTTCCGACTCCCGGCCTTCGGCGATGGCATCGACGAGGTCGTGCTGCAGGCGCAGCGCGTCGGCATAGGGGACCCCTGATCCGAGGTGTCGGAAGGTGACAGGCGAAGGTGTCCCCAGGTGAGCCATGGCGTGTCAGATGGGCAGGTTCCAGATCGGCGTGCCGTAATAGGCCAGGAAGCGCATGCCCGTGACGGCAAGGGTCATGGGCACGGTGAGGATCCGGAAGTAGAAGACGAGCACGAGCAGGATCAGGGTACTGTATGGGCCGATCTGTTCGAACTTGCGGGCCCATTCATAGGGCAGGAAGTACTCGAGGACGCTGTAGCCGTCGAGGGGGGGCAGCGGGATCAGGTTGAAGATCATCAGCACTAGGTTGATGAACATCAGGCCTTCGATGATCTTGATGGCCAGCAGCAGGCGCAGGTCTCCCTCGACCGCGCCGAACCCCATGGCCAGCCCGCGCAGCAGCAGGGCCACGCACACGGCAATGAGCAGGTTGGAAAAGGGGCCCGCCAGGGCGACCATCATGGGTCCCCTGCGGCGATCGCGCAGGTTGGAAGGGTTGACCGGCACCGGCTTGGCCCAGCCAAACAGGATGGATATGCCTGAAAACATGGCGAACAGGGGGAGAATAACCGTGCCCAGCAGGTCGGCATGGGCCACGGGATTGAGCGTGAGCCGTCCCATGAGCCGTGCGGTGGGATCGCCCAGGCGGTTTGCCATGGCGGCATGGGCCGCCTCGTGCACGCACAGGGAAAACACGAGGAACAGGTAATTGACCAGGATGAAACCGATCGTCAGCGATGGGGACATAAGGGTACCTCGCGGGACATTGTACCGATATGGTCCCGGACGCGTCCAGCGGCGCGGTGATCCGGACGCGGGATAGCGGGATGTGTTATATTGTCAACGATTACGGATAACAGGAATAAAGATAAAAACGGGTGGCTACCAGCCGGAAACGTGGATTAAGGAACCCATGAACGTGCCGGGATCGGATGACGCGACACGCATCAGTGACGCGAGCGGAGACGCCCAGTTCCGCCGGGGGGAAGTAATCAACGGGCGTTACACCGTTCTGGACCTGATCGGGCGGGGAGGCATGGGGTGTATCTACAAGGTTCACGATAACGTGCTCGGTGAAGACGTCGCGCTCAAGACGCTGCTTCCGCAGTTCCTGCGCGAGAAGATGGTGGTGGAGCGATTTTTCAACGAGGCGCGCATCGCCCGGAAACTGGCGCATCCCAACATCGTGCGGGTGCACGACATCGGCAGCGCGGGCAAGGGCGTGTACATCTCGATGGAGTACGTGCAGGGGGAATCGCTCCGGAACCGGCTGGAAAAGTTGCCGCCCGGCAAGCGGCTGCCCCTGGACGAGGTGCTGCGCGTCGTCGAGGAATTGTGCGTGGCCCTGGAGTACGCCCACCAGTTCACGATCCACCGGGACATCAAGCCGGAAAACGTGATGATCGACCGGGATGGCCGGGTGAAACTGATGGATTTTGGCATCTCGAAACTCATGGATAACACCCGGATGACCTCGGCCTCGGTGGTGATGGGCACGCCGTATTACATGTCGCCGGAGCAGTTACGGAACAGCCGGGACGTGGACGCCCGATCGGACATCTACAGCGTGGGCGTGATGCTGTACGAGTTGGTAACGGGCAACATGCCCACGGGCGTGCCCAAGCCCGCTTCGGAGATGATCCGGGAGGTACCCCCGGAACTGGACCGGATCATCGCCCGGTGCGTGGACCCGGATCCGGCCCGGCGGTTTCAGACGGCGGGCGAGTTGCGCCAGGCCATCGCGGAGTTGCGGGCGGCGCGCTCCGGGAAATCTGGCGCGCCCACGAGGGTGGCGTCCGCCCTGAAAGGAAAGAAGTCGAGGGGCCTGCGTCCTGACCAGGTGTGGCTTGGTGTGGGCGTCGGGTTACTGGTGGTGGCCTTGTGCAGCCTTGGCGTGGGGGGGTACTGGTGGCTGGGGGGCAGGACCGGTGGCGCCACGTCGGGAAAGGGCGTTATCGCCGCGGACCTTGACGACGTGGGGATCATGAAGAGAGCAGTGGACAGCCTGTTATTGCGGGCGCGAAACGCGGCAACCAATAATCCGGAACTGGCCCAGTTGCTGGACCGGGCGGTTACCGCGCGGAAAATGATGGATGACGCCGGGGCGGGAGGCGTGGAAGCCCGTCGCGCACTGGCCGAGCAGGCCATGGCGCTGTGCATGGGCATCCTGGAACTCAGCCGCCGCCCGAACATGGTGTTCGTTCCGGCGGGAGCGGTCAACGTGGACGGCACGGTGGTATCGCTGCCCGCTTTTCTCATCGACCGAACCGAGGTAACGGTGGAGGATTACCTGTCTTTCACGACCAGCGTGCCGGGACAATGGAGAATGCCGCCGCACCTTGCCGACGCGGATACGGCGGCAAATGCCAGGAAACCGGTTACGGGCGTGACCCTTTTCGACGCGCTGGCCTTCGCGGCAGCCGCGGGAAAAGATCTGCCAACCCGCGCGCAATGGGCCCGGGCGGCGTATGGCCTGGACGACGCGCCCAGGAATTATCCGTGGGGCAATGACTGGGTCAGCGATGGTTGCGCCTGCTCTGGAGACGGGCCCTCGGACGTTGGATCGCGGGAAAAGGATCGCGCGTCATCCGGGTGCCTGGACATGGTCGGTAACGTGATGGAATGGGTGCTGCCGGATGATCGTCCCGTGACGGATACCTATCCGAACTTCGGAGACCAGGCCATGGTGTGCGGCGGCAGTTACCGGGATGGCCCCCGCCTGTTGTCCAGCGCGATGACGGTACCCGTGGATGCCAGGCGCGAGGACCTGGGATTCCGTTGCGTGGTGCCGATTCTGCTGCCCACGTCGGCACAACTGCGGGAACTGGCCGGTGCCAGCGGTGGGCCGGCCGGGCAAGGCTGAAGCATGGACATCCCCGGAATTGGAACGCGCGGGCGGGCGAAGAGAGGAGGATGGCAGGGGGTAGGGGTGGGGATAGTGCTGTCCCTGGTGGCGGTGATGGCCGTGGCGGCTGACATCGCGCCGGCTGGATCACCGGACGCGGGCGTGATCGACGCCCTGCGCGCGATGGGTGGCCGCCTGGCGGGTTTGAACGCTTTCGCCTTTACCGCGCGCATCGATACGGTGCACGGTAAACCATCGGGGCCCGTTCGGGACACAGCCACGTGCCGGGTGGTTTTCCAGCGTCCAGACCGGTTGTTCCTGCGGCATGAAGTGCCGGGTGAAGCGCTGACCCTGGTCCTGAACGGGTCCCGGGGTATGATGGCGCTGGACTCCGCGCGAACTTATCGGCGCATAACGAGGGGCGACCGGCCGGAAGATTTCGCGGGATGGCTGACCCAGCAGCCTGCCATCCGTCGGGTGCTGTCTCCCGATCCGTTTGCCGGTTGGCTCGATCACGTGCGGCAGGCCTCGCGCGCGGACGAACCGTTGTCCACGGGACCGGCCACGCGGTTTAACCTACGGTTCGACCGAACGGATGTGGCCTTGTGGGTGGGCGTGGAAAGTGGCCTGCCGGAACGGCTGGAAGCGGATCTCTCCCGCGGGGCGGGTCGGCCTCCCGGAACGGAGACCGTGACGATCACGTGGACCGCGTGGAATGTCGCGCCGGTCGTGGATGACGGGGTGTTTAACCCGGTTCCGCCGGAGGGGTACCGGGAAACGCGCGTGTTTGCTTCTCCGGACGACGCGGGAACCACCGGGCCCGTGGGCATGGAAATGCCCCCGGTGACGCTCGATCTGTGCACGGGCGGCAGCATCGATTTCGGAAGTTGCCGGGAAGAACGGGTACTGGTCCTGGATTTCTGGGCCACGTGGTGTCGGCCATGCCGCTATGCCGTGGAGCAGGTGCAGCGGCTCGCGGGACAGTTCCAGGATACCGGCGCAGTGACGTTCGTGACGGTTAACCTGATGGAAACACCGGAGTTGATCCGTCCCTGGAAACAGAACCAGAAACTGACCCTTCCGGTGGCCCTGGACCGGGACGGTCAACTGGCCGAACAATTGCGGGTGGAAGCCCTGCCGACCACCGTCGTGGTCGGGCGGGACGGCGTGATTCGTTACATGAAAACCGGCTACGCCCGGGGCGCGGAACAGGAACTGAAAGCCATCATCGCGGACCTCGTGGCCGGGAAGGAACCGGACGCGCCAAAACGATTCCCCACGCCCGCGGAACAGTTGCGCTGGCGCATGGACCTGGACCGGGACGCGTACTGCTCGGTGTTCGTGCGCTATTGAGAAAGGGATGGCTCAGGAGGTGCCGCCCAGCACGACCAGGCGGGCGTCACCGGGGGCGATGCGTACCTGCACGCCCTCGCGGGCGGCGTCATCGTCCTTCAGCGGGATTACCTTACCCGCTTTGCGGTCGAGTTCTCGGGCGGGTACCGCGAAGGTAAGGTCCGTCATGGTGGCTCCCGCTCGCTCCCGGTTCACCAGGAGGAGTACCAGCGTGCCCTCGGCGTCCCGCAGGACTCCAGCGGTGACCGGCGCGGGCGTGCCGGAGGTTACCGGAGCGTTTTCGGTCAGTGCCCGGGACTGGTCGGCATCCGCCAGGTCGAACGCGCCCAGCGACGTGGACCGGAACAGCATCGCGGCCATTCTTTTCAATTCCCGGTTGATGGCCGTTACGGTTTCCAGTCGGTCGGTCTTGCGTCCATCGGGATCGATCAGGCCGCTGCCCCGGGTTTTCGGATCGTTCACGGGTGTGGCATAGGCGAAGTACAGGATACCCTTCGCGCCGTAAGCCAGGGCGGTGTAGACTTGCCAGCGGATATCCGCCTCGCTGGGGACGTGGTCGGTGCCGTACGCCATGACCTGGACGAAGGTCCAGAAAGGCACGCCCCGCCGCAGGGCGATTTCACGGAAGCGTCCCAGCGCGCGTTCGTAGCGCTCCGGGCCCTCATCACCGGGAAGGGCCCAGGGCATTTCGTCCCAGCAGAGCACTTCGGGCCGCAGGGCGTCGAGGACGGTTTCCAGGTAGGTTTCGTAATCCGGGGCGCCGAGTTTTTCCAGTGGCGTGGAAGGAGGCGCGAGGTTGATGAAGGGGAGTTTTCCCGGGCGTTCCCGACGGACCTCTTCGACCCGAGCCCGGATGGTTTCCAGTTCCGTCACGGACGGATGGTCGCGGATGAGAAAGCCGTAGGTGGTGGCGCAGTTGCACAGGGCACTGACGGGAAGGCCGTACGTGGCGAAGAGTACCCGGATGTTCACCCGGTTGCAGGCGTCCCGCTGCCGCTGGGCCAGGGCGGGGGAAGAGGCCCCCATGCCGCCCATGACGACGTTGAAGCCGGCTTCAGCCACTTCCGCGTAGCGGGCGTTAACCTGTCCGTCCACCGGGGGATCCCCCCAGAAACCGATGACGAACCCATCCTGACGGAAACCTTCCGCGCCGGCCATGCCGCAATAGACCACGAGCAGGGCCGCGAGGATGGTAAGCACGCGATCGCTTCGATCAGAATCGACCTTCACCCCGGTTCTTTTCATATTTTTCCATCAGTTCCTGCCGGCGCTTGGCGCATCCGCCCATTTCGAATTTGTAACTGTATTCAAAGGTCACGGTGGTTTCCCTGAGGGAGATTTCCGTGCCTTTTCCCAGGATAGAGAACAGGTCACCGCGGCCGTTGTCTTCCAGGTGATTGTTAAACGCGTGCATGACCGTTACGTGCACGTCGGACTTGTCGTTGATCACCCGGGATACGCCGAGAGAGACATGATCTTTCACCACGGCGGGGAACAGCGCGTTGGCGAACACGTATTCCTCGCGGATGGGGGAGTCGAAGGCGATGGAAACGCCGCCCCGGAACGTCCACTTCGGCGTGGCGTACCAGGTCAGCCCGGTTTTGATGATATGCTGGTCTTTCCAGCCGAAGCCGCCCTTAATGGGTTCCCGTCCCATCTGGTCGATACCGCTCCAGTTGATCCACTTGTAGTCCAGGACCCATTCCAGGGCGGGCGTGATGTCGAAGGCGATACCGGTCTGGATGTTCTGAGGCAGGTCCATGGATTCAAAGAACAGGTCGTCGTATTTCTTGTACTCGGTCATCCACTGCCGGGAGGTATAGTTCAGGCCGATGCCGAAACGCTGCCAGCGCTTGTAGAAACCGAGCGAGAAGCCCGCCCCGTAGGCGGTGTCGATGCTGTTTTCCGCGTCCACCTGTCGGAATTTCAGGGTAAGCATGTCGGTGGCGAACATGGAGAAATTCAACCGGGGGCTGATACCAATGGTCCATCCGTCGCCCAGGTCCCTGGCATAGCCGAACCCGAGGGTGGCCACGCTGTAGCGGGTCCGGCGATCATAATTCTGCAGGGTTAACCTGGGCAGGATGGCCCGGGAAGCCCGGTATTCCACGCCCATGCCACTGACCCCGTACAGGCCGATGCCCCACGCCCAGTCCCCGTCGCCGCAGGATTTGCTGTAACCCAGCGATGGAATATAGAAGATATTGTCGTCGTAGGATTCCTCCGTGTTGCTGCCGAAAAGTCCCCGGGGCTTAATGGTGCGATAGGGCATGAACAATTCGAAGTTCACGTCCAGGCGACAGCCCAGGTCGATGATGCTCGCCGGGTTGAGCAACACCCAGGTCATGTCCTGGGGACTGGCCACGCCCGCGCCGCCCGTGCCTTTTTGCAACGCGCCGATACCGATCAGCGATGTGCCGTCGGTGGCGTGGGCCGTGCCTGTCCAGCCCAGTCCTAGAAGGTACACGCACGTTACGATGCCTAGCCCGAATGAAATACGACCTCCCGTTCGTTTCATGACCATGGTCCTTTCTATTGCCCGTAAAAAGGTAAAAAAGGGAAATCTATCTAACTGTATCGCAACGTATTTTCAAAAAACAAGAAACAAAAACAGGGAGGATTACCCGAAATAAATTATGCTTGCAAAGTTGTTTTGCGCATGATATGCTATTTATACAAGCAGTAAACGTTAGAAAGGAGGTTTTCATGCGACGACATTCCCGAAACGGCTTCACGCTGATCGAACTGCTGGTGGTGATCGCCATCATCGGCATCCTGGCGGCGATCCTGCTGCCAGCGCTGGCCCGGGCCCGCGAGGCGGCCCGCCGTTCGTCCTGCCAGAACAACCTGAAACAGGTTGGCCTGATGTTCAAGATGTATGCCAACGAATCGAAAGGACAGGCCTATCCCACGCTGCATCACCGGAAACCGGACACCTCGGTTCCCGGCGAGCCGTGCACGTTGCTCGATGGCCTTGACTTCATGTTCCAGGGAGACCAGGTGTTTCCCGAGTACCTGTCGGATCACAAGGTACTGGTCTGCCCGTCGGACGAAGACGGAGCGGACGCCCTGACCGGTGGACGGTGGAACGCCCGGGATCCCGGTGGCGCGCGCAATCCGGAGAATCCGATCGTACCCTGTCGCTTTGACGCGTTGTCGTACGTGTACATCAGCTGGGCGCTTCAGGACCTGTACGTGGGGACCCTGGATCCCAATACCCCGGGTATGCCAACGGATCTGTTGAACGCCGCCCTGCAGGGGTACCTGAACCTGCAACTGGCCCTGAAACTGCAGCAACTGTACACCCAGGTGGAAAACGGCGACCTGTCACCGCTGGAAGAAGATATCCAGTTGCCCGCCCCGGACGGCCGGACGGCCTACCGTCTGCGCGAGGGTATTGAGCGATTCCTGATCACGGATATCAACAACCCCGCGGCGGCTAACCAGGCCCAGAGCGAAGTGTACATATTCTGGGACATCACGAGCGTGATCGCGAGCAATTTCAACCATATTCCCGGCGGGTCGAACGTGCTGTACATGGACGGCCACGTGGAATTCATCCGGTTCCCCGGGCCGGCCCGCAGCCCGGTGTCCCGTGCCTTTGCCACGTTGACCGGCGGCACGGTCTGATTTCCCGGCGCGTGAGCGTGTGATCGCGGTGGTGACCATGTGGTCATCACCGCGTTTCTCTTTATACTTGCCGTTCGGGTCTGGATGGCGGGGGACTGATGATCGCCGCTACCAGGCCGAAAACGGTTAACTGGATAAAGTGGTAGACCATGACGGGCACGATGACGAGGGCAGCCAGGGACTGGGATCCGAAAAGGACCCTTGCCATGACGACGCCGTGGGACAGGGATTTCGTGCAACCACAGAAAAACACGGTGAGTCCTTCGGGCCTGGCCACGCCGGACAGCCAGCAGATGGCGGTTATCAGGATGACCACGGATCCGAACAGGGCGAGAACGGCAAGGCCAATAACAACCAGTCCCGACGTGGACAGGGAAGTAGGCAGACCATGTTCAAAGGATCGGCTGAAGCTGGTGTAGACGATGAGCAGAACAACCAGTTGATCAGCCCGGCGTAACCAGCGTTCGTGGCGACGGGCGATTTCTCCCAACCACGGCGTCAGTAGCGCGCCCGCGATCATGGGCGCGAGGATTAGCAGGCTAAGCCGGAGGCTGGCCATGCCTAGCGCGTGAAGGTTTCCCGTGGCCCGTTCTCCCGCGATGATCATCCACAGCGGGGTGGCCAACACGCCAATAAAACCGGACAGTCCCGCGTTTACTACCGCCAGGGGAAGGTTGCCCCCCGTGAGCGACACCAGCACGGCGGAAGAACTGATCGTGGACGGCAGGGCCGCCAGAAAAAATATGCCCTGCCATACCTGCCGGTCATGCGGATCCGTCAGCCAGAAGACCCAGGGATAAACCAGCAGGGGAAAGAGGAGGAACGTGATGCCCTGAATGAGCAAGTGCATTTTCCAAAGCCGGAGTCCAGCCAGGAACTTGTCCCATTCGGTCCGCAATCCATATCCGAAGAACACGGCCGACACGCCGGCGAGGGCCATCGTGCCCAGGGAAAAGGCGCCCTCACGGCTGCCCGGACCGGGAACATACCACGCCAGCAGCACGGCGACAGGCAGGACCGCGATAAACAGGTTTGGACGGAACCGCGCCGGGTTCAGCCGGGAGGGTCTTTCGGATGACGCGGTGGTTCCGGATGGGTCACGCATCAATGGGTTTCCTCAAGGGCTCTGGTGACGGCAACAAGGGCGGAGACCGCGCAGTCGTTGAGCCCCACGCCCTGGTAGGCATTGCCACAGAAGAACAGGCCAGGGAATTGGCGTTCGGTCGCGACGAGGATTTCCCGGCGTGCGGCGTGACCGACCGTGTATTGCGGGATGCCACGAGGGTAGCGGTAGATCCTGTGCCACAGGGGTTGGCCCCCGAGGCGCAACAAGGGGCGCAGTTCTTCCAGGGCCCCGTTTAGCAATTCGGCGTCGGATAAAGTGGGGGCTTTCGGATCAACCGCGCCACCTACCATGACGCGCAGGAGTACATGGTCCGCGGGGGCCTGGCCGGGGAAGATGGAAGAGGTCCAGAGGCAGCCCAGCAGGCGCAGGTTTTCGCCGCGGGGGACCAGGAATCCAAAGCCTTCCAGGGGATGTCCCACGCGATTCCTGGGATAACCGAGAGCGAGAACCGCTATGGGAGCGTAGGGAATGTCCGCGAGGGCGCGGGCGGCGGTATCGCCCAGGGGCGCGACAAGCCGGGCCGCCTGCCACGCGGGACAGGCCAGAAAAACGCGCCGCGCCTGGACCGTAAGGCCGGTGATGGAGCGAACAGTATAAATACCGTTTTCAAGGGAAATCGAAGAGGCCGACTCATTCAACCGGAGGTTTTTGCTCAATAGTCTGGCTGCCGTCTCGGGCAGGGCTTCAACGCCGCCATCGAAAGAAGTGAGCCAGCCGCCGGGTCCCATGGGGGACGCGCCCGGGTTTTCCCGGCGCCGCGCCTTGAGCGCCCTGAACAGGGAGCCGTACCGCCGTTCCATATCCACCAGTCGCGGAAAGCAGGAAATCATCTCCAACTGCTCGGCGTCACCGCCATATACCCCGAGGACCATGGCGCCGACCAGCTTGCGGGCGGCTTCCCGGCCAACGCGTCGGGCGGCGAAGGCATGAACCGTTTCCGGTGGCGCCGTGTCGGGGCGGGGCGGCACGAGGGGCTCGAGACACAGGCGGATCCGTCCCCGGATGGATAGCACGGGGGAAAGCAGAAACCGGGGCGGCGGCAGGAGTTCGCGCAGGCAGCCATTCCGGTAGAGAAAGCGCCGCGCGGCGGCCCGGGATGCCGGCGCCAGGCGGTCCCCGAGTCCCAGTTCATCTACCCATTGAAGGGTAAGCGGTTCACGGTCCAGAAAGCCGTTGGGGCCGTGATCCACGATCCAGCTATCGAACCGGTCCGTGAGCGCCGTGCCGCCGGGTCGGTCCGTTGCCTCGAGGATGACGAATCCATCGGCAGGAAGGCGCTTGCGGAGTTCCCATCCCGCGCGCAGGCCGGTGACGCCGCCCCCAATGACCACGGAATCCACGTCCAGCCGGCTCATCAGACGGTCCTCGAGAACGCGGCCTGGTTGCGGGATCGTCGCAGGCGAATGTCAAAGGCCATGCATACCACCCGCACGAAAACCCGTCCGAGCGGGGTGACCGTGAGTCCATCGCCCTGGAGTTCAACCAGGCCGTCCCGCTCCATGGCTTGCAGGTCGGGCCACGCGTCGGCGAAGACTTCCGGGGCGGTGTCGGGATTGGCCAACGACGGGTGGAATGCCGCGAGATCGCTCCAGCGTAACCGGAACCGGCACATGAGGTCCCGGATAAGTCGGCGGCGGAGCCGGTCGTCGGCATCGAGGACCACCCCGGAGGCCGTGGGGGGAAGACCTTTCCCGGCCAGGGCGATGTATGTCCCGGGATCCTTTACATTCTGGGCATAGAGCACCGGGAACTCGCTGATGGCGGACGCGCCGATGCCAATCTGTTCGGTGGCGGCCTGGACCGTGTAGCCCATGAAGTTCCGGTTCAGGTGTCCCATGTCCATGGCCCGGGATAGTTCGTCCTCGGGCAGGGCGAAATGGTCCATGCCGATAGGACGATACCCTTCGGTGATGAACCGGTTTCGAGCCGCGGCAAACAGGGCCAGTTTTTCTTCGGCCCCTGGCATGGGGAACCGCGCCAGGGCCTGCTGGTGAGGCAACCGGTCAGGCAGCCAGGCGAAACTGTACACGGCGATGCGGTCCGGGCGGAGTTCGCAGACCCGGTCCAGGGTCTGTTGCCACGCTTCGGCGCGTTGCAGGGGCAGCCCATAGATCAGATCGATGTTGATACCCTGGAATCCCAGTTCGCGGCAGGTTTCAAACACGAGGCGGGTTTGTTGCCAGGTCTGGTTCCGGGCGACGGCCCGTTGCACTTCCGGAGCCAGGTCCTGCACGCCGAGGCTGATCCGGTTGAATCCAAGGTTTCGCAGCAACCGTAACTGTTCGGGCGTGGCCAGGGACGGGTTGATCTCGATGGCGATTTCCGCGTCCGGGGTGAAGGTAAAGCGTTCGGCAATGGCCTCGCGCAGACGTTCGGCCTGCTCGGGGGCCAGGTAATTCGGCGTGCCGCCGCCCCAGTGCAGCTGGGAGAGGACGCGGCGCGAACGCAGCAGGGCCGCCACGTCGTCAAGTTCCCGGACGAGCGAGTCCAGGTAAGCGGTCACGTCGGATGCCGAGGCGGGCACGGTGGCATTACAGCCGCAGTACAGGCAACGGGAAGCGCAATAGGGCAGGTGGACGTACAGCGAAAGAGGATCGGTTTCCCGGGAAGAGGCCTCCCCCAGGGCCGCGGCGGTCATTTCCCCGGTGATGTCCGGTTTCCATTCCACCGCGGTGGGATAACTGGTGTACCGGGGGCCGGGCTGGTCATACCGTCGCAGAAGTTCAGGCGTGATTCGCATCGGTATCTCCGGGGTCATGACCACCCGTTGCGTCCGGGGGGCAGGCCAGGTTGTCCAGTTCGCGGGCCATGGCCTCGATGAAGCGCGCGGCATCGAAGGTCCGTTCCTCGCTGACGGAGGCCAGGGAATCGTCCCGGGCAGCGGGCGCGCCTGGACGTCCCATGGAGTCAGCACTTGTAATCGTGATGGCGGGATATCCCCGGGCGATGGCGCACCATGCCCCGGCGGGCCGATGAAGTTGGACCGGAATCGCTCCGAATGTGTCCGAAATGGTCCTGGCCACCGCGACCAGTTCCGAATCCGCCCGCCTGGTGAACTCACCCTCTTCCGTCACGTAAGCGGGCGTGCCCATGCCCACGCCTTCCACGTGAATCAGCCGCAGGATCGCTTTCATGGGCTTGCAGCGGGCCAGGAAGGTCCGCAGGCCCGCCATGTTTTCCCGGTGCGCGCCCGGGAAAACCACGAGCACGTCATAGTGCCACAGCGGACGCTCATGGAGGCGTTCCGCGAGGGCGAGCAGGGCCGCCACGCCCGACGCGTTGTAGTTAGCTCCCCGGCTGGGCTCTCCCCGTCCGGACAGGAAATGGAGGATGCCCACTCCAAGGAGTCCCCACGTGGCGGCCCAGCGGTAAGCCACGAGAGGGGGGCTCTCAAGTCCGTGGTATTTCAGGATGCCTTCCACGAGGCAGGCCCCCACGACCTGCACGGCCAGTCCCACGACCAGCAGGTACAATTTCCGGGTGCCGACCGTTTCGGCCAGCCGCTGCATCGGTGTCACCATGCCGGTGTCGTAGTGCGCGGTGAACACGAGCATCTCCCGGGGCGAAACGCCGGGACAGGCCCCCACGATATTCCGGCTGGTGAAGGAAGGGACCAGTCTTTCCAGCAGGGGAAAGCCGAGCAGGTCCAGCGTCAGCGCGAGCGTGACGACAGCGCCGTAGACCGCGCCGGCAAGGGGCCACCACGTGGCGATCAGGGACACCACCACGAATTCGAGCATGATCGAACCGCGCAGCAGCATCGCGTTTTCGGGGGCTTCAAAGGCTTCGGATTCCACCCCTTCCGGTCCAAGGATGTCCCGCAGGCGGGATTTGATATATTCCGCCGCTTCCGCTTCTTCCTCCGTCCGGGCGACCCGGTGGGGCAAACAACCCGCCAGAAAACGCAGGTCTTCCCCGATTTTCTGAAAGGCGCGCCGTGTACCCCCCGTGTTCATGTGTCAGCCTTTACACGTTCGATATCCCGGTAGAACCCCTGGAAGCGGTTTTTTTCGAAGGACTGTTCGCCAGATTCCGGGGCTAGCCGGATGGCCACGCGGCGGGCCCGATCCCGGGTTTCCTCGAAATGGTTCCGGATAAAGCGGTTACCGCTGGTGACGCCCTGGATTTCGACAGCCGCGCTGTTTTCTCCGCCGTTGTCGACGATCCGGCAGTTTTCAATGGTATTGGCCGTGGCCGTGAATCCTTCACCCCGTTCCGGGCGGAAGAGGATGCCATGGTTGCCGTTGTTCCGGATGACACACTCCCGGATGAGGTTGCCGTGATCCCGGTGGCCGATGGATATGCCGGAGTCGGTGTTGTCGTGGATGTCGCATCGTTCCACCAGGCCGTGGCGAACGCCCCAGCAGAAAAAGACGCCGATGCCATTTCCGGAAAGTTCGCAGTCGCGGATGACCGGGCGCTGGGATCCGGAACCCGGGTGCATGCCCAGCATGGTGTTATCCAGCGACTTGCAGTGTTCCAGCGTCACGTCGTGACAGATCTGCCAGGAAATACCATCGCCGTTGTAATCGCGGGCGATCACGTTCCGGATGGTGATATCCGAACAATCCTGGAACCAGAGGCATCCGGCGTAGTTGCCATCCAGCGCGGCATTTTCCGCTCGGTTTCCGTCCAGGACCAGGTTTTCAATCGCGAGCCGCGAGGCATTTTCCGCCGTGACCAGGGGAAACAGGGAGGAAATCACGGGATTGAACTCGACCCAGAAGTTTTCTCGTAACGCGCGGTCAAGCAGCACGCGGTTTCCATCCCGGGCGATGACCGTGCGTTTCACGACGATTCGGGTACCGGAATGGGGTTGCACTCCCTCGAGGCAGATGCCACAGCCGGGAGGAAACCCAGACGCGTCGACAAGGGCCAGTTCCTGGTCATACCAGTCGGCGTCCCTGGCGAGGGCTGTCCGTTCCATCGGGGCCTTGCGAAGGATGGTTGCCTCCCCCGCGCCCGTGAGGCGCACACCAGGACGCAGGTACACGGCATTGCGCAGCGTGAAGGTTCCCGTCGTCAGGCGCGCGGCGCCTGATCCCCTCGCGGCGATGTAATCCACCGCGGCCTGGATGGCCCGATCGGTAAACCCCTGGATGTCCGCGTCGGGTCCACCCACGGTGATGACAAGGGGCTCGGTCCATTCCGTGGGATTCCGGGAATCTCCCGAAATGGCCTTCGGGGCCAGTTCCGGTGGGGTCGGCGGGTCCTGCCGTCCCAGGGCAAGGCGACCCCATCCGGCCGTCGCGGCCAGGCCGGCTAACCAGCCACGCCTGGTGACAGGGGGCGCGCTCATGCCTTCGCGTCCCCGGGATCCTGGGCGGGAAGTCCCGCCAGTTGTCGAATCGCGGCCAGGACCCGTTGTTCGGATTCGGGAACGACCAGCGAGGCCGAGGCCTCGTACCCGCCTTCCTGGAAAAAGGACGCCGGGTTCACGTAGGACGGGGCACAGTCGCCGTAAGCGGCCACCGCCACGAACCGGTCGGGCTGGATGGTCTGGGCGTACAACTGAAACTCCACGGCCATTTCACCGGGCAAGTGCATCAGGACCAGTTTACCGGTGTCCAGCGCGGTCAGCAGGAAAGGTTTTCGCGCCCGTTCCTGGAACACCCGGCACATGGCGGCATCCAGGCGGGTGTTATGCGACTGGGCAGTATTTTCAAGCGCGGCCATCAGCGCGTCGGGGGCCAGTTCTCCCGACG
The DNA here is from genome assembly GCA_018056705.1 of Candidatus Hydrogenedentota bacterium. GTDB lineage: Bacteria > Hydrogenedentota > Hydrogenedentia > Hydrogenedentales > CAITNO01 > JAGPFE01. The sequence goes on along the minus strand of JAGPFE010000006.1, from coordinate 54,287 downwards.
TGATGGGCTCAAGTTGAAGGCTGGTGGTTCGCCAGGTGATGGGCTGGGCCGGCTCGTAGGCCGTCGCGCGGGCGGCAGTCTCCATGGCCGCGCGCAGGCGAAGGTAAAGTCCCTCCCGGGCTTCGGGCGTGCCGTTGTTGTATTTGCCGGCGGCGATGTTGCCGGCGCAGCCGGTAAAGTACACTTGGGGAATGCCTTCGCGCCGTTCCAGCCACTCCCGCGCCATGCCGGGGAAATCGTACGTGCTCCGGGTGTCCCCGTAAAAACTCTGGGGATGCGTGGCGTAGTAATGCAGCCGGACTAGGGGGGTGTCATCCCGGGCGAAAGTGACGGTTTTCAGCCAGGGATCGACCAGTCCCTCAGGGGCTTCGACCAGTTTCGGATCCTTGCAGGAACTGAAACGGGTAAGGATCTTTCCGTCCTCACCCCGCACCCGGCGATTGGAGGCCACCCGCTCCACCCGCGCCCGACCGGTTCCGACCCGGTTCCATGGAACCATCCGGCTGGCAGCCGTCCTGACCGTTTCGGCCAGTTGCGCCAGCAGTCGTTCCATGGTTGTGAGGTCGGGGCGCGGAGGAGGCGAAGCCACCGTGTCCGCCAGGGCAAAGGCTTCAGGATCCACCATGGGAGCGGTGTGCTGATGCACGGTGTGTACCGCGACCCGGTCCGGCGTGGTACCGGCGGCTTCGGCCAGCGTGGCACAGGCCCGATCATAAGCGGAATTCCGCAACTCGCAATAATCCAGCGCGCACAGGACGTAGCGCCCACCGGCATCCTCCAGGACAACGCCCTTCGCGAGCAGGGGATGCTCGATCTCACCCAGGGGACCGTAAGAAGGATACCAGGGGGTGCCCAAGGGGGGCGTGATATCACAGGAGAACGGCGCGATACCGCCACCGGATTCCGCCCGGGCGGCACGCGGGACGAGGGTAAGCGCTGCCATGACTGCCGCGGACTGCCGGAAGAAATCGCGGCGGGAAGAGGCGCGGACGAACTCGCGGTTCATAACCACCACTCCTTTCCGGTTGAAGCCGTAACGTTGCTTGTATTGTACATGGCGCGCGCCGGAAACGGGAAGGATCATGGACTGGTCCGCACGGCCCCCGCCGGAACCACCGGATCCGCTATCCAGAAGGGGGCCGAAACGGATTCGGGGATCCCCCGGAGCAGGATGTCGGCACAGTCGGCCCCGGCAACGGCCATGAAAGGCATGGGGCTGGTCGGGGGCAATGGAGCAACATCAAAGCGGGCGGATCGGACGTTCACGCAGCGCGTTATCGGCTCGGACGCCGGTGGCGCGGGGGAAATTCGGAGGTCGCGGCAGACGAGCCCGGCCACCGACTCGAAATGGCACGCCGTGCCGGGATCGGCGGGCTGGGCGTGGGAAGGCAGGGTACCCTCTTCCGGCCAGGAAATATCGCGGTAGACGTCGGTAGTCAACCGCCAGAAGCCCTCCCGCCACCGCACCGTGATGTTTTCGAGGGTCAGTCCCTCCACGTGCCGGCAATAGAGGGCGTACGCGGGCAGGCCGCCGAACATCAGGGCTTCTGGATAGGCGTCTTCCTTTTCGGGGACCGCTTCCCACGGCTGGAAGGGATTGGCGCCCGAGAATTCGAAGTAGAGATCGCGCAGGGTAATGTCCCGGGCGGGGTGCCCGGGGATCCCGGTGATACTGGCCGCCAGCGAAGCGTTCCGGGCGGTGACGCCGGAGATGACGACGTCTTTCAGGACACCGGGAACCGGTTCGGCCATGTCGCGGCCGCGATTGCCCAGCCGGATGAAGATGGGGGCGCGCGCGTTGACCATGCTGACGTTGCTGATGTTGATGCCCTGCAGCATGCCTCCGTCCACGGTTTCCAGCGAGATGCCCGAAATGGCGGGACGACGGTCCTTGAACCCGGTGATGACACAGTTAGACACGGTGATGTTCCGGAACCCGCCCCTGGATTCCGTGCCGAGTTTGAATCCGTTACACACGGTGGAAAGGATGCAGCCTGTCACGACGATGTTTTCAGCAGGTCGGGCTTCCCCGAGGGAAAAGCTGCTTTTTGGAACGATCGCGTCGTCCACCGACTCGACCCGGCAGTTGGTGATCCGGACGTTCCGGCAGGCGTCGGGGTCAATGCCGTCGGCGAAGGCGTTCAGGATGGTGACGGCGGAGATGTCCACTTCTTCACAGCCCAGCAGGCTGATGGCGTAGTTCGGGGCGTTCAGGATGGTGAGATCCCGGATCCGGACGTCTCGGCAGCGCCGGAGAGCCACGGGCTTGGGCCCCCCCCTTTTTTCGAAGTCCATGAGGATGGTGCCGGGGCCTTCGATCGAGACGCGCTCGACGTTTTCGGCGAAGAGTAGCGATGGCTTGAAACAGGCGGTTTCATGATCCGCGTCGTTGGGGAAAGGAAGTTCTTCCCGGGGCGGATAGGCGGATCGCTTCCGGGTGCCCTTGAGCACGGCTCCAGGTTCCAGTCGGAGCGTGGTTCCCGAAGGCAGTTCAAGGTGGCCGCACAGGTACGTGCCCGGGGGGAAAATGACGGCATGGCCCTTGTTCGCGGCAAGGTCGATGGCCTGTTGTATGGCGCGGGTATCATCGGTGGCGCCATCTCCCCTGGCCCCGGTATCCCGCGCGCTGACCTGGGCAAGGGCCGGTGATCCCAGGGTCACGGCCAGCAGCATCAGCCCGACGACCAGGGGATCGAGGATGGGCGCATCAGGGCGCCTGGGCCGGTCGAGACGCGACATGGAATCCGACCTCCATGGCGAGCGTATCCAGCAGGTCCAGGATCCGGGTTTCGATGTCTTCACGCCATTTCGCGGCGAACCCATAGATCAACTGGGAACTCTCGCCTTCGTACCCGCCTTCGCGGATGATTGCCGCGGTGGGGATGTAACTCATGACGTTATCGCAGTATCCCATGACGAAGGTGTTCAGGCCGAGGCGGGTTTTGGCCTGGATCGCGTAATCCACCACGGTCTCGCCGGCAAAGGCGACGAGGGGCTGGTCACCGAGATTCCAGGCATGCAGGGGGTAATCGACCCCGGTGGGAATGCTGCCGGTCTGATCCAGTATTTCCAGCAGGTCCTTCGCGGCCTGGCGCATGTAGGGCGTTCCGTGATTCCGGGCGATATCTTCCAGCGCTTCGCGGCTGGCGGGTGGCACCGTATCGACGCGCGCCGTTCCGTAGGCCTGGCGCAGGCTGGGCCGCAATTCCCGCAGTTCCCCGGTATCTTCCAGCACGCGCAAGACGGCGGCTGCCAGTTCGCGTCCATATTGCCTGGCAAGGGGCACCGACCGGCGGGGAAGCGGATTCTGGTTGGCTCCGCATCCCTGGAAAAACAGCGCCTGGGTTCCGGGCAGGGCCTCTTCGATAGCGACCTGGGCAAACCCGGGGTAATCGCCACACCACTGGTATCCCGACAGCACCGTGGCGTGGCAGGCATAGCCGAACAGCACCGCTTTTACCTTCGTTCCATCGGCGTCCGTGATGCTGAGCACGGGTACCGCGTGGTCAGAAGGGCCTTTCAGCGCGAAGTTGCCCGCGATATCCGGTTCAGGATTGTTGCGGCGGTTGACCGCGAAACGACAGACCCCGTTCCCCGCGAACAGGCGAGCGGGAGCAAGATCATCCAGGGCGGCGACAGCAGCCTGGACGGCCGCGTCGATCACCCGCCGGGTCATCCGTTCCACCTGCTGTTTCCCGGTGTCATCCAGGGGATAGATACACAGCAGTCGTTTACCCACGATCGGTCCCGAATGGGTATGGGAACTGTTGATGATTAGTTGCGCGGGCTGGATCCCTCGTTCCGTTCGCAACTTGTTCCGCACGGCATCGGTCATCTCGCCGGTGAAGCCCAGCAGGTCGGCGGTAATGATAACGCCCGTGTTACCGTCCGCGTCCCGCAGGGCGAGGGCCTTGATCCACAGGGGCTGCAGGGTACCTTCCGCGGCGTGATCCCGGGCGGCGTATCCCGCCAGCCACATGGGGGTGTCCGGGGTGATTTCGACCCGCCCCACGCCAGCCTGCCAGCCTCCCGATGCCGACGCGGAAAAAGCCAGGGGGAACAGCAGCGAAAGGATTCCAAGGAAAGCGCGCGCGCTCATGGGCGTTCTCCTCTCTTCGGACGGGAAGACTACCTGGACCTGGGGAACCAGTTCCTGAGCCGTTTGAAGAACCCGCGCGAGTCGAACAATACCTTGTCCGCGCCCTGCTGGTAGTAGGATTCAGGCAGGTTGTCCGTGACGCGCATCAGCACGAAGGTGATGTTGTCGGTACCGCCGCCATCGAGGGCGCCCTGCAGCAGCCTGGCCGTGATTTCGTTCAGGTCCTCCAGGGCCAGCGCGGCTTCCAGTTGCTCGTCGGGCACCATGTTGCTCAGGCCGTCCGAGCACAGCAGGACCGTATCTCCCCGGTGCAGTTCCACGGCGAAAAAGTCGGCCTCCACGGAATCCTTGATACCGACCGCGCGGGTGATCAGGTTTTTCAGCAGGTGATTCTTGGCCTCGTTTTCATTGATCAGGCCGCTGCGTAACTGCTCGGCCACGAGCGAGTGGTCTTCCGTCATCTGGAAGAAGCCTTTTTCGGGGCGATGGAGATAGATACGGCTGTCTCCGACCTGGGCCAGGTAGGCCCAGTTGCCGAACAGGGCGATGGCGGAGAGGGTGGTGCCCATGCCCTCGAATTCGGGATTTGCCGTGGCCTCGGTAAAAACGGCTTCATTGGCCATGTGCAGGGCGTAGCGCAGGGCATGAGGCACGAGCCCCTTGACGCGGGGTGAATAGAACCAGTCGGCGAGTTGCTCGAGGCAGAGTCTGCTGGCCCGTTCGCCCGCGCTGGCCCCCCCCATGCCGTCGGCAACGGCCAGGAGATACCCCCGTCGTTCGAGGGTATCGGGTTCGGGGGCGAAAAACATGCAGGAATCTTCGTTGTTCTGGCGCTTTTTACCCACGTGGCTAACGAGGTGGACGCTCAAGGGACCCTTTGACCAGGAGGCGGACCATTCCAGGCTCGCTCCTGGTCCCAGCAGGCATTTGCCCTGGTCCTCTCGCACGTCGTCCGGCCTCTCTGTCATCGACGCCCGTCTCCGATGTGCCTCGCCCGGTGAGCCCCGGGAAACGCTATCCCCTGCCTTGAATCATAAAACATGCCATAGACGGGAGGCAACTATATTTTCCCCCCTGATCCGTCCCCCGGCAGACCGGGGGACGGATCAGAACGGGCGGAATCAGGAAGATTCCCGCCCCTTGGTTCCGATGACGGACTTGATCAGCTTGGACTCGGGGGTTTTGGGCCGCAACGCCCGCACGGCCGCGCCAGCCTGCCACATTTCGGATTCGCGCATCTGCCGGAGTTCCTCGCCGAGTTTCTGCTGGTAGTCCTTGCCGCTGGTGCTGCGCAGGACGCGCTTGCACTCCTCGCCGTTCTTGACGCGCTTGTAGAGTTCCTTGAAAACAGGCATGACCGCCTTCTTGAATTTCGGTTTCCAGTCGAGGGCACCCCGCTGCGCCGTGGCCGAGCAGTTCTGGAACATCCAGTCCATGCCGTTTTCGTCGACCAGTCGGATCAGGCTTTGGGTCAGTTCTTCGACGGTTTCGTTGAACGCTTCGCTGGGGCTGTGGCCATTGGCGCGCAGGATATCGTACTGGGCCTCCATGATGCCGGCCAGCGCGCCCATCAGCACGCCACGTTCACCGGTCAGATCGCTGTAGACCTCGTGCTCGAAGGTGGTGGGGAACAGGTAGCCGGAGCCGATGGCGATGCCCAGGGCAAGGGTACGTTCCAGCGCCCGGCCGGTGTAGTCCTGGGCAATGGCGTAACTGGAATTGATGCCCGCGCCGCTCAGGAAGTTGCGCCGAACGTTCAGGCCGGACCCCTTGGGGGCCACCATGATGACGTCCACGTATTCGGGCGGTTCCACCTTCGTGAATTTCCGGTAGGTATAAGAAAAACCGTGGGAGAAATAGAGGGCGTCGCCGGGCTTGAGGTGTTTCTTAATGATGGGCCACAGGGCCTTCTGGGCGGCATCGGAAACCAGGTACTGGATGATGGTGCCCCGTTCGCAGGCCTCTTCGATGGGGAACAGGGTTTCGCCGGGTTTCCAGCCGTCTTTCACGGCTCGATCCCAGTCTTTCTTGAACTCGGGGGCCTGGCCGACGATCACGTTGAAGCCGTTGTCCCGCATGTTGAGTCCCTGGGCCGGCCCCTGCACGCCGTAGCCGATCACCGCGATGGTCTCATTCTTAAGCACCTTGCGGGCCCTGGTCATGGGGAATTCCTTGCGGGTCACCACTTCTTCCTGCACGCCGCCGAAATCGATCTTCATGGTCGTTCTCCTGTTGGATGAACCGGCACACCGCGAATCCCTGTTCCGGAATGCCATGCTTTGCTGATGTTCAGTAATGTGAAAGGGTATTGTAAATTTCCGCGCGCGATAGAGTCAACTACCATCAGAGAGCCTCCCCGAGAAACATTACACGGGTTCGAAAGGTATAATACCCCTTGGCGTCCGTTTCACGCGGATGCCACTGCCAAGTCAGCCGGTAATTCAGGAGATGGACGTTTGATGGAGTCGTGGCATCCCGCGTCGTGGCAGGCGTGTCCCCTTCGCCAGTACCCGCCGTATGATGACGCGCGCGCGGTGCGCCGGATGACGGAAACCCTGCGCGGGTATCCACCCCTGGTGGCGGCGGGCGAGGTGGAGCAGTTGATCGCCGCCCTCGCCGAGGCGGCCGCGGGCAAACGCTTCCTCCTGCAGGGAGGAGATTGCGCGGAACGATTCGAAGATTGCGCGCCCGGTTCCATTATGGCAAAACTGCAGGTGCTCCTGCAGATGAGCCTCGTGCTCACCTACGCGACCCGGAAGCCGGTGGTACGCGTGGGACGCCTGGCGGGACAGTACGCGAAGCCGCGCTCTTCCGAGACGGAAACGGTGGAAGGACAGAGCTTGCCGGTTTACCGGGGTGACCTGGTAAACAGCCCGGACGCGACACCTGAAGCGCGACGGCCCGATCCGGAACGCATGGTCCGGGGATATTACCACGCGGCGGTTACCCTGAATTATATTCGCGCGCTGATTGAGGGTGGCTTTGCCGACCTGCACCACCCCGAGAAATGGGACCTGGGTTTTATCGAAAACAGTCCCAACCGGGAGTCCTACCGGAGGGTGGTGGACGCGATTACCGACGCGGTGACGTTCATGGAAACCATCGGTGGCGGTGGGGAAACGCTCCGGCGGGTATCGTTCTACACCTCCCACGAGGCGTTGCTGTTGCCTTACGAGGAAGCACTGACCCGTCGGGATGAATCCGGGCGGTGGTATAACCTGGGGGCTCATTTTCTGTGGGTTGGGTACCGGACGGCGGACCCCGAGGGCGCACACGCCCGTTACCTTGCGGGGATCGCCAACCCTGTGGGCATCAAGGTGGGTCCCGGCACGGAGACCGATACCTTCCGCGAACTGCTCGACCTCCTGAACCCGGATCGGGTGCCGGGCAGGCTGACCGTGATCACCCGGTTCGGCGCGGACCGCGTGGAAGAAGAACTGCCCCGCCTCGTCAGGGCCGCGCGCGCCGAAGGTCACCCGGTGTTATGGTGTTGCGATCCCATGCACGGCAACACGCGTGTGACGTCGGATGGCCGAAAAACCCGGAGCGTTCCGGATATTTTCCGAGAACTGGAGCAGACCTTTGCCGCGCACGGCGCGGAGCAATCGGTGCTTGGCGGGGTGCATTTTGAGTTGACCGGGGCAGCGGTGACCGAATGCGTGGGCGGCGCGTCGGGTATTACCGAGCAAGACCTGCGGGCCTGCTATGAAACGGCGTGCGATCCCCGCCTGAATGCCGAACAGTCCCTAGAAATGGCGTTTCTGCTCGCCCGGCTGCTGCGCTGAGCCATCACGGGTTCAACGCAGTTCCAGGAACAGCCGCGAGAGGTGCCCGGGCGTGAGCCAGGCCGGCGGATCGAAAGGGATCGCGCCGATGGCATAGCGTTTCAGGGTAAGCCAGCCGGGAGGGACCTCCGGGTAAAAGACGCTTTCCGGCGCGAGCGCCGCGAAACACCCCTGTTCTCCCAGCCATCCCTCGAGGCAAGATAAGGCGCGTGAACGACTTCCAGGGGGGGTGTCCTTCCGGAATACCATGCCATCCATCAGGAAAAAGGCGTGGTCGTCCGCCGGATTCACGCAGCCCCAGATGACACCGACAGGTTCCTGATTTTCGTGAAAAACCGTGACGGTACCCCGGAGACCATCCTCCTGGAATGATCCAAGCGCGTGAAAAAACGCCGCGGGAAAGCGGCGGCGGACCGACCGTACCGCGAAACATTCCCGGACCAGGCGCTCCGCGTAGAATGCCGCCCGTTCCGTGTTCATTTCCATGGTCCAGGATGACGGCAGGGAACGGCCGGCAGGATACCGCAACGCGTGCAAGCGGATTCCCAGTTGGGTAAGCAGTCCTCCCCTGGCATGGCGGGACGCGATGGCGGGTCGGATGGCCCTGCCCAGCAGGCGGACGATCCGCGCCCGGCTGAGACGGGCCGCTCCATGGATTTCCCGGGTTTCCGTGGCGCGCCAGTGGAGGCTGAACGCGTGGTTTCTATCTACCAGGACCGCACCATGCCGGGCCATCAGCGTTTCGATCATGCCGCGACCTTCCCATTCGCGCACGCAACAGAGCCCCGTGGTCAGGGAGGCGGTGATCGGCCGTTCCGGAATCTCCGTTTCGAAGCACAGGGACAGGCTGAAGATCACGCCGAGGGGCTGTCCATCCTCTTCCGCCCAGGAGACCAGGCTGTCTCCATCCGGGTAACAGGCACAGGCGAGGTGGAACAGGGCCGGACCGTAGGCGATGCTCACGCGGTTTCCGTAGGCCCGGTGCCAGGCATCTCGAATCACGGAAGTGAGTTGTCCCAGGGGCGCCTGGTCAAGCGGCGCGGTGCGCCATGCCAGGTCACGGAGGCGCGGATGGGCGCGTTCCAGGTTGTGCAGGTGCCGTTCACAGCGCGCCCTGGCGTCGCGGGACGGTTCATTCATCAGGCCAGCGCCCTTTCGACGACCTCGGGCAATGGCAGGGGAGGAAGAACAGCTTCGCCCAGGACCCGGCTGACCAGGCGCGGCATGTCGATCAGCACGGGCTGGGTTTCGGAGCCCATGTAGAACCGGGATGGCCCGAGATCGACCAGGGGGACTCCACGCCGTTCCAATCGGTCGCGAAACCCGGCGTCGATGGTGGCCAGTCCCGCGTGGATACGGGTCATAAGGCCGTATTCAAAGGCTTTTTCGAACAATTTGAGGTAGGTTTCACTTCCGCGGTACTCTGGCCGGATGACCATGGTGCCTACTTCCACCACATGTTTCAATCCAACCTGGCACAATAACGGCTCGACCCAGGGATCCAGGGTGAAATGGGTAAACGCCGCCAGCCGAAACACCCCGAACCGGGGCCGGGGATCGGTTACCAGGCGCAGGGAACCCACCACCTGGTCGCGATCGCGGGCGACGAAATGGATGAACTCCGGGTAATGTTCATTTTCCAGAACTTTTCTCCGGTGATTCGGCGCGATGTATCCCTCAGCGACGTAAATTTCGTACTCCAGCCGTTCCGCTTCCGGACTGGTCCCGTGAACCATGTCTACCACGATATCGCTCATCAGTTCAGTCTCCCTTGAACCGAATGGTTTTGGGACAATACGGCCGGTTCACGGAATTGTTACGGTCCCGCGGATTCTGTTGGCGCGACGTGGTTACGCGTTTTACGGGGAAAGGCTTAAAATGGCGTCGGCAGATGGCCAATGGGCATGGGCGTTCCAGTAGAGGGCATACGCATGGATGACATGATCAGGGATGGCACGGGCCGGGAAACCCTTTCCAAGCAATTAACGGACAGACTTGGCCGCCGCATCCTGTCTGGCGAATTTCCCCCGGGCAGTCGCCTGCCTACCGAGCGGGTCCTGGCAGAAGAATACAGGGTGGCCCGGCACGTGGTTCGTGAAGCCTTGAAGCGACTGGAGGCTATTGGCCTGTTACGCATCCGGCAGGGATCAGGGATCTACGTGCAGCAGATGCAGTTTGACACGGGCGTCAAGTTATTCGACCTGCTGCTGTACGACGAAAACCGGCGACTGGACGGGAAATTCCTGCTGGACGTGCTGGAATTTCGCGAGGGGCTTGTGCGGGCGATTGTCCGGTCCGCGACCCGGCGACGGAGCGAGGCGGATCTTGGCCGGTTAAAGTTGCTGCTGGACGAACTGGTCGTTACGCATGACGAAGAAAAACAGGAAGAAATCCTCCAGGAATACTACCGGGTCCTGGTTGAAGCGACGGGCAACAAAGTATACCACATGGTATTCAATACCCTTGGTGGCTTACTGATCCGCCTGCGCCGGCTGTTCGATCTACCGCTGGTAGGCAGCGACACCAACCTGCAGACGCTCCGGGAAGTTTACAAGGCCGTGAAGGAAGGCAATCCGGACGAAGCGGAACAGGTCGTGGCGCGGTACATGGCCGTGCTGGACAAGACGGTATCCACCATCCTGCTGGCTAAACAGTCCTGACGCGTCCCTTGGCCCGGATGCCCGAGAGGGGTTGTTCATGGCAAAGTCCAGTGATATAGCGGTTCGCGGCGTAAGGGTTTATTTTCTTCCCGTCACGACGCGGGTTCCCCTGAAATTCGGCACGGAGACCCTGACGTCGGTGACCTGTGTCCGGGTGGCCCTGCGCGTCGAAGACCGGTTGGGGCGATCCGCCGAAGGATGGGGGGAAACCCCCTTGAGCGTTCAATGGGTATGGCCGTCGTCCCTGCCTTACGCGGCACGTCACGAGGCGCTCAAGGCATTCTGCCTGGTCCTTGGAGAATGCTGGGCGGACTGGTCGTCACGGGGGCATCCCATGGAAGTGGGACATGCCTTTCAGCAGTACGGGTTAAAAGATGCCTGGCAGACCTTCAACCTGGAACGACCTGGACGCGAAATGCCCTGGCTGGCTGCCCTTGTTTGTTGTTCCGCCTTCGATATCGCGCTGCATGACGCGTACGGGCGGTTGCATGGCCTGCCTACCTATGAAACCTACACGGGCGAGTGGATGAACCTGGACCTCTCCGCGTACCTGCGAGGCGCGGCCGGCCGGGAGGGCCTGTTTCGGGGTCGTTACCCGGCGGATTTTCTACGCTATCCCCGTCCGGATACCTTGCCGGTGTGGCACCTGGTGGGAGGGCTGGACTGGCTGGATCCGGCGGATGACGATGGCAGCGGTCCGGACGACGGGTACCCGGTGGTACTGAGGGACTGGATTCGGCGGGATGGGCTGAGGTGCCTGAAGGTAAAATTGCGGGGCAATGACGCGACGTGGGATTACGACCGACTGGTCCGGGTCGGACGCATAGCCCTTGAAGAAGGGGTGCTGTGGCTGTCCGCGGATTTTAACTGTACGGTTCAGGACCCTGCCTACGTGACGGAAATCCTCGACCGGCTGCTATGGAACGAGCCCCGCATATACGGCATGCTGCTCTACGTGGAACAGCCGTTTCCCTACGAACTGGAAGAATATCCTCTGGATGTCCGATCGGTATCCGCGCGCAAACCGCTGTTCATGGATGAAAGCGCCCACGACTGGACCCTGGTTGCCATGGGACATGGCCTGGGATGGACGGGGGTGGCCCTGAAGACCTGCAAGACCCAGACCGGCGCCCTCTTGAGCCTGTGCTGGGCGCGGGCCCATGGCATGACGCTCATGGTACAGGACCTGACCAACCCGATGCTGGCCCAGGTGCCGCACGTGTTACTGGCCGCTCACGCGAACACCATCATGGGGGTGGAATCCAACGGTATGCAGTTTTATCCCGAGGCCAGCCGCCCGGAAATGGATCATATTCCCGGGTTATATCAGCGCCGACATGGCGTGTTGCGGCTGGCGGATCTGGGCGGATCCGGCCTCTCGTATTCCGGCCTAGAATCGGTTCGTTCTCTGCCAGATCCCGTTGGAACCTGGTAAAAAACGGAAATTTTTGCCGGAAAAGCCGTTATGGAGGATAATCTGTTGACTTTTTTGCAGTAAACAGTTGACTTTTTCGGCGATTTGTCGCAAACTAATAGGGTACAGTCAAGATTTTTCAGGAACCGTCGGGTGATAGCAGACGGGGTGACAGGTATTGTGAAACAGGCGCGCGTGACGCGGTGAACCGCGTGTCAACGAGGAAAGGTGTGCCGGACATGCTCAGGCGGTGGACAACCCTTGTCGTAGCGGGAGTAATGGTCAGCGCGATGCTGGGCGGCTGTAAGGAGCCTCCCACGGCGGCAGATCCCATCCCGGATTTCGTGGCATCCGTCACGGATGGAACTGTTCCCCTGCAGGTGCAGTTCTATGATCGATCCCAACCGGGCGGTTACCCGATCCGGGCATGGTCCTGGGATTTTGGCGATGGAACGGGCAGCACAATGGTCAACCCGGTAAAGGTCTATACCACGCCGGGGGTATACACCGTGTCCCTTACCATTACCACGTCACGGGGGAACCTGACCCGGCGGGCGGAATCGCTGATTCGCGTGACGGATCCTACGACGTTCGGCTCGGTGAGCAGCGGGGGAGGAAAGATCTCCGCGTTAGGCGTAACGATCACGGTACCGCCTGGCGCGGCCAAGGAAGAGGTGGTGTTCGGGATCTCTCAGGCACCGAACCCCATTCCGCTGCCCAACGGTGAATTGGCCAGTTACGCGTCCAGTACCTACACGATTTCCCACAACCATGCCGTTCCCGAGTTGTTCCAGGACCTGCTGAACAGCGCGCCCCGGCCCACGGTGATCCGGATTCCCCTGATTGAAGGCAGTGTTCCCACCGGGGCAAGCGAACTTGGACAGGTTGTGTTGCTGGCCCGGCTGGAAGATGGTCGAGTTCTGCCGATTCCGGCCCGGGTGGCCGATGGACTGGCCGTGGCGGACGTGTTGCGCATGCCGGCCCGCGCGGATTACTGCGTGGTCTATCGTCCCGAAACGCGGACAGTTATCAGCCGGGATTATGTGAAACAGGGCGACGAGAAAGCATACGTGGGCGGCCGCTGGGCGACCTGGTGGCGCGTGAACAGCAGCGTGGAATTCCTGCGGCAGTTGACCGCGCTTCGCCTGGGCAGCACGTCTAACCCGGCATCGTTCGGCCTGCGGAATTTTTCGGATAGCCAGTTGACCGAGACGGCCCTGGAACTGCTGGCCTCGGTGCAGACCCTGAGCGATTCGCTGGCAGCTGCCGGGATTCGCCGGCCGGTGCTGGCAGTGGCGGATGACGCCTACAGCATGCTCGCGTATAACATGCGGGGGATCTATCCGCCGGGATACGAAGTTTTCTCCGAAGTGATTTACCGGGACGATTTCTTCGGTCACCTCGTGATCGATCCCGCGGCATTGCTGTCCATTGCCCAGGGCAATGCCGGGCGACTGGCCGAGGATCCGTCGGCCACCGATTTCGCGCGGTTCATTCACGCGAAGAACGCTATTACCGAAGCCCTGTTTGACGCCGTGTACAGCGGTCACAATTACCCGAATATCGTGACCACTGGCAGCCAGGTGTTCGGATTGCCGACCCCAGCGGACCGGACCCCGGATGGAAAGGTTAAGCCGATTCATTTCCTGAGCGGTTTCCGCCGGGCGAGCGGGGCATGGATCGGAGAAGATACGGAAGAAGTGTCCCGGGCCCGGTCGTACGAGGATGGCCAGTTTCTGCGGCTTTCTCAGCCCATTTTCATGCCTTACAGTGGCACGGTCAGGGATTACGCGCAAGCCGGACAGGAATTCCTGTTCTACTTCCAGAACGATCCAGACCGGTTTCCCGATCCTTACACCGTGATTGGCGGCATGCTGGTGGGGCTACGGGAGGCTTTCGATGAACTTGAGAATGAGGGAAGGGAACTTCAGTACCCGGAGGCGCTGGGGGTTGCGTACACCGTGCTGAACGAGGTGCTGGATCACAAGTTCGGTGCCTATTATCGCCAGTTTGCCTTTGAACGGGCCTATGAAAACACGGCACCCGCCGCGGTACGGGACAGTGATACTTCCCGCGCGCCCTTCACGCTGAACGAGGACCGCTTCGACGCGGACGCCTTGATCCGGGTGCCGTTCCAGTCCGCGACAGACACGGTGGAAATTTCGGGTGGCAAGTATCCGTCGTTGAACAGTATCGCGCCCATGTCCACACGGGCCGTGGTGCTCCAGTTGCACCCGCTGACGTCGGCGGTGACGCTGGCTTTTAACACGTCCTCGTGGAAGGTGGACGATGACGGAAACTCCATGGCGGTGAAGGTATACGTCGCAGGCATGGCTGGCACCGCGCTGGACGAAGGCGGGACGGAAGAACAGACCTACCTTGCGGCGGACCTGGACGAGGATGGCCGGAACGACACGATGCGGGTGCAACTGCCCCCGGCGGATCCCGGGGCGGAGACCTGCGGCCGGGAGATCGTCATCATCGCCGCGAACACGTGCCTGCTGGACGTGAACGCCCTGTCGCTGACGGCGGTGGCGGAAACGCCACTGAACATTCCCGAGGAACAGGTGCTGGACGAATACACGCACAGTTGCGATCCGAATTTCTCGTACAAGTTGCGCAACAGCCTGTTCCTGAGCAGCCTTGGCGTGAACGCCCGGATCTTCGAAATGACTTCGGGCACCTGGCGAGGCGCGGCCGAAGTCTACCAGCCCGTGTGGCGTCATTACCTGACCGTCGTGGAGCCCGTGGACAGTGCCCGGGTGGCCAACACGGCCATGCTGGTGATCTCCGGCGGGTCGACGGGAACGATGCCATCCACGGCGGACAGCGTAATTGCCTACGCGTCGCGCCTGACCAACAGCGTGGTGGCCCTGCTGCAGGCCGTGCCGAACGAGCCATTGCAGTTTAAGGATGAAACCCGGACCCGGACCGAAGACGCCATCATCGCGTACAGTTACGACAAGTACCTGACCGGCTACGAAAATGGCGAACCGGACAAGACCTGGCCGGTGCTGCTTCCGATGACCCGGGCGGCGGTCAAGGCCATGGACGTGGTGCAGGAATACCTGTCAACCCGGCCGATTAACCCCGTGAACGTGGACGGCTTCGTGGTGGTGGGCGCGTCGAAACGCGGGTGGACCACCTGGCTGACCGCGGCGAGTGATTCCCGCGTGGTGGCGGCGGTGCCCATCGTGATCGATGTCCTGAACATGGAACAGCAGATGGTTCACCACCGGAGAGCTTACAGCGGCTACGCGCCGGGAGATTACACCAAGTACAAGATTTTCGGAGGTTATTCTTCCTCGATCAAAGATTACGTGGAAATGAACGTGTTCCAGCGGTTTGGCACGCCGGAGAGCGCGTCGTTGCTCCGGATCGTGGACCCGATTACCTATGTCAACCGTCTGAACATGCCGAAACTGATCGCCAACTCGACGGGAGACCAGTTCTTCCTGCCGGATTCGTCCCGGTTCTACTGGAACCTGTTGCCCGGGGAGAATTACCTGTACTACGCGCCCAACACCGACCACGGTTTGACGGGCAGCGGCACCGACGTGGATAACGACACGCTCAACTCGATCTTCGCGTTTTACTACGCCCAGATCCTGAACCGGAACCGCAGCACGACAGACGATGTGCGGCTTCCCGGTTACACGTGGGAAGTCACGCCGCTGCCGCTTGAGAACAAGGTACGGATCACCGTGCGCACGGCGGTGCAGCCCGAGCGGGTACAGTTGTGGCAGGCCTACAACCCCGATTACCGCGACTTCCGCCTGCAGGTGATTGGTCCGGCCTGGACGAGGACCCGGTTGTACTCGTCCTGCGAGTTGAACTGCCAGGATCTGGAACTGGAAGTCTGCGATTGTTCGGCGGAGCCAGAACACGTGTATACGGCCGAAGTGGATGTGCCGGCTGTCGGCCAGGGGTGGCGCGCGTTCCTGGTGCGCGTGATCTTCCCCGGGTTCACGTTGCGGGATCCGGCCGCCACGAATCCGGCGGACCAGATCAGAACAGTCAATTTCACCGTAAGCACGCCGGTCCAGGTAGTGCCGGACATTTACCCCGACGAACTGTAAGCGGGATAAGGCTATTGGCATAAGCCGTTTTCAGCGAGCGGGCAGAGGGCGGTAGCCTGGTTCGTTTGCGCCGATAACGGCCGGCAGTGCACAATATTCCCTGCTGAGAGGGTTTCCCACGATTCCGTCAGGAGATCCCGGGTTCCGCAACGGCAGGACAGGCATGACAGTCAGAGCAAAAACCGTCTCCAGAAGGCGGGGAGAACATAGGACGTGCGTTACGCCGTAATATCGGATATTCACGCGAACATCGACGCCCTGGAGACCGTATTCCGGAAAATTCAATCCATTGGCGTGGATGAAGTGTTCTGCCTTGGTGACGTGGTCGGCTACAATGCCGCGCCTAACGAGTGCGTGGAGTTCCTGGCCGAGCGGGAAATCCTGACGATCCTGGGAAATCATGACGCGGTGGCGTGTGGACTGGAAGAACCCTGGGGTTTCAACCCCGTGGCATTGCGGGCGGCCCTGTGGACCCGGGAAAAACTTTCAGACCGTTCGCTGGAGTGGCTGAAGAATCTGCCCGACGCCCTGAATTTCGGGGATTTCGTGGCGGTACACGGCGCGCCGAAGAACCACAACGCCTACCTGTTCACCTGGGAGGATATCCTGCCTCACCTGGGATTCATGGAGGAGCAGAACTGTAACCTGTGTTTCGTCGGCCATACCCACTGTCCGGCGATTCACGCCCCGGACGGCTCCTACCGATGTGACGGGAACGGTATTTTCCCCGTCCGGGAGGGAGAAATTTTCTTCATCAATCCCGGGTCGGTGGGACAGCCCCGGGATGAGGACCCCCGGGCGGCTTTTGGCATCATCGACACGGATGTTCGCACGTTTGAACAGGTGCGGGTGGAATATCCCGTCGAGATGGCGTCGGCCAAGGTGATCGAGGCAGGACTGCCGAAATTCCTGGCGGAACGCCTGCTCGTGGGTCGGTGATCCCAACCGGAGACATCCCCATGCGTGAACAGACCGTTGAACGCGTCACCGGCGAAACCAGTATCCGGATCCGGCTGAATCTGGATGGGAGCGGGGTTTCCCGCCTCAATACCGGCATCGGTTTTTTCGATCACATGCTGGATCAACTGGCCCGCCACGGCCTGTTTGACCTGGAAGTCGAGGCGCGGGGCGATCTCTCGGTGGACGCGCACCACACGGTGGAAGACGTGGGGATCTGCCTGGGGAAAGCCTTTAACCAGGCCCTGGGTGAGCCCCGGGGTATTCGCCGCTACGGCCATGCCGTGGCACCCATGGACGAAGCCCTGGCGGAAGCGGCCGTTGACCTGAGCGGCCGTCCCTGGTTGACTTTTTCCGCCGTCCTGTTGCCGGTACGGCTGGGCGGTTACGACGTGGAACTGACGGAAGAATTTTTCCGGGCCTTCGTGATGAACGCCCGCTGCACCCTGCACCTGGTACTGCGGGCGGGTAAGAACCAGCATCACTGCGTGGAAGCGTTGTTCAAGGCCGTGGCCCGCGCGTTGCGTGAGGCTGTAGAGCCTGATCCCCGGAGGCCCGACACCGTTCCATCCACCAAGGGTATGCTGGAGACATGATCGCGATTATTGACTATGGCATGGGTAACCTGGGCAGTGTCCGGAAGGCGCTGGATCGACTGGGTTACCGCGTGGAAATCACGTCGGATCCCGACGTGGTAGGGCGGGCTTCGGGCCTGATTCTTCCCGGCGTGGGCGCGTTCGGTGACGGCTACCGGGGCCTCGTTGAACGGGGTCTCGTGGACGTGACGCGGGAAGCCGCCCGGAACGGACGTCCTTTTCTGGGTGTTTGCCTTGGACTGCAGTTGCTGTTCGAGGAGAGCGAGGAGAGCCCCGGCTGTCCGGGCCTTGGGATTCTGCCGGGCAGGGTGGTTCGTTTCGCGTCGAAAGAACAGACCGGCCTGAAGGTGCCTCACATGGGCTGGAACCAGATTGTTCCTGTCCCGGGACGGAACAATCCCCTGTTGCCCCCGGATGGCCGGCCGTACGTCTATTTCGTGCACAGTTACTATGCCGCGCCCGCCCGGGAAGAGGATGTGCTGGCCACGTGTGAGTACGGCATCACCTTTCCCGCGATGGTGGGACGGGACAACATCTTTGCCGTCCAGTTCCACCCGGAAAAAAGTCAGGCGGATGGACTGGCCATACTGGAACGCTTTGCCCGGTTAACCCTGTCCTGACGCGGAATACCGGATGATCAAGCGCGTACTGGCGCCAACGGATGGCAGCGAACAGTCGGCACGGACGGTGGAACAGGCGACACGTTTCGCGGGTTCCGTGAAGGCGTCGATCTGTTTCCTGCACGTGATTGATGTCAAGTTGCTCGAGGCGCCTTTTCTGAAGGACCTGACGGCCCTGTCCGGCGCGGGCCTGGCGGTTCCCGTGGTTCCCCCCGATCTTACCCGCCTGTTGCGTCAACGGGGCGAAGAGGCGCTCGCCCTTGCCCGGGGCATCGCGGAACGCGCGGGCGTGCCCTGTGAAACCCGGATGGTGACCGGCATCGTTCCCCGCTGTATATGCGAAGAAGCCGCACTGTGGGACCTGGTCGTCCTGGGGAGGACGGGAGAAAACCGGCGTTGGTCGGAGGGCGGGCTGGGTTCCATCACCGGGGCGGTGGCGCGACGCTGTCCGACACCGGTGATGGTGATCGCCGAGGCCGGCCCCATCGCGAAGGCCTCGTCGCTGCTGCTGGCGTATGACGGCAGCCCGCACGCGCGCAAGGCCTTGAAAACGGCCGTTTCCCTCGCGCGGGAATGGGACCGGGAACTGTTGATCCTGTCGGTGGGCCAGCGGGCCGGGGCCCTGGTTGACGAGGCGGGGGCGTACGCGGGAGATCATGGCGCGCGCGCGACTACCGTGCGGGAGCAGGGCGATCCGCGGGAGCGGATCGTGGCGGTTGCCCGGGAACGGGACGTCGCGATGGTGGTGGTGGGCGCGTTTGGTCATGGTCGGCTACTGGAAATGATGCTGGGCAGCACGACCAGTTACGTGCTGGAACATGTGCAAAGCAGCGTGCTTCTGGTAAGATAAGGTAATTGAGCCGTTGGGGGATCAGGTATGCCCATGAAAGAGTCGGAAGCGGCCGCAATCGCGCGGTTGTTTGAGGCATTGCCGGAAATCCCGGCCATGCCCAAGCCGATCGCGCGGGTGTTGGAAGTAGTGCAGCGGCATGGCGTTTCTCTTTCCGAGGTGGCCGACGCGCTGGAACAGGAACCGGCCCTGTGCGCGAAGGTGTTGCGGATCAGCAACTCCGCGTATTTCGGCATGAAACGGCAGGTCAGTACCATTAAACTGGCCGTGGTGGTGCTCGGGTTGCGGGAGGTTCGGGATATCGCCATGGGCATCGCGCTGTTTGACGCGGTCCGCGGGGCGGACATCGATACGAAGACCGCGTCGGACATCTGGAACCATGCCCTGGCCGTGGGCGCGGTGGCCCGGCGACTGGGCAATATCGTCGATCCCGGGTTTCAGGATGGCGCGTTTATCGCTGGACTGCTGTCCGATATCGGGAAGATGCTCCTGCTGACCGTGGAAGGACACAGGTACGCGAAACTCTACCAGGAGCATCACGAGACGCTTCGGAACCTTCCGGCGGGCGAACGCGCGGCATTCGGTTTTTCGCATGCCGCTCTCGGCCAGGCACTGACCGACCGGTGGAACCTGCCGCAGGGCCTTGTGGACGCGGTGGGCGCGCAATACCGGGAAGATGGAATCAGCCTCAGAACCTGCCGGAATCCGGAACTGGCGGCGATTGTCAGGGCGGCCAAGAGCGCCCTCGATGATGACTTTGAACGGCCCATGCTGGACGATACCGCCTTGGGGGACGATGAACTCTGGGACGTGTTGAACCAGACCCGGTACCCGATTGCGCCTGAAAACCGGCTGGAACTGCTGCAGGACCTCGCGACCATGGCGCGTAATCTTCCCCGGATTCCCCTGTTCTAACCAGGCCGTGCAGTGATCCATGGCCCGGAACCGGGATGGATCAGGTTTCCGGCGCGTCGCGGGTTAAGGAAGGTTCCGCCCGATCTTCGAGAATCCCGCGTCAGTTGGCGGGATTTCATGCTTGAGCAGGGACAACCTCCGGGACAGGTTTTTAGGGGTGGTCCTGAATAGGAGCGAGAAAATGGATGATACCCTGAAACGGTACTTTGAGGGCGACGCGCCGGCGGCCTATTTCGGCATGACCGTGGAGAAGGCGGAACCTGGCCTGGCGATGATCAGGATGCCCGTGGACACGCGCCATCGCAACGGCGTGGGCTTGGCCCATGGGGCCGTGCTATTTGCCCTTGGAGATTTCGCGCTGGCGGTCGCGTCGAACGCGGGCGGGCAGGTGGCGGTGGCCGTCGAGGGTTCCATACACTTTCACGCGGGGGTGCCCATGGGGTGCGTGCTGACCGCGGTCTGCCGGGAACGGTACGCCGCGGGTCGTCTTTCGTGGTTTGACATCGAGATAACCCGGGAGGATGGGGGCCTGGTGGCTACGATGCAGGGCCTGGTAACCCGCCGCCCGGAAACCGTGGCGGAGGTGGTGGCGGGTCGAAACCGGAAAATTACCGGCGGCACTGAAAATTTTTCGTCAAAAAGCGATGGATCCGCTTGAAATCCGGATCCCAATTTGCTATAATAGGCTTCCACTTGCCACGGATTTGGTGACAGCGGGATGCCCGCGGGGCATGCTCGCGCGGCCAACAAGCCGTTACCGTGGATTCTGGTAAGCATTCCGTTATTTCAACGAATGAGGAGATGGTGTTTTGCCCACGATCAACCAGTTGATCCGGGGTTGCCGGAAGATGGTGGTGTCGAAGACGAAGTCGCCGGCGCTGAAAGGTTGCCCGCAGGCTTCGGGTACCTGCACGCGCGTGTACACCATGACCCCCAAGAAGCCGAACTCGGCGTTGCGCAAGGTGGCCCGTGTCCGGCTTAAGAACGGGATGGAAGTCACCGTGTATATTCCGGGCGTGGGACACAATCTCCAGGAACACTCCCAGGTACTGGTGCGGGGCGGCCGCGTGAAGGACCTGCCCGGCGTGCGGTACCACCTGATTCGCGGAGTGCTGGATGCCCAGGGTGACTGCGGCGGTACCGCCTCGGTAAAAGACCAGGGAGGCAAGAAGGTGCACGTTGGACGGTGGGTCAGCCGTTCGAAATATGGCGTGAAAAAACCGAAGAAGTAGTCGAACGGGCAATCTGGATATTCAAGTAAGGCAGTCACAAGCAAACCACAGCATGGCTAAGCGGCAGAAGACCGCCACGGGAAACAAACAGGGTTATGGCAAGACGGCGTGAAATCGTAAAGCGGACACCGGTTGCGGATCCCAAGTACGGCAGCGTGCTGGTCTCCAAGTTTGTCAACAAGGTGATGGTGTGCGGTAAAAAAAGCATTGCCGAGTCCATCGTGTATGGTGCCTTTGAAATCCTGCGGGAGAAAGTACCCGGTGAGGATCCCCTGACGGTGTTTACCACGGCGGTGGAAAACGCCAAGCCCTTGTTGCAGGTGAAGTCGCGGCGCATTGGTGGCGCGACGTACCAGGTTCCCGTGGAAATTGCCCCGGAAACCCGCACGGCCATTGCGTTCCGGTGGATTATTGAGTTCTCGCGCAAGCGAGGAGAGAAGACGATGCGCGAACGGCTGGCTGGGGAGTTGCTGGACTGCTATAACAAGCAGGGGGGCACGATCAAGCGCAAAGACGACACCCACCGCATGGCCGAGGCCAACAGGGCCTTCGCGCACTTCAGGTTCTGAGGGGTCATGCGGAGAGGAATCGAAACAGTCTTGGATGAAGAAGGAGAGTGACCCCACGCGGTCATTCCGCGCGGGGCGCCTCCGGGTACGCAAAGTTGAATTAATGAACGGAGCGTGACGTCGGATGCCCTGAAGCGGATACGGTCGCGTGGCGGCGTGCAAGGTGGAGAAAGAGGCATGCCCAGGCAATTACCGATAGACCGGATGCGCAACATAGGTATCATGGCGCACATCGATGCCGGCAAGACCACCGTTACCGAATGCGTCTTGTACTTCTCGGGTCGACTGCACCGGATGGGTGAAGTCCACGACGGTGCCGCTACCATGGACTACATGGAGCAGGAACGGGAACGCGGCATTACCATTACGTCCGCCGCCACGGCGTGCGAGTGGAAGGGCTGTCATATTAATATCATCGACACGCCCGGCCACATCGATTTCACCGCCGAGGTGGAGCGCAGCCTGCGCGTGCTGGATGGAGCGGTAGCCGTATTCTGTGGCGTGGCGGGCGTGCAACCCCAGTCTGAAACCGTCTGGCGGCAGGCCCAGAAGTACCGGGTTCCCCGGATCGCCTTCATCAACAAGATGGACCGGGTCGGTGCCGATTTCTACCGGGCGGTGCACAGCATGAGGACCCGACTTGGTGCCCGTCCCATTCCCGTGCAGATGCCCGTGGGCGCGGAAGACGATTTCCGCGCGATCATCGACCTGGTGGATCTGCGCATGATCGGATGGGACAGCGAGGGCGAGGGTAATCAGCAGGTCATCACGGAAGTTCCGGAAGAACTGCTCGACGAGGCGTTATTGCATCGTCACGAAATGATCGAGCAGGTCGCCGAGGTGGATGACCACCTCATGGAACTATACGTGGAAGATGAGTCGCGGATTACGCCCGATGATGTTCGCGCGGCACTACGGCGGGCAACCATCGCGTTGAAAGCGGTACCGGTTACGGCGGGATCCGCCCTGAAGAACAAGGGCGTTCGACTGATGCTGGATGCCGTCGTGGATTACCTGCCGTCGCCCCTGGATATTCCTCCGTGTGAGGGCACCCATCCGGACCGGCCCGATGTTAAGTTGATCCGGCACCCGTCCGATGATGAACCGCTTTGCGCCCTGGCCTTCAAGATCATCAGCGACCCCCACGTGGGAAAACTGACGTTCATCCGGGTGTATTCGGGCGTCATCGAGGCTGGGGACCAGGTGCTTAACTCGAGAACCGGCCGCAAGGAGCGCCTGGGACGCCTGCTGGAGATGCACGCCGATGAACGCACGGATCTGAAAGAACTCCGCGCGGGCGATATCGGTGCCGTTATCGGTTGCAAGAACACGACGACCGGCGACACGCTCTGTGATCCGAACAAGCCGATCATGCTGGAACCGGCATCCTTTCCCGAACCGGTGGTGCACATCGCCATCGAGCCGCGCACCAAGGCGGACCAGGAAAAACTGGGACAGGCCCTGGCCAGGCTGGCCGACGAGGATCCGACCTTCCGGGTGCAGGTCAACGAGGAAACCGGGCAGACCATCATCGCGGGCATGGGTGAATTACACCTTGAAATCATTGTTGACCGCTTAAAACGGGAATTCAAGGTGGACGCGAACGTGGGACGTCCCATGGTAGCCTACCGGGAAACCATCCAGCGGAAAGCCGAAGGCGAGGGACGGTTTATCCGGCAGACCGGCGGCAGGGGTCAGTACGGGCACGTGGTTCTTACGGTGGAACCGGCGGAACCAGGCGGTGGACACGTGTTCGAAGACAAGACCGTGGGCGGGGTGATCCCCAAAGAATACATTCCGTCGGTCTGGAAAGGCTGCCAGGAAGCCATGAGAAGCGGGATCATCACCGGGTACCCCATGGTAGACGTGAAAGTGACGCTGACCTTCGGATCGTACCACGAGGTGGATTCCTCGGAACTGGCCTTCCAGATTGCCGGATCGCTGGCGGTCAAGGAAGCTGTGGCCAAGGCCGGCCCGGTACTGCTGGAACCCGTGATGCGGGTGGAAGTGGTTACCCCCGAGGAATATACGGGCGACGTGGTGAACGATTTTGACCGGCGGCGCGGGCGGCTGGAGCACCTCGAAACGGAGGAAGGTTACCAGACCATTCAGGCTGTGGTGCCCCTGGCGGAAATGTTCGGATACGCGAACGACCTGCGGTCCAAGACCCAGGGACGCGCGAGTTACGGAATGGAATTTCTGCGCTACGAGCCGGCTCCCCGGAACGTGGCGAATCAGGTGATGGAGCGCATTGGCAGCAGTTACCGGTTCTGAAGCACCGGACGCGGCCAGGCGCGCCGGAAAGGGCGAACGCCGGGTGGACCGGCGGCCCGACGGAGAAAAGGAATGGCGACCGATCACATATTGCGGATCAAACTGCGGGCCTACGATCACCGGCTCCTTGACAAGGCGACGGCAAGTATCGTAGACGCGGCCCTGCGTACCGGGGCGGGCGTCAATGGACCCGTTCCTCTGCCGACGGCCATATCGAAGTACACCGTCAACCGGAGTCCGCACATCGACAAGAAGTCCCGCGAACAGTTCGAGCAGCGGATTCACAGGCGGTTGATCGATATCGTCGGCCCCAACGCCAACACGGTGGACGCCCTGATGAAACTGGATCTGCCGGCAGGCGTGGACGTGGGCATCAAACAGTAACCGCGGCATGCGGGCGCGACCCCGAGCGGACGCGCCCGGTGAGGTAAGGACAACAACAATGGTGAAAGGTTTGTTGGGGCGGAAACTGGGCATGACCCGCATCTTCACCAAAGAAGGGTATTGGATCGCCGTGACCCTTCTTGAAGCGGGCCCCTGCACGGTAGTGCAACGGAAAACCGCGGACCGGGACGGCTACGACGCGGTACAGGTCGGCTTCGGCGATATCAGGGAAAAGTTGTGCAAAAAACCCTTGCTGGGTCATTTCAAGCGGAACGGCGTGGCCCCCAAGCGACTGCTCCGGGAATTCCGGGTGGATCCAGATAGTCCCCTGAAGCCAGGAGACACGATCGCGATCAGCGACCTGTTCAAGGCGGGCGACGTGGTGGACGTCTCCGGCGTGTCCAAGGGTAAGGGCTTTCAGGGTGTTATCAAGCGGCATGGGTTCTCCGGGGGGCCGGCGGCGCACGGCTCGATGTTCCACCGCGCGCCCGGTTCGATCGGTTCCAGCGCGGATCCGTCCGAGGTCGTGAAAGGTAAGCGCCTGCCCGGGCACATGGGCGATGAAAAGGTTACCGTTCAGAACCTCCAGGTGGTCGACGTGGATCCTGACAAAAACCTGCTGGTGGTGCGCGGCGCGGTTCCCGGGGCCCGGGGTGGCATGGTGATCGTACGGCACAGCGTGAAGAAAGGAGCCAAGTGAACATGGTTTCCTTGAAAGTATATGATCCGACCGGCGCGCAGGTGGGCGCGGTGGAAGCGAGCGACGGGATTTTCGCCGTCGCGCCTAACGAAGTCCTGGTGCACGCGGTGGCGGTGGGATTGCAGGCGAACCAGCGCCAGGGTACCCACCAGACCAAGACCCGGGGCGAGGTGTCCGGCGGCGGTAAGAAACCTTATCGGCAGAAGGGAACCGGCAACGCCCGGCACGGCAGTATCCGCGAACCCCAGATGCGCGGTGGTGGCACGGTGTTCGGACCGCACCCCCGGGACTATCGGCATCACCTGACAACCCGCGAAAAGCGGCAGGCCCTGTGCATGGTCTTGAGTGCCCGGTTGCGCGAAGACCGCCTGGGCGTGTTGCGCGGTCTCTCGGTCTCCGAGCCGAAAACCAGGCCCTTCGCCAACATGATCCGCAAACTGGAACCGGACGGACGGCGGACGCTGGTGGTTACGGCGGAAAAAGACGACAACGTGTTGCTTTCGGCCCGTAACATTCCCCGGGTGGAAGTGCGCGCGGCGGCGGACCTCAACGCGCTGGACGTCCTGCTGGCCCATCGGGTGGTGATCCAGGAAGAAGCGCTGGCGAAACTCGAGGAGCGTCTGTCATGAAAATAGATCCATACCAGATCGTGGAGCGGCCGATCGTCACCGAAGAGGCACAGATTCAGATCGCCAGGGCTAACCAGTACACCTTCCGGGTACGTCCCTGGGCGACCAAGAGCCAGATCCGCGATGCCATCGAGGAGATTTTCAAAAAGGACGGGATCCGGGTGGTGTCGGTGAACACCATGAATTACGCCGGCAAGGTGCGCAACCGGCTGGGACGGCGTAACCCGGGGCGGCGGCCCGCGTGGAAAAAAGCGATCGTCACGCTTCGCCCGGGCGACAAGATTGAGTTGATCTGAGGAGCCAGGCCATGCCACTGAAACGATTCAAGCCTTATACCCCGTCGCGCCGGGCGATGACGGTGCTGACCTTTTCGGAGTTGACGAAAAAGGAACCCGAGAAGCGGTTGCTGGAACCCCGGCAACGGGTGAACGGCCGGAACAACCAGGGCCGGGTCACGGTCCGCAGGCGCGGGGGCGGTGCCCGCAAGAAGTACCGCCTGATAGATTTCCGCCGGGATAAGGCGGGCATTCCGGGCAAGGTGACCGCCCTGGAGTACGATCCCAACCGCAGCGCGCGCATCGCGCTGGTCACGTATCCCGACGGTGAAAAGCGGTATATCCTGGCGCCGAAAGGCCTGCAGGTGGGCGCGGTGGTGACCAGCGGCGAAACCGGTGAATTCGAACCCGGCAACTGCATGCCCCTTGGCGCCATGCCGCTGGGCGTCAACGTCCACAACGTGGAACTGACTCCCGGAAAAGGCGGACAACTGGCCCGGTCCGCCGGGAACAGTTGCCAGTTGCTGGCCAAGGAAGGTCGCTATGTCGTGTTGCGGTTGCCCTCCGGCGAAATGCGCCGGGTGTTGAGCGCCTGCCGGGCGACCATTGGCGAGGTGGGCAACGAAGACCATGCCAACGTCAACATCGGTAAGGCGGGCCGCAGTCGGTGGCTGGGACGGCGTCCCAAGGTCCGTGGCGTGGCCATGAACCCGATCGATCACCCCCATGGAGGTGGTGAAGGGCGCACCTCCGGCGGGCGGCATCCCTGCACGCCATGGGGCAAGCCGACCAAGGGATACAAGACCAGGAAACGCAATCACCGAACCAACAAGTACATTATCCGTCGCCGGAAGGCCTGACGCGCATGCTTTGACAGGAGGATGATTCCGTGAGTCGTTCGTTGAAAAAAGGGTACTTCGTGGAAGCCTCGCTGCTCGAGAAAGTGCTCAAGCAGCAGAGCAGCGGTGACCGGCGTATCATCCGCACGTGGTCAAGGCGGTCCACCATCGTTCCCGACATGGTCGGCCTGACTATCGCGGTCCACAACGGAAAAACCCATGTGCCCGTGTTTATCACGGAAAACATGGTGGGGCACAAACTGGGCGAATTCGCCCCGACCCGGACCTTCAGGGGTCACGCGGGCAGCAAGTAACCGGGAGTAGCAACCATGCCAGTGGCCACAGCCAAACTCAGCAATCTGCCCGTCGCGCCCAGAAAGGTGCGCCTGGTGGCCGCGATGATCCGCGGCAAACGGGTGGCTGACGCGATGGACATTCTTCAGTTTACGGTGAAGCGGTGCGCCGAACCGATGCGCAAACTGCTGGCCTCGGCGGCCGCGAACGCCGAGCACGCCGCGCGTGAACAGCGTCAGCGGATCAACACGGACGACATGATCGTCCGATCGGTTAGGGTTAATGACGGCCGGACGATGTACCGGTACCTGCCGATGCCGCGGGGACGCGCCGGCCGGGTCAGGCATCGCAGCAGCCACATTGAAATCGTGATTTCGGACTAAGGAGCGTGCAATGGGTCAAAAGGTTCACCCCTTCGGGTTCCGCCTCGGCGTGATCTACAACTGGTCGTCCCGGTGGTACGGCGACCGCGATTACGTGGAACTGCTGCACAAGGATCTGGAGATCCGGCGGTACGTTAAGAAACGCCTGGACGGCGACATGCCGGACAACCGGGTAGACGTGGCCAAGATCGACATCGAGCGGGTCGGGCGGAAGACCAAGGTGATTGTTCACGCCGCGCGCTCCGGGGCCGTGATCGGCAACAAGGGCGAACGCGCCGGGGAACTGGAACGGGAGTTGACGATTCTGACGGGCCAGAACGTGGTGATCGAGGTGGTCGAAGTGACCGAGCCCGACCTGTGCGCCCAACTGGTCGCCGAACGGCTGGCCCTGGATCTCGAGAAACGCGTTTCCTTCCGCCGCGCCATGAAGCGCGCCGTGCAGAACTGCATGCGGGCCGGTGCCAAAGGCGTCCGCATCAAGGTGTCCGGCCGGTTGAACGGGGCGGAAATCGCCCGGTCCGAGCAGACCAGGGAGGGTAGCGTGCCCCTGCATACCCTTCGGGCCATGGTGGACTACGGCTTCGCGACCGCTTACACGACGTATGGCACCATCGGCGTCAAGTGCTGGATCTACCTGGGTGAAACCCAGCCAGGTGACCTGATCAGTGGTGTGGCCGCGTCGCGGCTGGCACCTTCGCGGCGCGGCCCGGGCGGCCGGG
The DNA here is from genome assembly GCA_018056705.1 of Candidatus Hydrogenedentota bacterium. Lineage (GTDB taxonomy): Bacteria > Hydrogenedentota > Hydrogenedentia > Hydrogenedentales > CAITNO01 > JAGPFE01. Next base: position 26,014 of record JAGPFE010000006.1, on the reverse strand, counting down.
AAGCGGGTGGTCCGACCCGGCCGGGCGGACGACGCCGGGGCCGTGGCGATCGGTCGCAGTAAAGAAGAGAAACAGTAAACGGGCGCCAGACAGGGCGCCGGGCGGAGATAACAGATCATGTTGATGCCCAAGCGCGTGAAATACAGGAAGGTCCAGCGAGGCCGCCGCAAGGGAATGACCAAAGGGGGCGCCACGCTCGCCTTTGGAGAATTCGGATTGAAGGCGCTGGAAGACGGATGGGTAACGGCCCGGCAGATCGAAGCCGCGCGTATCGCCATCACGCGGTATATCAGGCGCGGAGGCAAGGTCTTCATCCGGGTGTTCCCGGATAAGCCCATCACCAAGAAACCCGCGGAAACCCGCATGGGTAAAGGGAAAGGCGCCCCAGAGGAATGGGTGGCGGTCGTGAAACCGGGACGCGTCATGTTTGAAATCGAGGGCGTGACCGAGGAACTGGCTCGGGAAGCCATCCGCCGCGCCGGATTTAAACTGCCGATCAAATCCAGGTTCGTGGGCCGCGTGTGACGCGGCGACGCCGGAGGTACTACAGGTGAAGGCAAAAGATCTTCGTGAAATGACGGACGAGATGCTACGCGCCAGGCTGGCCGAGCGCAAAGCCGATATCATGGCGTTCCGGCTGCAGATGACCACGGGTGTGGTGGACAACGTCCGCCTGGCCCGGGAAGCCAGGAAGGAAATTGCCCGGATTCTGACCATTCTGCGCGAACGTGAACTGGCCAGCGCGAAAGGGAACGTGTGATGAACGAACAGGTCAGACAGGAAACCGCCGGAACCGAACGGGGCCACCGTAAGGAACGGGTGGGCGTGGTCACCAGCACGGCCATGCAGAAGACCATCACGGTGGCGGTGGAAAGCGTTAAGCAGCATCGCCTGTACAAGAAAGCACTCAAGCGCACCAAGAAGTTCAAGGCCCATGATGAGCGGGAAGAGTGCCGGGTGGGTGACGTGGTCCGGATCCGGGAAACCCGTCCCCTTAGCAAGACCAAGCGGTGGCGTCTGGTCGAAATCGTGAAACGCGCCGAATAAACGCGCGGGGAGTCGCGTCATGATACAGATTTACTCGAAACTCAAGGTTGCCGATAATTCGGGCGCGCGGGTGATCCGCGTTATCCAGGTCATGGGCGGATCGAAACGCCGGTACGCGCGCCTGGGGGATATCATCACGGCCAACGTCCGGGATGCCATTCCCAACGCGCCGATCAAGAAGGGCGACGTGGTCAAGGCGGTGGTGGTCCGCATGCGCCGGGACACCATCCGTCCGGACGGGACGGTGATCCGTTTCGACTCGAACGCGGCCGTTATCATTAACAACCAGAAAGAACCGCGCGGCACCCGTATTTTTGGGCCGGTGCCCCGCGAACTGCGCGAAGGTGGGTTCATGCGCATCGTGTCGCTGGCCCCCGAAGTGTTGTGAGGATCGTTGCCATGCACATCCGGAAGAAAGACATCGTGGTGGTTATCAGCGGCGCGGACAAGGGACGCCGGGGGCGCGTGTTGCAGGTGTATCCCCGGACCAACCGCGTGCTGGTGGAAGGGGTGAACATGATCCGCAGGCATACCCGCCCGACCCGGCGCAACCAGTCCGGCGGTATCGTCGAAAAGGAAGCTCCCGTTCACATCTCCAACGTCATGCCCTGGTGTGCAGCGGCTAACAAGCCTTCCAAAATCGTCATGAAACGACTGGAAGACGGCTCGCGTATCCGGGTGTGGAAGATCAACGGGGAAGCGGTGGACTGAACCGTAAGCAAAGATTCCGTCCGCAGGACGGTAGAACAGTTGGGAGTGGCCAGCCGTGCCGGAAACAGTGGTGAGACTGAAAGAGAAGTACCAGCGGGAAGTGGTACAGGCTCTCATGCGTGAGTTCTCCATCGCCAACGTGATGGATGTGCCACGCCTGGAAAAAATCGTCGTTAACATGGGCGTCGGGGACGCGACGGCCGATCCGAAACTGATCGACGCGGCGAGCGCCGAGTTGGCCCAGATCACCGGGCAGAAAGCGGCCGTGCGCCGGGCGCGGAAATCCGTGTCCAACTTCAAGCTGCGCGCGGGCATGCCTATCGGGTGCATGGTTACCCTGCGCCGGGAGCGGATGTGGGAATTCATGGAACGCCTGTTCAACGTGGCGATTCCCCGTATCCGCGACTTCCGGGGCGTGTCACCGAAAGGATTTGACCAGTTCGGCAATTACACCCTGGGCCTTCGGGACCAGACGATCTTTCCGGAAGTGGACATTGACAAGGTGGTCAAGGTGCGCGGCATGAACGTGACTTTCGTGTTCAAGCGGCCGGTGCCGCGTGATCAGGCGCGTGCCATGCTGAAAATGCTGGGCATGCCTTTCTCGGGCTGAGACGCATAGAGGAACGGACCGTGGCTAAAAAAAGCATGATTAACAAGAACGAGAAAATCGCTCGGATGATTCTCAAGTATCGCCAGCGGCGCGAGGCCCTGAAGAAACGGATCATCGATCCGTCGCTGTCCATGGAAGAACGCCTGGAGGCGGTTCGGGAACTCGCGAAACTGCCCAGGAACAGTTCGCCCGTGCGGTATCGCAACCGCTGCAAGGTGAACGGACGTCCCCGGGCCTACATGCGTGCCTTCGGAATGAGCCGCGTGTCGTTCCGTGAACTGGCCCTGGAAGGGAAAATTCCCGGCGTGACCAAGTCAAGTTGGTGATAACAGCAGACGAAGGATGGCTAACCCATGACCATGAGTGATCCCATAGCCGATATGCTCGCCCGGATGCGGAACGCCGTGATGGCGCGACACGAAGTGGTGGAAGTGCCGGAATCCCGCATCAAGCGGGAAATCTGCCGCGTGCTCCGCGAACAGGGGTTCATTGCCGGATATACCATTGAGGACGAGGCTCGTCCGGCGATGATCCGGATCGCGCTGAAATACCTGCCCGATGGAAGCAGCGTGTTACGGGGTATCCGCCGGGTGAGCAAGCCCAGCCGCCGGGTGTATTCCGGCAAGGACACCATCCGTCCGGTGCGTAGCGGCCTGGGCGTGGCCATCCTGACGACGTCCCGCGGCGTAATGACCGCGCGCGAAGCGCGTCAGGCGGGCGTGGGTGGCGAGATTATTTGTGAAGTGTGGTGACGGCCATCCCCGCCACGTGGTCGGGGACGCAGCGAGAGAAAGGAACTGAAGCCGTGTCTCGAGTTGGAAGAATGCCGGTGCCGATACCCGGCGGCGTGAAATGTGAACTGACCGGTTCGCGCTTGAAGGTCACCGGGCCCAAGGGCACGCTTGAAGCCGATTTTTCACCGGAGATTACCATCGAGGTAACCGGTACCGAAATCCGGGTCAGCCGGTCCAGCGATCGCCCGAAGTATCGCGCGCTGCACGGACTCACCCGGGCCCTGATCAACAACATGGTCCAGGGCGTGACCAGTGGGTTCAAAAAAACCTTGCTGCTCGAAGGCACGGGATACTGCGTGTCGATGCAGGGCAAGTCGCTGAACGTCGTGGCTGGGTTCAGTCACCCGGTGGTTTTCGATCCCCCCGAGGGGATTACCCTGGCGGTGGAAGGCACCCAGACGGTCCACGTTCAGGGTATCGACAAGCAACTGGTGGGAGAAGTGGCGGCCCAGATCCGGAAAATCCGCAAGGTTGAACCGTATAAGGGCAAGGGTTTCCGCTACGAAGGCGAGTTCGTGGCGCGCAAGGAAAGCAAGAAAGGCGCGTAAGACGCCCGGGAGATACATGGCATGTCCAGGACTGAACAGATCAAAATCCGGCGCGAACGTCGTATCCGCCGCATTCGCAAGCGCGTTTCCGGCACGGCGGAGCGTCCCCGTCTGCGCGTGACCCGAACGCTGAAGCACATCTACGCGCAGATCATAGATGATGAGCGGGGCGTTACCTTGGCGGCCGTATCGTCGGTAAGCCTGAAAATTCCCGGCGGCAATATTGAGGCGGCCCGGCAGGTGGGCCGCGCCCTGGGAGAAACGGCGGTAGGCCGGGATATCCGCAAGGTATGCTTCGATCGCGGAGGACGTAAATACCATGGCCGCGTGAAGGCCCTGGCCGACGCGGCCCGGGAGGCGGGACTCGAATTCTGAGGACAAACGCCGCGTGGCGGCGATGTGAGGAGTAGAATCCTTGAGTACTGAGAACACAGGCGCGCGGAACAGCGAACGGTCGGACTCCCGGTATGCCGATTCGGGGGATCAGGTCAATTATATCGAGCACGTGGTCAAGATTTACCGCGTGGCGAAGGTGGTGAAAGGTGGTCGGCGCTTCAATTTCAGCGCCATCGTGGTGGTAGGTGACGGTAAAGGTCGCGTGGGTGCCGCCATTGGCAAGGCGGGCGAAGTCCCCGACGCCATCCGCAAGGCGGCTGACCGCGCCCGCCGCAACATGATCACCGTGCCGATCGTGAATACCACCGTTCCCCACGAAGTGGTCGGACGTCAGGACGCCGCGCGGGTGCTGCTCAAGCCGGCGGCCCCCGGAACGGGTATCGTGGCGGGCGGCCCGGTGCGCGCGGTGATGGAAGCCGCGGGTTACGAAAACGTACTGACCAAGTCGCTGGGTTCCAACAGTGCCACGAACGTGGTGTGGGCCACGCTGGACGGTCTGCGGCAGTTGCGTACAGCCGAAGAACTGGCCAATCAACGGGGATTGGAACTGCGCGAGGTTCGTTGCTGAGGACAAGAAAAGCAAGGCGCGGTCTGACCGCGTGAAACGAGAGGATAATCCATGGAACTGCATACCCTGAAACCTGCCGAAGGCGCCCGCCGCAAGCGCAAACGCGTAGGGCGGGGCGCGGGCTCCGGTCACGGAAAAACTTCCGGACGCGGCAGCAAGGGCCAGCAGGCCCGTTCCGGTTACAAGCGTAAATCCGCCTTTGAAGGCGGCCAGATGCCCCTGAACCGGCGCCTGCCCAAGCGGGGCTTCGGTCATGAAAAGCGCCATCCCTTTGCCGAGGTGAACGTGGATGTGCTCGTTGACCGGTTTGAAGATGGCGCGGAAATCACCACGTCCATGCTGCAGGAACTGGGCATCGTCAAGAAACTGGCAGGCGGCGTGAAACTCCTGGGGCGGGGCGAAGTGACCAAGCGTTTCACCATTCGGGTGGAAGCGGCCAGTGAGAGCGTCCGGCGCAAGGTGGAAGCGGCCGGCGGAACCCTTGAAATCATCCCGGCGCCCGGGGCTGCCGAGTGAGGCACCAGGCGCTGAATCACGATAAGGAGCCTCGCGGTGGCTGAGCCGTTGGAAGCCTTCAGAAACGCGTTTAAGATTCCGGAACTGAAAAACCGGATCATATTCACCCTGGTCATGCTGGTGCTGTATCGGCTCGGCTCGTTCGTTCCGATGCCCGGCGTGGACGGTGCGGCCCTCGTGGAGAAACTCGGACAGAGTGGCGCGGGCCTGCTCGGGTTTTATGACATGTTCACGGGCGGCGCGTTCAGCCGCGCCACCGTTTTCGCTCTGGGGATCCTGCCCTACATCACGGCGTCGATTATTCTGTCCCTGCTCATTCCGGTGATTCCCGCGCTGGAACAACTCCAGAAGTCCGGGCAGGAAGGACAGAAGAAAATTAATGATTACACCCGCTATGGGACGATCGTGCTGTGCCTGTTCCAGTCGGTGGGTATCGCGCTTTTCCTCCAGGGCATGGGCCGGGAAATCGTGCCGCATCCCGGGTTCATGTTCATATTCGTCTCCATGGTGACCCTGACCACCGGGACGGCCTTCCTGATGTGGATGGGCGAACAGATCAGCGAAAACGGCGTGGGAAACGGAATCTCCCTGCTGATTTTCGTGGGTATCGTGGCGGACATGCCCAGCGCGGTGATCAACATGTTCCGCATGCTCGGTAATGACCAGATTCAGCCCCTGCAGGCGGTCGCGCTGGTGTTCCTCATGGTGGCCGTGGTGGCTGGCGCCATCGTGGTGACTACTGCCCAGCGCCGGATCCCCGTCCAGTATCCCCGTCAAATCAAGGGACGCGGCATGGCGGGGGGAACCCGCACCTATTTGCCCCTTCGGGTCAACCAGGCCGGCGTGATCCCCATCATTTTCGCCAGTTCCCTGCTCATGCTGCCCGGCAGCCTGGCGCAGTACGTGACCATTCCCTGGCTGGAAAATGCCATCAACATTATTTTCTATCCCTTCGGGTGGCCGTACAGCATCATCTACGCGGCACTGATCATTTTCTTTACGTTCTTCTACACCGCGATCATCTTCAATCCGGTGGAAATGGCGGATAACCTGAAAAAGTACGGTGGCGTAGTGGTCGGAGTACGGCCAGGTAAGGCGACGGCGGATTATCTGAACACGGTCATGTTGCGGGTGACGACTGTCGGTGCCATTTTCCTGGCGGGTGTGGCCCTGATTCCCAAGGTCATTTTCACGCTGTTTCAGATTCCGGACGCCAACCTGGTGCACTTCTTTGGGGGTACCACCCTGCTCATTCTGGTGGGGGTGGCCCTTGACACGATCAAGCAGATCGAGCAGCACCTCGTGATGCGCCATTATGATGGCTTTACCAGTGGGCGTGGGCGGATTCGCTCGCGCAGGCTGTAATGCGGTTTTCAGCAATATTCCCGGGAACACTGGATCGGGGAACCCCCGAAAAGGTGGAACGGGACATTCTGGATAAGATACAATTGAATGCCCGTTTTCCGATGAATCCTCGGACCGGCGGGGCGGGGGCCAGCGGCGGATGATTGCCATACGCGCGGAACAGGAAATTAACCTGATGCGTCAGGCCAATCGTATCGTCGCGGAGGTCCTCGAGATGCTGGCCAGCATGGTCGCGCCCGGCGTGACTACGGCGGAACTGGATCATGCCGCGGAAACCCTGATTCGCGAACGGGGCGCCCGCCCGGCCTTCAAAGGCTACCGGGGATTTCCGGCGACCATTTGCGTGTCCATAGACGACCAGGTGGTCCATGGGATTCCCGGAAAGCGACGCCTTCGTGAAGGTGAAATCGTCTCCCTGGATGTGGGAACCATCTGGGAAGGATATTACGGTGACGCGGCGGTGACCGTGCCCTGCGGCGCGATCAGTGAAGAAAAACGCCGGTTGCTGGAAGTGACCGACCGGGCCTTGGCGATGGCGATCCTGGCCGCGCGGGAAGGTAATCATCTTCGGGATATCGGCGTGGCCGTGGAGACCGAATGCCGACGCGCGGGCTATGGTGTCGTGCGGGATTTCGTGGGCCATGGCATCGGAACGGCCATGCACGAGGAACCGCAGGTTTACAACTTTGATTGCGGCCGCGAGGGCCCGATGCTGCGCGAAGGCATGGCCCTGGCGATAGAGCCGATGGTGAATATGGGCACCCACAAGGTGCGGGTGCTGAATGACGGATGGACGGTGGTGACGGCGGACGGTAAGCCGAGTGCTCATTTCGAGCACAGCATTATCGTCCGGAAAAACGGTGGAGAAATCCTCTCGCAGGGCAACGCTCTCAGGTGGGGCGTGTTACCTGGGCACGCGGATTTTCCGCCGGGAATGTGAGACGCAAGGAGCGAATGAAAGAAGGCGCGATTGAGGTAGAAGGGACCGTGGTGGAGACGCTCCCGAACGCCATGTTCAGGGTGCAGTTGAAAAACGGTCACAAAGTGCTGGCGCATATTTCCGGGAAAATGCGGATGAATTATATCCGTATCCTGCCCGGGGATACCGTCAAGGTGGAGATGTCTCCCTACGACCTGACACGCGGTCGCATCATCTATCGGCAGAAATGACGTGCCCGCGGGCACGCGTGAGAAAAGGAGAGTTGGTTCATGGCCCGTATCATTGGCGTTGACCTGCCCCGGGAAAAACGGGTGGAAGCGGGATTGCAGGCCATTTACGGCATCGGTCCCACCCGGGCCCGTCAGATTCTCGAGCGGACCGGCGTGAATCCGGACACCCGCGTGCGCGATCTGACCGATGACGAGGTGGCGCGCATCGCCGCGGACATCCAGAACGAGTACAAGGTGGAAGGTGACCTGCGGCGTGAAGTTTCCGCCAGCATCAAACGCCTGATGGACATTAACTGTTACCGGGGCATCCGCCACAAGCGTGGTCTGCCGGTAAGGGGGCAGAGGACCCATACCAATGCCCGGACCCGTAAAGGGCCTCGCCGCATCGCGGTCAAGAAGAAGAAGTAAGTTTACCCGTGGTATTCGCGTGAACCGCAACCAGGTGATTTTCAGTTTCAGGAGATTGAAACGTGGCAGCAAAAGAAGGTCGTGGCGCGAAAAGCAAACGCCGCAAGGTGGCCCTGAATGTGACCTCGGGTATTGCCCACATCCAGGCTACCTTCAACAACACCATCATCAGCATTACCGACATGCAGGGTAATGTCATTTCCTGGTCCAGCGCCGGCCAGGTCGGATTTTCCGGATCCAGAAAGAGCACGGCCTTTGCCGCGCAGGTGGCTGCTGAACAGGCCGCCAGCAAGGCCCGCGACATGGGCCTGCGGGAAGTGCGCGCTTACGTGAGTGGTCCAGGCGCGGGACGGGAATCGTCGATCCGCGCCATCCAGGCTTCCGGCCTTACGGTCACGCTCATCCGGGACGTCACGCCGATTCCTCACAACGGTTGCCGTCCCCGGAAACGGCGGCGCGTGTGACATGGCTGCTGTCCTGCCGGCGAACGTGACGCCGCGCGGGGGGAATCTGGCGGACGGTGGACAGGAAAGGCTGAGCAACCATGGTTAATCGTGAATTTACCATTCCTCAGGGCTACAAAGTCGAAACGGGAGACGATCCCAATTATGCCCGGATCGTCGTGGAACCGTTTGAACGGGGGTACGGTACCACGGTCGGTAACGCCTTGCGGCGCGTGCTGCTGGCATCCATCCCGGGTAGTGCCGTGACGGCCGTCCGGTTCGAAGAAGCCTCTCACGAGTTCATGGCCATTGATGGGGTCAAAGAAGACGTATCCGAGATCGTCCTGAACATCAAGGCATGCCGGGTCCGGCTGAATGAACCGAATTCCATCATTTTCAAATTCCAGAAGAAAGGCGCGGGGGCCGTTACCGCGGGCGACCTGTTCGCGGGGCAGCCGGTGGACGTGTTCAATCCCGAACAGTTGATTTTTACTGCCGTGTCCGATGCCGCGTCGGTGACCATGGAAATCAAGGTGGACAACGGCTACGGCTTCGTGCTTTCCGAGCAACTGGAGCAGCCTCACGCGCCGCTGGGCACCATCTACATGGACGCCAATTTTTCCCCGGTAACCCGCGTGAACTTCATCATTGAAGACGCGCGGGTGGGCCAGATGACCGATTATGACCGGCTCATCCTGGACATCTGGACCACCGGCGCCATTACCCCCGAAGAGGCTCTTAAAAAATCCGCCGAGATCCTGATTAACCACTTCAGGATCTTCTGTGACTTCAAGGACCTCCGCGTCGAGGAAGGTACCGAAACGTCCCTGCCGGGCGAGCAGATCAACCCGGAGATGCTTGAGCCGGTTTCCAAGCTTGAGTTGAGCGCGCGCGCGAGCAACTGCCTGCGGGCGGCCGGTGTTTCCATGATTGGCCAACTGGTTCAGTTTACCGAGGGCGACCTGCTCAAACTGCCGAATTTCGGCAAGAAGAGCCTGGAAGAAATCCGGGAAAAGGTGGCTGAACTCGGCCTGTCCCTGGGTATGACCGTGCGGGGAGTGCCTCCGGCGATTCCCGGATCTCTGGGTGGACCGGTCCACGGCGAAGACGACGATAACGAAGACGATGACGATGATCTTGACAAGGCAGATCAATAAGCGGAAGGAATCACCCCATGCGTCATAGAAAAGCGGGAAGAAGACTTGGCAGAGACATGGCCCACCGGGAGGCGACCATGCGCAGCCTGGCCGTTGCCCTGTTCCGGCATGATGCCATCACCACGGGCATTTTCAAGGCCAAGGAATTGCGCCGGTTTGCCGAACCCATCATCACGATGGCCAGGAAGGACACGCTGGCCAACCGTCGCCGCGCCTTCGCGCTCTTGCGGGATAACGAGGTGGTGAGAAAACTCTTTACCACCATCGGTCCGGCGTTCCAGGAGCGTCCCGGGGGATACACCCGCATCCTGCGGCTGGGGAACAGGCTCGGTGATGGTTCCCTGCAGGCGCGCATAGAACTGGTCGGGCTGGGCGAGTACAAGCAGGAAGAAGAATAAACGGGCATTCAGGCCGAATTACCGGGAGCAGTGGGATTTGTCCCGCTGCTCCGTTTACTATTAGGACGGATACTGCCGGAGCGGAATAATGAAATACCCATTCGGTCTCCAGTTATACACGGTCAGGGATCACCTCGACCGGGATCTTCCCGCGACGTTGCGCCAGATCCGGGAAGCGGGATACGAGTATGTCGAAACGGCCGGTTTTCATGGCAGATCCCCCGAAGAATTCATGACGATGCTCCGGCGGGAAGGCCTTACGCCCGTCAGCATGCACGTGCCCTATGAGACCCTGGTTCACCAGGGGGACCAGGTGACGCGTATCGCCCAGAAGTTTGGCGTGTCATGGGTTGTGGTGCCCTGGCTGGGACCGGAACTTTGTCCGGACCGTGACGCCTGGCGGACTGCGGGTGCCCGGCTGGACGAGATGGGGGTTCAGTTCCGCCGGGAAGGATTATGGTTGTGCTACCACAATCACTCGCATGAGTTCGTGCCGCTGTCGGACGGGTCGGTTCCTTTTGAGTTGCTGTTGGCCTCGGCTGATCCGGAACATCTGCTCATTGAACTCGATACCTGCTGGGCGGCACTGGCCGGCGCGGACGTGTGTGAACTGTTACGTCGTTGCGCGGGCAGGTGTCCGTTGCTGCACGCGAAGGACTATACCCGCGCTCCGGGGGATGGTATGCCCCGCCTGACGGAGCTTGGACAGGGCGAAATGCCCTGGGGAAAGATTCTTCCGGAAGCCGCCCGGGCTGGCGCGCGGTGGTATTTCGTCGAACAGGACGAATCGGCGACGGATTCACTGGAAAGCGCGCGCGTGGGCGCCAGGTTCATGCGGGAATGCAACGAACGGGTGGCATAATACGGCTGACGGCGTGGATCGTTCCGGTTATCGCGGGCGTGTTGTGCGGGGTTACCGGTTGCGCGGGGTACCCCGGGATGTTCATCGAAGGGAAGGTGGAAGACTGGCTGGGGCAACCCTTGCCGGGGGTGGCGGTCACGGTTGCCGGGGAAGATCCCGCGCGTTCGGGGCTGTCCGATCCGCTGGGTCGATACCGACTGGGGGCGACGCGCTGTCCCGGCAAGATCGTTTTCATGAAAAGCGGCTATACCCGCGTTATCCTTCCGATTTCTTCCGATCTCGGCACGATATGGAACCGGGTGGCTGAAGTACCCCGATTATGGCCGGTGCCTTCCGTGGAAGGGGTTTACCTGGCGGAAAAGGGACACTATCGACCCTTGGACGTTGCCCGTCCTGCCGTTTTTATGGTTCGAGACGTGGGGCCGACACCGGCCCTGACCGTGGTTCCATCGATTCTTTTTCCGAAGCCGGTGTTTTCCGGTGGGCCGGACGCGTTTCCCGATCCCGCCTCGGACCGGTTCCTGGTGGCCGCCCGGATGCCCATGCGGGAAACCCGGTTGTGGCGTCTACGCCGGGCATTGGCCGCGCCGTCCGACGCGTTGTCCGCCCGAAAGCGTGCCGGGGTGAAGACCACCACGTCCGGTAACACTGCTGCCGAGAAACGGCAGGCCGAGGAAACATACTACCAGGCGGTCTGGGTGGCGGATGCGCGGGTGTCCATTACCCTGCGCCCGGTGGACGATCCGGACGGCACGCTGTACGTGATTGTTCCCGATACCCAACTTTCTCCCGGCGTGTACGCGGTGCACTGGGGAGGCATTACCGGCACCGGTGCGCTGGAACAGCGGGTCTACCTGTTCGCCGTGCCTGATCCCGCCACCGGCGCGATTCCGGAACCCGAAAAGACCGAGGAAGAGCGACAGCGGGACGAAAAACGGGAACAGCAGCGCCAGCAGCGCCGTAAAGAAATGGATAAATCAACCAACGAAGGCATGGGATAACCAACCCTGAGGTTCCGGAATAACAACGCATGAAACGTCAGTACGTGGCTGAGTTAAGAGATGGCGACCGGGTGAATGATTATTTCCTGGTAGTCCGGAAGGATTTGCGTGCCCGACAGAACGGCGGCAGGTTTCTGGGCCTGGTGTTACGGGATAAGACAGGGGAGATCGGCGCGGTCGCCTGGGATGGCGTGGACGCGCTGAGCCGCCTGTTTGAGGTGGGGGACGTGGTCGCCGCGCGCGGCATGGTGCACACGTTTCAGGGACGGCCGCAGATTCGGATCGAATCGATTGCCGCGCTGAACCCGGGGGATTACGATCTCGCGGACCTGAAAGGCACGAGCCAGGATCCCACGGAGGATCGCGAGCGGTACCTGGCCAAACTACGGGAAGTGGAACACCCGGACCTGAAACGACTGTTGCGGGTTTTTCTCGATGATACCCAGTTGATGGACCGGTTCTGCCTCGCGTCCGCGGGAAAGAAATGGCATCACGAATACGCCGGGGGCCTTCTGCGTCATTGCCTGGAAATGACCTGTCTCGCGGAAACGCTGTGCGAGTTGTTCCCCGAATTGAACCGGGACCTGCTGGTGACAGCCATTTTTTTCCACGATATCGGCAAACTGGAGGAAATGACCCACGACCTCGTGGTGGATTACACCGACGCGGGGAAATTACTGGGTCACCTCCACCTGGGTGCCACCTTGCTGGAGCGCGCCATCGCCCGCCTCGATACCTTTCCGGAAGAATTGCGCCTGCGGCTGATCCACTGCGTGCTCTCGCACCACGGTGAACTTCAGAACGGATCGCCCGTCACGCCCAGGACCGCCGAGGCGGTGGCCCTGCATTTTATTGATAACCTGGATGCCCAGACGGAAGCGTTCCTGCGCGTGATCCGGGAAACCCGTAGCCGTGGCCAGGACTGGTCGGACTACCTGCCCCTGGTCGACCGGGTTATCTGGGCCCGGTGACGATCTAATATAGCCGCTCCAGCCGGTCCGTGTCGGGCGCGGGCTCGTACTGTCCCGTCTCGATCTCTTCTTTTCCTGATTCGTATTCTTCTACCGACACGCTTCCAATGACCGTGACCCGTAGCCTGGTTGCGAGGCTGATGAAGGTTACGCCCGTTCCCATGGGCAAGGGTTCGGGCTGGGTTTCGGTTTTCCATTTCTTGGCCGGTCGTCCGCCGGACCACATGGTGACGACATACACCGTCTTCATTGCGCGTCATGCTCCCCGTTGTCGAGCGACTCGGTCGCGGATATATGGTTGGTCCCAGTCCCACGGCTGGGGAGGCGGGTGGTGGCGTCCTTCAGCCATGGCCGGGCGGCGCTTACTACCATGTCCACCGTGACATCCCGCATGCACGCGTGGTGTTCGAGGGGGCACAGGGGTTGCTGGCAGGGCGCGCAGGGCATCGGCACCCTGACAATGGTCCCTTTTTCCCATGGGCCATCCGTGTAGGCCGGGGAGGTGGGGCCCATCACGCAGATGACCGGCGTGCCCAGTGCCACCGCGATGTGCCGGGGACCGCTGTCGTTCGTGATGAGCAGGTCCGCCCGTTCGATCAGGGCTTTCAGGGTCTCGATACCGCCTTCCCGGATTTCCCGCAACGGAACGTGGGCAGCCTGGCGCGTGGCCGCGCGGATGGCTTCTTCTCCCGGTCCCGTCAGCAGGACGATCGTGGCGTTCCATTCCCGGGCCATCTGATCTGCCACCGCCGCGAACCGTTCCGGGTACCATCGCTTGCTCGGACCAAACGCCGCGCCCGGGGCAATGGCCACCACCGGACGCTCATCCCGCGGCAGCGTTTCGGCCACGCGTTTTCTGGCCATTGCCGACACGGCGAGGCAGGGGCCCGAATCATCGGCCTGTCCGCCGGCTGCTGCCACCACCCGCAGGTACTCGAGCACCATGTACTCGGGAACGATCCGTTTGCCGTTACGCCGGGGGGGTACGGGATCGGTCAGGAACCACCGGCGTCCACCCCGGTCGATACCTAGCCGCCGCCGGGCGCCGATCAGCCAGGCCAGCAGGGCCGCGCGGAGTGAATGGGGGAGGATGATCGCGGCATCCACGGCGTGGTCGCGCCGGATGGCGCGCGCGATATCGAGCATCTTTCCCAGGCCGGCCCGTGGCGGAATGACGATGGTTTCATCGAAGAATGAAAGGCCTTGTAATACATCACAGGCGGTCGGGGTGCCCGCGAGGATGATTTTATAGCCTGGCCAGTTCGCGCGCGTGGCCCGCAGGGCTGGCGTGGCCATTACGGCGTCCCCCAGCCAGTTGGGCGCGTGGAAGAAGATGGCGGGATCCCTGCTCGTCGTCATGATGGTCCCATCGACGGTTCAGGAGGACGTTGGCGGATTGCCGGACGTGGCGGCGGGGTTGATGCCGCCCGCGGCGTTTCGATCGTCCGAATCTGCGTGGTTGGCCTTTCGGGAATGCCTGACCTCCCGCACCAATTCTTCCCATTCCTGCCGGGTCTGTTCCAGGTATTCGATCAATAGTTCTTCCAGGGCCAGTCGGTTAATCTGTTCCCGACCCGGCGCGAAGGTTTCCTTCCAGGTTCCCCGGCGGATGATACCCATGAAGTCCGGTATTTTCTTGACAAACGGACTGTTTCTCACACAATCCCCCGGTTCGCCCGCGTCAAAAAACGCCATGAACTCCGCCGGGGTCAGATTCCCCATGAATTCCTGCCAGCATTCCCTTGGTGTCATGCCGTTATCCTAACAGGAAACGCCACGTATTCCAAAACACCGGTTTACGATGGGGCCGCCATGCCGCGGCGACCGTGAATAACCGGTCCGGCCGGGTCGTCCTATTATATAGAGTCGCAAAGTGAACGTGGTTGAAACGCGACATGGATCGCGTGGAGTACGGACATGAACACGATACGGCGTAGACGCGATCGGGATCATGGATTGGCCGGATCGCTGCGTTTCCTGATGACCGTCGTGGTGCCGGTGGCGGTGGTGGTGTTACCCGGCATGGTGCGCGCGGATGAAGTGGCCCCGCCGCCTCACGGTCGTGTCAGTTTCGACGGGGGCGGAATGCTCATCCGCGGTTTGAAAGACACGGACTGGTCACGGGTGTCCATCAACACCCTCGCGCTACCCGGCGATACCCTGTGGGTCGATGAAGGGGGGGCTTCGGAACTGGAGTTTGCCGGCGGTACGTTTCTCCGGATGGCGGACGCCAGCAAGGTGGAACTGGTTGCCCTCACGCCATCGTTCCAGTTCCGGGGATGGATCGGTTCTTTTTACGTGCAGCGGCTGGTCGGCGCGCCCGGGCAATGCCTGATGCAGACGCCTGCGGGTAACGTCGAGGTCTACGCCGACAGCGCCGTCCGGGTGGACATCGTGGATAACGGGGGGGTAACGGTAACTGTCCGCTGGGGAAGCGCGGAAGTACGGACGGATAATGGCGGATCTGTCCGGGTATCCCAGGGATACCGGGTCTGGGTGGATCCTGGAATGTTGCCCTCCGATCCGGTGGCCATCGATCGAAGCCAGTCAGACGCCTTTGACCAGTGGAACGCCGATCGCGCCGCCCTGCTGGCCAATGGCGTCAAGACCCTGCCCCGGGAGATTCCCGTGGTATCCGCCATCGGGGCCGCGGAACTGGCCACCAATGGCACCTGGGTGTATATCGACGACCGTCCCTGCTGGCGACCGGTCATAGTCGATTACGTGCCCTTCCGCTACGGGTACTGGAACTACGTGCCCGCCGTGGGCCATGTCTGGGTGGGAGCCTATCCGTTCTGTTACGTGACGGAACATTACGGCCGCTGGCGTTACGTGAGCGCGTACGGATGGGTCTGGACGTATGATCCCGTCTGGAGTCCCGCGTGGGCCGTGACCATCAGCGTGGGCGATCGGTTCCTTTGGGCGCCCTGCGACTTTTACGCCCGGCCCGTGCTGGTGGCGGACGCGGCGGTGTTCAGCGTGGGGGACCTCTCCTTCAGCGTTGCCGCGGTCAGCTGGATGCCAGCCACGTACGTTACCACGGGCTGTGCCGTGGTGTATCCCGCGACGCCGGCTATCGTCGATGTCGTCCGCACGGTTCCCGTGACCCAGGTCAATATCTGGAACATCTACGTGAATACCAGTTATCCTCGGCGCGTGCCGCGTCCCGTGTATCCGGAGGATACCATCCGGGTGCGGGATTACAACCCGCCGCGAAGTATCCGGGGCGTGCCCCAGGCGTTGCTGGCCGAAGATGTGACGCCGTCCGCGCGGGCCCAGGTGCTGGAGTCAAGGGTAGCCCGGGCAACGTTTCAACCCACCCAACAGGCCGGAACGACCGTCCGGGACGGCATAAACCGCTCGGTCCGTACCACGCCCCTGACGGCGGATAATCGGACCGCATTGTCGCCCCGGTCGGTGCGGTTACCGGAAAACCTGTCCGCGACCCAGCCCACGGGTGGCATCGACCGCAGGATCCGGGCGCAAATGGCCAAGGACACCTATGAAATCCCCGCGAGGCCCGCGGGTGCGTCCACCGCGGCCCGGGAATTACCTGTTTCCGGCATGGGCCGGCCAGTCGCCGCGTCACGTGCCTCGGATGCGGCCCAGGCCAGTGTGCCAGGCATGGCGACTCCCCTGGAAAGGACGCATGCCTTGCGTACGCCACGGGGAGGTGCCGCGCGTTCACCACGTTCTGGATTCCAGGAGAACGAGGCATCTGCTGGTGTGCCCACCTTTACCAATACCACGCCGCACCGTCCCTTCGTGAACGTGGGGCGTTCTTCGGCAGGAGGGGACCAGGGTTCTCCGGCTGCTTCCTCGCCGGTCACCGTGGACCGGTCTCCTGTCCCGGTGAACCGGGAGTCCCGGACGATCCGACCGGAAACCATGGCTGTTCCTGAACAGAAAGGTCCCGCGCGTACGCCCGTTCGTGTTCCGGAGACCCGGCCGACGGATACCGTGCCGGAGTTCGCCCCCCGCGTAGCGGTACGCGACATGGAACCGGCATCGCCCATGTTGCCTGGCAGAAGCCGGGGCTCCAGCGGAAGCGGAAGCACCACGCGGCCAACCACGCCGCCCTCTCGACCGTCGGCCGATACGGATCGGTCCCGCGATACCAACCGTGGCCGGACAATCGTTCCGTCTACACGGGGACTGGATCCGCGTTTTCCGGCGGTCACTTCCGCACCCTCTGTCACGCGGGACATCGTTCCAACCATGCCCTCCAGTCCAGGCTTTAGACCGATGACAGGTTCTTCGCGTCCCATGACGGGGTTATCTGGATTGACTGGCGGGAAGGAAGTCGCGCCACCCCGGGTTCCATCCGTGATGCCAGAAACGGCCAGGCGATTTGACGAAGTGGCCATCCCGCGCGTGGAACAGCCGATGAGCCGCTCCCCGAGGATTGCCGAGATTTCCCATCCTTCGCCTCGCTTTGAAGTGCCGTCGCGCCAGTTCAGTCCCCGGGTGGCCCCCGTGATCACGCCCACCGCGCCCTCCGCGCGGGGCGGGGCTGCCGGTGGCTTCAGCCGCATGCGATAACGTCCGCGACCAGGAACAAGGAACCGGCTTATGCGTCATGATCGATCGCGTGGACACGTTCTGTTCAACGTGGCGGGGCTGTGGGCGTTGCTGATCCTTTCGGGATGTCCCGTAACCCCTGGACAGGTCTATGATCAGGATGCCGCGACAGGCGGAATGGTTGATGCCCAGGCGGAGTATGACCTTGGCTTCAATGACGGTTTCCTGCGGGATGACTACTACTGGAAAGGGTACGACGACAGTTTCTATACCCGGGACGGGGGGCCCATCTACTACCAGGGGGGTACCCTGCCGTACGTGGAATCACCACCCTACGAGGCCGGATTCTGGGACGGTGTATGGTACGCCTACAACGACGGCTACTTTGTCGCCTATGACGACGCGTTCACCATCGGCTTCAGCGAGGGATATGACGTGGGCTATGGCCCGAACTGGCAGGAATTCCTGGCGCGCGACCAGCACGTGGAATACCTGGACGGCGGCTTTTCCGACGGGTATAACGATGGATTTTCGGAAGGACGTATCCTGGGCGCGGTGGATTACGTGGAAGGATTGCCCTTCGACTGGCTGGATGCCATGGCGTACTACCGCGCGGGCAACGACGCGTATCTCGAGGAGATCGCGCTGGGCACGGGCGCGTATGGCCCGGTGATTCTTTACGAATACGGAACGGATCCCAATACCCTGGTGAAATCCGGCGAAAAGTCTGTCACGGGTTTCCTGAAAGATGAGCGATCCCGCCGCGCGGCCCCCAGGAACATGGATCGAGCGATTCGGGGCGGCCTGGCGCAGAAATCCACGGGCGGGGGGGATACCTCGATGGCGCGGGCGTATCCCTCCACTGTCCGGGCGCGGCTTCAGGTGGCTCCATCGACCACGCCCCGCGCGGAGGGGGTGACGCTTCGCGTGGCGGAAACCACGTGGCTGCAACGACTGGAACAGTACCGCCAGCAGGCTCGTTGAAGGCCGCCGACGCGTTCCATGCGGCTATCCGCCCCGAAGGGCCGCGTTACTGGTGTACAATATCCGCCTGGAACCCAAAGGCCGGGACAGCGGATGGCTTTCAATCCCAAAGGCGCGATGGCCCTGCCGGGCGAGCCGGCAGACCACCGGATCAGCCCGGAAATTCAGGCGTTTATTCGTGACGCGGTACGGGCCGCGGACGGGGCTGAAGTATTCATCGCGGGCACGCCGGACGCGTCGGGTACCATCGTCGAAGCCCGGGTCCTGGCCCGGGGAAACCAGGGGGCCGTGCCGGCCGTGTTTGAGGGCCTGCGCGCCCGAGAGGTCCTGATTCACAATCATCCCGGCGGGGATCTCCGTCCGAGCGAAGCCGACTTATTGCTCTCCGCGCGGTTTGCCGGGGATGGGCACGGTTCTTTCATCGTGGATAACGATGTGACCCGCGTGTATGTCGTGGTCGAACCGTTTCTCCCCGAGCTGATCCGACCCGTCGAAGTGGACGAGATCACGGCCCTGCTCGCCGGGGATGGCCCCGTCGCCCGGGTACTGGGGGCCTATGAGCATCGTCCCCAGCAGATCGAAATGGCCGCGGCTGTGGCGCGGGCCTTCAACGAAGAACGAGTCGCGGTCATTGAAGCGCCCACGGGCGTGGGCAAAACGCTGGCTTACCTTGTGCCGGCCATCTTGTGGACGGTTCGCAACCGCGAGCGGGTGGTGGTCTCTACCCGGACCATCACGCTGCAGGAACAACTGATGCACAAGGACATACCCCTGCTGCGGCAAGCGCTGCCCGATTACCCCTTTGAGGCTTGCCTGGTCAAGGGACGCGGGAATTACCTCTGTCGGCGCAAGCTGGCCCGCGCGCTGGAAGAGAGCACCCTGTTCGATGACGCGACCATGCGCGAACAGTTTTCGGCCATCGCGGAATGGGCGTCGGTTACCCAGGACGGCAGCCTGTCCGACCTGCCCTTTGAACCTGCCCGGGCGGTCTGGGACCGGGTAAACAGCGAGGCCGATACCTGCCAGGGCAGTGCCTGTCCCGCCCTGCAGCAGTGTTTCGTGGCGAAAGCCCGTCGGGCCATGGCCCGGGCCGATATTCTCGTGGTGAATCACCACCTGTTCTTCGCGGACCTCGCGATCAGGAAAGAACGGGACATTTACAACGAGGCCGCCGTGCTGCCTTCTTTCCGACGGGTGATTTTCGACGAGGCCCACGGTATTGAGGACTCCGCCACCGAGTACCTGGGCGATTCCTGTTCCTGGGGAACGGTGGAACAGACTTTGCGTCGCCTGCGTCACGGCGAGGGCGGCAAGACCCGGGGATTGCTTCCCCTGCTCGAACTCAAGCTGCTTCGGGATTGCGCCGGCCTGGACGTGGACACCTACGGCGTGCTGACGGATCTCATCAACCAGCGGATAACGCCTGCCTGTGATGCCGTGACGGTATCCACGCGGGAGGCGTTCCTGGCCCTGAAGCAACTGGCCGAGTCCCGGGTGGAGGAAGGTCCCCGTGAAGTCAAGTGGCGGATCACCCCTGCCGAAACCGCCCGGGAAGAGGTGCGACAGGTTGGTGCCGGGATCGTGCTGCCCGCGGTGGAATCGGTGGCCCGCCTGGCCCGGGAACTGGACCATCTCATCGAGGGCCTGAAGCAGGTTCCCCCCAATCGCCCCGGCGAGGAACCACCCCTGCTGGGCGAGGTGCTGGAACTGACCGCCCTGGCAGAGCGCCTGCGCGGGACAGGCCTGATTCTAGCGGCCATGCTCGCCGAAGAACATGCTGATAACGAGGTCCGATGGGTGGAAACCGACCGCGGTAGTGACCGGTTCATCCGGCTGTTCCGGTGTCCGCTGGAAGTGGCCGGACATCTGAGCGAAGGGGTGTATGATCGGATGCGCGCGGTGGTCATGACCTCCGCTACCCTCACGGTCAGCCGGGATTTTGGGTTCTTTTCCCGCCGCGTGGGGGTGGACAGGGTCGCGGCATCCCGGCTGGACCAGATGATGCTGACCTCTCCCTTCGATTTTCGCGCGCAGGCCCTGCTGGCCATTCCCACCGATGGCCCGGAACCCGACCGGCAGGAATTTTCGGCCTGGTTGAGCGATGCCCTGCTCCAGATCTTCGAGGTGACCCGGGGTCACGCCCTCGTGCTGTTCACCTCTTTCCAGTCGCTGCGCCGGGCGTTCCGGGATCTCGAACAGCCCCTGCGGCACATGGGCATCAACCCCCTCTGGCAGGGAGGGGCACCCCGCGGGAAACTGCTGGATACCTTCCGGCGCGATCGATCCAGCGTGCTGTTCGCCACCGACAGTTTCTGGGAAGGCATCGATGTTTCGGGCGATGCCCTGACCTGTGTTATATTAACCAAACTCCCTTTTCGCGTGCCTACCGAGCCTGTTCAGGAGGCCCGGTGCGAGGCGATCGAGCGAAAAGGAGGTAACGCGTTCATGGATTATTCCCTGCCTCAAGCCGCCATCAAGTTACGCCAGGGTTTCGGCAGACTGATCCGGAATCGGGCGGATTGGGGTTCCGTGATCATTCTGGACAGGCGCGTGGTGACGCGGCGTTATGGCGGGGTGTTTCTGAAATCCCTGCCTGAAGTGACGCTGTCCAAGGCCCCCCTGCGGGAAATGCTGGAAGAACTGCGGATCTTTTTTAACCGTCACAGGAGCACAGACAGCCATGAGTAACCAGTTGGACATTCGGATCGATGTGTCCCGGGCCAAGTCGGGCATGGTGACCGCTCTCCACGGCGTGACCGACAACGAACTGCTGGAAATCGAGTCCCGGGTGCTGGAGGCCCACGAGCGGTTGCTGCAGGAACGGGAACAGGGTAAATACGGGTTTTACGACCTGTACAAGCATGACGCGGTTTTCTCGGATATTCGTGAAAAGGCCGCGCGTTTCAGTTCTTTCAAGTACGACAACCTCGTGGTGCTGGGCATCGGCGGTTCAGCCCTGGGGATCACGGCCCTGAACAGCGCGCTGAATCCCCCGTACTGGAACCTGCTCAGCCGGGCCGCGCGCAAGGGGCATCCCCGACTGTTCGTCATGGATAACATCGACCCGGATACCTTCAAGACGATGATGCGGCTGTGCCCGCCCAGGAAGACCCTTTACAACGTCATTTCCAAGTCGGGTGAAACCGCGGAAACCATCTGCCAGTTGCTGATTATCGTGGAAAAACTGGAAAAAGAAGTGGGGGCCGCGGCGATGAAGGATCACCTCGTGGTGACCACCAGTCCCAAGGGTCCGAACGCGCCGAAAAGCCTGCTGCATCCCGTCGCGGACGCCTATGACCTGGTTTCCTTCGAAATTCCGCTGAATGTCGGGGGACGCTTCTCCGTGTTCTCGCCCGTGGGCATGTTTCCGGCGGCGATGCTGGGCATGGACCTTGACGGCCTGCGCGAGGGATGCGCGCGCATGGACACGCGGTGTTCCGTTCCGTCGGTCACGCTCAATCCCGCCTACCTGCGCGCCGCGATGCATTACCTGCTCGACACCCGGAAAAACAAGCGCATCGCCGTGATGATGCCCTATTCCGACGCGTTGCGGGATATCGCCGACTGGTACCGCCAGCTCTGGGCCGAAAGCCTGGGCAAGCGCTTCGCCGTGGACGGCACCGAGGTGTTTGCGGGCCAGACCCCCGTCAAGGCCCTCGGAGCCACCGACCAGCATTCCCAGATCCAGTTGTACCGCGAAGGTCCCAACGACAAGATCATCACCATGATCGACGTGGGCCGGTTCAACGCCACGCTGCGGGTTCCGGACGTGCTGCCCCAGGTTTCGGGCGTGGACTACCTGCGCGGAAAAACCATGAACAAGCTCATGAACGCCGAGTTCCTGGGCACCATGGACGCGCTCAAGGCCAGTCACCGGCCCGTCATTCGGATCACCCTGCCCCGGGTGACCGCTTCCACCGTGGCCCAGTTGCTCTATATGCTCGAAGTGGAAACTGCCATGGCCGGAAAACTGTATAACGTCAACGCGTTCGATCAGCCCGGCGTGGAGGAGGGCAAACGTAACGCCCGAAAGCGCATGGGAGGCGAGGGCTAAATGGACGATGGCCGGGCCTTGCCGGCGGAAACGGAAGCATCCCCCGCGGAACGCGTCATGGCCGCGACACGGGCCGGCGCCATGGAAACCCGTCGATCCCGCCGGACCTTCCGGTTCCTCGTGGGAGCGGTAGTCCTCACCACGGTAGCCCTCTGGTTCGCCGATCAGTATCTCAGGTTACCCAGGCTGGAAACCATGTTCCGCATGACCCGTACCCTGCCCGCTCCCTCCGCCCGCGCCGTGCTGCGTAACGTGGCCCGGCAGGACGCCCGGCTGAACACCACGCCTAATCCCCGGTATCTTGAGGCCCTCGGAGATGTTGAGGAGCCCGATCTTGCTCCCTCGGTATACGACCAGGCCTTCCGGCTGGATTCCCGGAACGCCCTGCTGGCCATCAAGTCTGGATGTGCCCTTTTTCATCTCGGCCGTTTTCTCGAGGCCAGGGACCGGTTTCGAGAGGCTGCCGCCCTGTCGCCCCCCAACGTCCTGCCTAGATATCTCGAGGCTGCCGCGCTGTGCGCGTCCCTTTCTGAGCATGACGATCCCGGTGACGTGTTAGCCGTGCTCGCGCGGGCTAACACGTCAGACGCCCCGGTGATTCTGCCGGCGCCCCTCTGGCATCCCACGCTTCCCGAAGGGGGCGCGTGGCAGGCGCGGGTGGCCCGGGATATGTCCCAGTGGGTGTTGACACCGCTGTATGTTATGGCGGACATTTTGCGCGAACGCGCGCGGGGGGACATCCTGTCGCGTCATGGTGGACCCTGGCGCGAGTGGAGCGAACTGGTTGAAGCCACCGGCGCCCGAATGATCAGGGGAGGGCTTCCAGATCGTCTTCCGGATCTCGAGCAGATCCTGGCAGGTCTGAACCTGGTGCGGACTGCCAGGGAAATCCGGGGCGAATTGTCTCCGGACGGCGCGGGAAACGCGACCAGCGGGGATACCCTGTCACGCGCCATGGACGAGGTGTCAACCCGGGCCGCCGATTTTTTCAACAGTTGGGAATCCCGGGTGGCGGATTACGACCGCGCCGCGCGGCAGCCCATCCTGCGCGCCGTTACGGTGCTGGTCGTGTTCGGCGTTTCGCGCCTGCTGGTCGAATTGCTGGTGCGCCTGTTCGGGCAGCAATGGCGCGTCGCGAAGACCCTGCCCGTGTCTTTTTCCCAGGTGCTTGCGCCCGTGATGACGGGCCTGCTTTTCACAATACTCCTGCTGATGACGCTGGCTGGATGGCCTCGAACCTTGCGGTCCATGGATGTGTCGCTCGGGTGGTGGTATTTGTGTGGGGCATTGCCGATGGGTATTTCCGTGGCCGTGTCAGTTTACCTGGCCGCGCGTCCATCGCCTGGGGCGTGGCCCGGCCAGGCCGCGCGTTTTCGGGACCGCGTGTCTTTTGGCCTGGGGGTATTGCGTCGGCAATTGGGGACCATGAACGGGGTAGCCATCGTGGTTTTCTGTTGCTGGCTGCTGCTGTTCCGGATGACGTGGAACGCCTATCCCTTCCAGTTTTCTCTCGTGACCCCGGGGTTAACCGCGGAAGAGATGGAACTGGCCCGGAAACTCCGGGAACTGCTGCTGACGGCCATGGGTGGCCCATAACCGTGGGATGAGGAATTCAGTAGGGGCTGTCTCCGCTTTCGCCCGGCAGGATGGGCTGGTTCGCGTTGTTCCGGGACTCATTGGCGCTGGTTACCCGCACCGCGGCTTCATCCCGGAACACGCAACTCCACTCGCAGATCCCACACCCGACGCATTTATCCGGGTCTACGTGCGGCCGTTTCAGCACGATCTTTGAACCGTCCCGCCGCGTGATCTCCTCCTCAACGAAGTAGATTGCCTTGTCTGGAACAGGGCAGTGTTCTTCGCAGATGATGCAGTTCCGATCGTACGCGTAGGGCAGGCACCGGTTCTTGTTGAACATGGCCAGTCCCAGTTTGACCTGGTGCTTGGCCTCGACCGTGAGTGGCTGAATGGCGCCGGTCGGACATACCTGGCCACACAGCGTGCAGTTGTACTCGCAGTAGCCCACCTTGGGAATCAGCCGCGGTGTCCACAACCCTTCAAGCCCCGCCTCGAGGGCGCACGGGTGCAACGCGTTGGTGGGGCAGACCCGCATGCACAGGCCGCATTGTATGCATCGCTGCAGGAATTCCCGCTCCGGTAACGCCCCCGGCGGACGGATGAGCCAGGGGTTGTATACCACCTCCTGGGCCTGTGGACTTTGCCGGAAGCCCGTCACGGCGATGGCTCCCGCCACGGCGGAACCCAGGGCGGCCCGCCTGGAGAAATCCACTTCACCTACCGTCGGGCGCTTTCCATTTTCCGCCTTCGCGAAGGAAAAGGTAATTCCGCCACGGGAACAGGAAGCCACGCAGTTCCAGCAGCCGTAGCATTCGGAAGGCAACCATTGGCCAGGCTGATCCGGCTGGGCGGCCGCCGGGCAGGCCATCGCGCACAGTCCGCAGCCCGTGCAGGTACCTTCCTTCGTCCGCAGGCGGAGCAACGGTTTGCGGGCCAGCAGGCCAAGCAATCCCCCCAGTGGGCAGATGTATCGACACCAGAACCGCGGTTTCCAGAAATTGAGCCCAACGATCAGTATGAACCAGAACGCGATAAAAACACCCCCATCCAGGGCCTGGCGGTCTACCTGGAATACGTAATTCCGGAAGAACCGGTAAACCGGTTCGGTAATCCAGGTGGCCCGCGCGGGACCGATGTGGGGATCGGCCTGATAGACGGCGGTCGCGCTGTCTTCAATGCCGTACTGGGCGCCGGGCAGCACGAACGTGGTCAGGCTGCGGAACATCAGTGGAATGGGATCAAAAATGCCGGTCCAGTGCACGCCGAAGACGGCCATGACCAGCAGGGCGACCAGCACGAAGTACTTCACCCGGTGCCATGGCGTGCGCCGGTTGTCCGCGGCCCTGGGTTTGCGGGGGCGCAGGGCTGTTGCCAGGGTGTGTACCGTTCCCAGCGGGCAGATCCATCCACAGAAAAACCGCCCCAGGAACACGGTCGCCACGACCAGGACCACGGCTGGCCACGCGATGACTTCCATTGAACGGGATGCCAGGGCCGTGGCCAGGGCCGTGAGCGGGTCCAGGTCGAAGAAAAACCGGGGTCCTTTCCCCGGCGAGGACGCGTCGCCCAGCCGCACGGATATGGCCAGGCCGATGAACAGCAGCAGAAAGACGGCCTGACTGACACGCCGGGTCCACTGCATCCACGAACGGGGACGACGCGGGTGCCTCACGCCGCGGTTACCTCTTTCGGGTTCAGGGACTTGTAGTCAATCACGCCCAGCCCGTATTCCGCGCCGACCCGGATCGTGCCGATCAGTTCGGGCTTGTTTCCCAGCAACTCCGAGCCAAACGCGTCCAGCGCGACGATGTCCGTGCCAGCCGCGACGGTTCGCGTGATCTTCACGTCGTTCAGGTCGCCACCCGTGGGCCCGTGATCCATCAGGATGCGCGTGGCGTCTACCACCGAGATC
>JAGPFE010000090.1 GCA_018056705.1 Candidatus Hydrogenedentota bacterium | reverse complement strand
GGCGTAGAGCACCGCCCGGGTGGCCGTCTCCCCGAGGAGCGCGGTCCGTTCCATGTAACCGCGCCCCAGTTCCACCGCCCCTTTCAGGCGGGCGTTGTTGGCCTTGTCCACGGCCATCAGGTCGCGGAAATTCGCGACCCGGAAGGCCTTGGCGAAGTTCTGGTAGTTGTCCAGGGTACGCAGGCCCCGTGACTCCAGTTCCACCATTTTCAGGTAGAATCGCTCGGAGGGCGAGAGTTTTTCCCACACGGTCCGCGCGAGCCCCTGGGGAATCAGGTGCCGGTTGGCCAGTTCCACGGCGAAGGCGATCAGTTCGTCGACGAAGGCCATGGCCCGGGTGTTCTGGGCGCCGCGGGCTTCCTGGATCATGTCGCGTCCATTGATATAGGCGTACCGGGTGAGGGTCTCGAGGGCGGCGGCGTACCCGGCCATCTGCAGGTCCGCGTCTTCAAACAGGTTTTCAGAGCGGCCCCGGTTGCCGCGGACCCGCTCGTTGAGGCCGGTGAGTTCTTCCACCTTGCGGCGAACGGCCTCCTGGATTTCCCATTCCAGGTCATCCCGGGTCGTCCGCTCATTCCCCGCGCGCTTGCGGCAGACCAGCAGCACGGTACCCTTGACGTAGGCGCCGTCCCGCAGGGCGCTGTCGGTTTCGGTGACCACGTACCACGCGGCGGTCACCCGCAGCCCCGAGGCCCAGACGACCCGGGCCATATCGGCCCAGAGGGACGCGGACTGGTGGGTGAACATGATGACCTGCAGGCCGTTGTCGGGCATCAGGCGGGCCAGGTTTTCGTAGGCGTCGATCATGCCGTGGCGGAAGGTGGCGTCGTCGCCCCGGATGGCCAGGGGGCGCCGGCTGTCCCAGACCCACTGGTCAAAGGGCGCGGGCGGGTGCCGCCGGGCCCACGCGATAAAGAAATCGAGGATTTCCTCGTAACTCACCGCGTCCCCGTAGGGGGGATCGGTAATGAACAGGTCCGCCGGCTCCCTGAACTCCCGGGCCGCCATGGGCATGACCTGGACGTTTCCCCTCACCTCCTCGTAAGACGCGGGGGGATCGAACAAACGGCCGGCGTACCAGAAGGACTGGCATCCGTGGTTATACAGCGGGTTCAACGCCTGGTTGTAGAAGGTCGCGCAAACATAATCGCGACCCGAATGCCATATGCTTAATTTGGAGTTATTATTCAACAAGGAAAACAAGAAGTTCATGTTGTAGGGGGCGGCGTGTTTTCTGACGAGTCCGGCGACGAGGAGTTGCCGGGGGGTGAAGAGGTGATGCCAGTGCGTCCAGCCGCGGGAATGCGTGAGTCTTTCCGTTTCTTTTCCTGGTTCGATAGGCATGTCGGGAATCCAGCCTTCCCGCTGCCATGCCTCCAGGTGACGCGCGAGGTATTCCTCGACGATTTTTTCCCGGGCGAGGTCGGCGGGCGTGACCTCCCGGAACTCGGTGACCGCGCGGCCTGCTTCCTCTTCGGGGTGTTCCGCGTCGGTACCGCGGGCACCGTCGCCGGATGGCCGGGGACGGACCCAGCCGATGGCATACAGGCGCTCCTGGAACAGGTCGTCGGGGCGGGGCCGGAAATCGGTTTTTTCCCAGGGGCGCAGGCGGTTCCGGGTTCTGCCGTCGGGGCCGGGCGCGTCCCCCCGCAGCGCGGCCATGGACATCCGATACAGTCGGCCGTCCACGGTGTGCTCCACGTAGGTGTTGCCCCCCCGGCCCTCGGAACGGACCGTGCCCGCCTTCGCGGCCTCCAGGGCGGCGTCGTCCACCCCCTCCCGCAAGGCGATCCGGTAGCGCTTTGCTTCGGGAATGGGCACGAGTTCGGCGATGACCCGGCGGCTGGTGCTGATGACCCGGCTGGGCAGTAACGGCACCATCCAGCCGGTCTGGGGACACCGGACCTCGAGGCAGTACAGAAAGGCCTTGGGCCGCCCGCCGCGCCCGTCGGTTTCCACGCCCAGGGCGTCGATCTCGGCCTGGACCTTTTCGACCAGTTCCCGCTGGGCCTGGGCGACGGCGTCCCGCTCCCCGGGACGGGCGCCGGCAATGTGAAAGGCTCCCCACGTGAGCAGGCAGGCCACGGGGTTGAGGTCGGCGGCGATGGCGTCGCATCCCAGCCGGGCCGCCTCGAAGGGAATCTGTCCGGAACCGCAGAAGGGGTCGGCCACCCGAGGCCGGTGGCCGAAGCGCATGACGCCCAGTTGCTCCACCAGCTCGGGAAAGGAACGGGCCGAGGTGCCAAGGTGCTGGTTGACCCGGTCCCAGACGTGATCATGGACGCCGGGGGTTTCCTCGGGCCTGCGGCAGTCCTTGTTGCCCGCGAGGCCCCGGTAAGAACCCTCGGGCAGGCACAGGGCCTCGAGGGCGCGCCGCTGTGCCAGGGGCACGTCCTCCCGCCAGGTGACCCTGACCCCCTTGTACTGGGGATTCGAGTCGATGTCCCTGATGGGAGCGGAAAGGGGCAGCGCGCCCGCGGGTTTCACGTCGAAATAGTCGGTCACGCGGGCCAGGGTCACCCTGGCGAGCACCTGCCGGGGGGTGATGCGGCGTTTCCAGCGGGCGGCCAGGGAACCCTCGTCCATGCCCATGAGCAATTCAAAGATTTCCAGGTCCTTTTCGGGCTGGTCGGTGGCCGGCAGCAGGCAGCCGAGGACGCAGGCCTTGTTGAGGATGAGAGGCTTCCGGCCTTTCCAGTAGGACCCGAGAAAGGTGAGGGTCTGCCCCGACCCGGCCATCCGCTCCCGGTAAACGTCCACGGACAGGCGCTGGACAGGCAGCAGCCGCTCGATCAGGGCGGGGGCGTCCTTCAGGGCGAAAGGCGTTACCGTTGGGGTGTCGGCCATGACATGAACTCCCTGGGTTTATTCCGTCGAGCGGGTGAGCATCCAGGCCAGCAGATCCGGGGGATCATGATCATCCCCGGCAGCCCCCCGGGAGGCACGCGGGGCGGGAGGCTCGCCATCGGACAGGGCGTGGTACAGGGCCTGCCGCCAGCCCCGGTGGGTGTCCTCGGCGCGCCCGGCGCACGCGGCGGTCTTGATGAACAGCCACCAGCGCTCCTCCGGGCGCAGCAGGGTCCACTGGCGCGTGATGACGGCCACCTGGTCCGGGGAGGCCTGCTCGATGGCCCATGCCAGCACGCACAGTTCCCGGCCCAGTTGACGATCCAGGGGCACTTCTTCGCCCGTCCACTTGCCCGCGGGTTGCCGCGTCGCCCGCAACCGGGCGTTGAATTCCCGGCGCACCGTGTCGGCTATGGCGCGCCAGCGTTCCCGGCTCAGCCGGGCGCGGATCACCCGTAATCCCCCCTCCTTCGCGGCCTCTTCCGGCCCGCGGTACTCCACGATTTCCACGGGATCGTTGCGACGACTGGGCAGGATGACCCGGAAGTGGGGCAGGCGGCTGTCCGCGGGGGCGCCAAAACCGGCCGAGCGGCCTGGACCTTTGCTCACTGGCTCACTTCCTCCTGTTTCCAGGTGATGTTGAATTGCCGGTTGAATTCCTCGAATTCCCGGCCGGACCCGCACTCCACGCGCTTGAACTTGAACACGATGGGCGCGTCCGTGGGCAGGATATCGGAGATCAGGTTTAGCAACTGGTTCAGTTGTTCATGGGACAACTTCACCTCCCCGATTGCCTGCAGGACAAGGGTCGAACTGCCCTGGCCACCGGTAATCATGATGTCCTGGAAGGTTATATTCCTGTCCCGGATGTAGTTGAAGACTTCAAATACATCGCGCCGCCCATCGATTTTCTTGAACCCATCGCCGCGGGCCACGAGGGGGTGGTCAGGCTTGACCGCGAGCCCTTCCTGCCTGCGGGGAATCGTGAACTGTTCGGTCGCTTCCACGGACTGGATCCTGGCGTATACCCGCAGCAGGTATTCCCCTTCGCCGATGGCAAAGGGTTCATCCTCGTACCGCGTTCCATCCTGCGGGTGGGAGCCGTCCAGGGTGTAGCGGATCTCCCTGTCACTGTAAGAGGAAGGCGAAGCGTCCAGGCGGACTTTCCGCGTGCCCTGTTCCGTGAGCACTTCGTGGCGGATGTTGATCTGGTTGGTCCAGCGGATGGGCTCGCTTTTCCGGGGTGGCTGGGTCGTGGGATCGATGACCAGAAACGATACCCGCATGGCCCGGGTGCGCAGGGAACTTTCCCGGAGTGTGGGACTGTTTTCGGAAACCTCCGCGTCTTCGGCGTAATGGATTTCCGGGTTGGGACCGCCATTGGCCACCTCCAGCCGCAGGCGGGTGAAGCCTTCGTCGCCCAGGTCAGGTTGCTCCTGAATCTGGAGGGTCGGGGGATCGGGCCTGGGATTCCTGGTGACGTACCCGTTGCCAAGGTCCTTCCACTGACCGCGCTTGCAGGCCATCTGGAGCACCGTGTCCAGCCCCCGCGGCGGCACCCACAGCATCGCGGGGTTTTTCATGGCCTCCTCGACGATGTCTACCCAGCGCGCCTCGTCCTGGTTTTCCGGCCAGAGCGTGCCCAGTATCTTCTCCCGCAGCAGGTCGTACTCCTGGTCGGGCTGAAGGATCAGTTTGGCAGGGCGTTCGCACAGGGTCCTGATGACCTGATCCTCACCGCTGAAGGGCCGCGCGGGGTCGTATTCACACTCCAGGGACCTGCATTCCAGCCTGGCCTCCTGATTGGGCCGCTGGGTCGGGAAGATCAACTGGTCGAACATGCTCAGCAGGGTGGTATGAAAATCCTTCCTGTACTCGTTGCGCTTGGCGTCGAGTTCCTCGCGCTGGACCGGGTTATCCTTCACGCGATCCATCGCGCGTTCAGCGGCATACAGCAGGCAGGCTTTCATCCGCAGATCGGCCAGGCCAATGTTCCGGCCGGTAAGGACCAGCAGGTTGTTTTTCCACTGGGTGTGCTCGAAGAATGCCTGGAGTTCGCTGGAAGGCACCTCCCCGGAGGGTTCCAGCACGACCAGGACACGCCGGCCGCGCAGGTTCTCCGCGACATCCTCCAGCCGCGGGAAAATGAGCAACGCTTCGTAGGCGTGTTTCGCGTTTGGCTTGAAGAGGTCCCCGAAATGGTTCCGGATCAGTTCGTCGATCTTGTTGTCCGGCGCGTTCCGCGCGAGGGTCTGGAGCATCTTGGTCAGGTTTTCCTGGCGGTCGAAATAATAGCGCTCGTCTTCGCTCCTGTGGAGGTACCACGCGACGCCGCGCAGGCGCTCGAACGCGTCCCGGAACACGGAGGTTTCGCGGTTGGGCGCGATCAGGCACTGGAGCAACTCGTGCTGGACGAGGCCCCGCACGGCGTTGGGGACATTCGACATACTGGCCGTGAACAGCAGCGCGGCCACCTGGCTCGCGGCGTCGCCATTGGCTTCCTGGTCGATCGCCTGGGCATGGGCCGCGCCGTTCTTGTCCCAGATGTCCCGGGCGATCACGTCGGACATGCCGGAATATTCGATCAGTTTTTCCCGGACTTCCGGGATCGAGAAATTGAAATGCTGGGGGCCGACCAGGTACACGTCATCACTGGAACGTTCCCACACGGACTTGAGCAGCCGCGAGGTCAGTTCAAGCACGCCGCGGGTCTGGCGGAATTCCCGGTTTTCCTTGAACAGGGCAATCACGTTCTTGTAGCGGGGATGAAAGGGATAGGTGGCGGGGATCTCATCGGCCCACGCGTCAGCGCCGGGGGGAAGGGTCTTCGCGGTGATCGCTTCGCCGTAACGCTGACGGAAGGCGTCGGCGATTTCACGGATTTCCGCCTCGTCCGGCAACCTGTCGAACAGCCGTTTCCGGAGAATTTCGTAAATGTCATTGCTGGAGAGATCAACCGGTGAAATGCTCTTGGCGCACCGATCCACTTCCTGCCTGGCGTTTTTCAGGGCGTGATCAATCAGGTTGGCGGCCTCTTCGTACACCGCCTCGAGATCGGAAATCACCACGCAGACGTTGTTGCGCCGCGCGGCGGCGGTCAGCAGGGTGGACAGGGCCGTGGTCACGATATCGGCCACCGTGCCACTTCCCACGGGCGAGGTCCGGTAATTGTTAAAGTAAGGGGGCATTTCATCGAGC
>JAGPFE010000089.1 GCA_018056705.1 Candidatus Hydrogenedentota bacterium | reverse complement strand
ATCCGTGGGGGGTGGAAGCCATTCTCGCCGCGGAAGACCGGCGTTTTTTCCGGCATCCTGGCGTGGATCCCCTTGCCGTGGGCCGGGCCCTGGTCCAGTGGATCGCGCGGGGACGACCGGTTTCCGGTGGGTCTACCCTGACGATGCAACTGGCCCGACGGATTCATGGGTATCGGGAACGGTCACTTCGGAACAAGTTGCGTGAAGCCTGGACCGCCCTGCGTCTGGAGCGGACCCTGGACAAGAAAACCCTGCTCGAAACATATCTCAACACCGCGCCATTCGGGGGGAATGTGATGGGCATCGAAGCAGCAGCCCTGCGGTATTTCGGACACTCCGCTCGATTCCTAACGCTTTCCGAGGCCGCGCTGCTTGCTGGCTTACCCCAGTCGCCTACCCGGCTGAACCCCTTGCGATACCGCGGGGCCGCCATAACCCGACGCGATGCGATTCTCGACAGGATGTACCGTGCGGGGTTGGTATCCGCGACGGCCCGTGACGAATCTGTCCGGGATCCCCTCGACTATCTTGGTCGCCATGATATGCCAAAAGAAGCTGCCCACGTGGCGTTTCGCGTTCGGGATGCCGCGCGGGTATCGGGTCCCGCACGATTGACGCTGGATCGCGATATCCAGCGAATGGTGGAATCGGTGACCCAGGCCTGTCTTGCCCGCCTGGATCGCGCGGCGGACCAGGCGGCGGTGATCGTCGTGGACGTGCCGTCTGCCGAAATTCGGGCATGGGTCGGAAGCCTTGATTTTCATGCGGATGCCCCCGGCGCCCAGGTGGACCACGCAATGAGCCGGCGTTCGCCCGGTTCCACATTAAAGCCCTTCGTGTATGGTCTGGCCATGGAGCGGGGGCTGGTCTATCCCGATGAAACGCTGCTTGACGATGCGCTGGATTTCGGGGCGTACCGTCCCGCCAATTTTAGCGGTGAGCACGAAGGACTGGTTTCGGTAACCGAAGCGTTGCGGATGTCGCTGAATGTGCCTGCCGTGGTGGTATTGAAACGGCTGGGGTCGGATTTCTTCCGGTCCTGGCTGATTGGCGCGGGAATCCGGGATCCTGGTCTTCTCCGAGAACCGTGGGGGTTGGGTACGACACTGGGCAGTATCGACGTGACGCTCGCGGAACTGACATCCTTGTACCTTGCCCTGGCTCGCATGGGCCGAATGGAGACGCCCCGGTGGTCCTATCCTGCCGATGGCAGAACGACTTCGATGATCCTGCTTCGTCCCGATGTTTGCGCCATGCTCTGGCGCATGCTCGAACAGCCTCTTCTGGGTGATCTGCCAGGCTCCCTGGAACGTGAATCCCGCAACGCGCCCAGGGTCTGCTGGAAAACGGGTACCTCCGCGGGATTCCGGGATGCCTGGGCCATCGGCTTTAACGCGCGTTACCTGGTCGGCGTCTGGGTTGGGATGGACAATGGAGCCCGGTCTCCTGGCTTGACCGGACGGGTGGCGGCGTTGCCCATACTTGGCGCGGTGTTCCGTCGCTTGCCTCCCGGCAACGCGCCGGATTTTCCTGATCTGTCCCCCTTGCTGAAGTCCGCGACCCTGTGCACGGCATCAGGGTTACTCGCGACATCCCGCTGTCCGCGCGTGGTCCAGAAGGAAATCCCCCGGCTGATGCACATGGAACGGGTTTGTGGATTGTCTCATCGTGCCAATGAACCGCCAGGTGCGGTACATGCCGGCGTGGCCGCGGACTGGGACCTGGCCCGCGATCCCGGGCGAATCGCCCGCACCGTCGCCGATTTGCGCCCTGCCCCCCTTACCTTGCGGGTGGTGGAGCCCGTGTCCGGTAGTCAATTCGTGGCTTTCTCGGGGACTGGGACTACGCGGATTCGGCTCAACAGTAGCGCGTCCGGGGATCGGCCCGTGTTCTGGTACCTGGACGGCCGATTCCTGGGACGGCAAGTTCCCGGGGATACTTTTTTCGTGGATGTCGATGCCGGGGCTCATCAGGTCGCGGTGATGGATGAAGCCGGCGCCACGGACCTATCGGAAATTACTGTGGAATAACGGGCAAGCGGTTGGCTCCCGCGGTAACAAACGTTCGTTTCAAACGTATGTTTAATCAACGGATCGCGAGGTAACCAGAAAGGAGCCAACCATGAACAAGCATCTCCGTCGGATGGGAAAAAGAGGCATCCCTGCCAGGGCCGAGGATGATTATGCCGCCCAGATGTTTCTCCAGTTGTGGGTCACCGTCTTCACCTGGATTCTTGCCATGGGCCTCAGCCAGAAATAACGGAATTCAGGAGTTCCACGCTCCCACTAGTGAATTCAATTTTCTATTGCACTATCCTGATATGCTGAATGGTGCGAAAAACCTTGGAAGGTGGTTTGGTGCTCAGGCATTTCCAGCGCGTTATTGATGTGTCCTCTTGATCGGAACAGTGTCTTATCAAGCGAAGGTTATACCCTTGTTTCCGTGGTTCTTGTTTCCGAATCGTTCTCCATGCCCGGCGGTCTCTCCTTCCTGCCTGGGTTGTTTACTGCCCAGATTCGCTGGCCCACCTAGGGCGGCCGTTTCTTCCCATGCCAGGGTTGTTCCCGAATCGTTGTTTCCGCCCCGTTATCATTGAGATCGAAGGGAGAAATCTTCTTTTTCCCCTTTCTCCTGCTGCGAACCTTCCTTCAATCACTTACACACCGAAGGGTCATTCCTCTCCCGAACATTTCTGGATTACTTTTGAAAATGTTGAAAGATTTCTCCTCACTTCATTCGTCTGTAATTTATAAATAGATACCTAGTGTTCGTCCAACTGACAGATGCTTGATCTCTTATGAATAACGAGACTGCGGTTTAGATGTCCCGTCTTATTGCCTGTTCTCCGCACGGTTTGTGCGTTAAGGCAGGAGGGGCGTATACTTCCCCCAATCCGGAATTTCACGGTTTCCGGATGTTTCTCACGAGGAGAAGGAGCACCCATCATGCGCAGCGACAGTGTGAAACGCGGTTTTGAACGGGCCCCCCACCGGTCTCTTTTCTACGCGACGGGTAAAGTCAAGTCCAAGGCCGATTTCGACAAGCCTTTCATCGGCATCTGTAACAGTTTCGTGGAGATTATTCCGGGTCACGTCCACCTGGATGAACTGGGGCGTATCGCCAAGCAGGCCGTGGAAGAAGCGGGGGGGATCGCCTTCGAATTCAATACCATCGGCATCTGCGACGGGATTGCCATGGGCCACGAGGGAATGAAGTATAGCCTCCCATCCCGGGAACTGATCGCCGACTGCGTGGAAACGATGATCAAGGCGCATCGTTTCGACGGCATCATCTGTATTCCAAACTGTGACAAAATCGTGCCGGGGATGCTCATGGCGGCCATGCGCTGTAACATTCCGACCATATTCGTTTCGGGTGGCCCCATGGAGACCGGACGGCAAGTGGGGGGCAAAGACACCGACCTGATCAGCGTGTTCGAAGCGGTCGGCGCGTACAAGAAAGGGGAGATCAGCGACGCCCAACTTGAAGAACTGGAATGCTCTGCCTGTCCTTCACCGGGTTCTTGTTCAGGGATGTTTACGGCCAACTCAATGAATTGCCTGTGCGAGGCGCTCGGCATGGCCCTGCCGGGTAACGGTTCGATTGTCGCGACGGATCCCCGGCGGAAAGACCTGGTTCGCCAGGCCGCGCGGCAGATCCTGGAACTGGTTCGGCTGGACCTCAAGCCGCTGGACATCGTCACCGAAAAATCGATCGATAACGCGTTTGCCCTCGACATGGCGATGGGCGGATCCACCAATACTGTCTTGCATACCATGGCCATCGCCCACGAAGCCGGCATTCCGTATCCCCTGACCCGGCTGAATGAAATCAGTGCGCGGGTGCCCAATATCTGCAAGGTTTCTCCGTCGTCGCGCTGGCACATGGCGGATGTCGACCGGGCGGGAGGAATTCATGCCATCCTCGGGGAGCTGGCCCAGCGGGAAGGTATTCTGCACCTGGATTGCGTGACGGTGACGGGGAAAACCATCGGCGAAAACATCGGCGGCAGTCGCTCCAGGGATCCCGAAGTCATCCGGACGCTTGAAAACGCTTACAGCCAGACCGGCGGGCTGGCCATTCTCTTTGGTAACCTGGCGCCGGAAGGCGCGGTGGTCAAGCAGGCCGGGGTAGACCCTGAAATGCTATGCCACGAGGGTCCGGCCATCGTGTTTGAGAGCGAAGAAGAGGCCATGAAAGGTATCCTGGAGGGACAGGTTAAACCCGGGCATGTCATCGTCATCCGGTACGAGGGCCCGAAGGGCGGTCCGGGCATGCGCGAAATGTTGGCCCCCACCTCCGCGGTCATGGGCGCGGGACTGGGCAAGTCCGTCAGCCTGATCACGGATGGACGGTTTTCGGGGGGAACCCGTGGGGCCTGCATTGGACATGTCAGTCCAGAAGCAGCCGCCGGCGGCCCGGTCGCCCTCGTACGTTCCGGCGATATCATCTCGATCGATATTCCCAGCCGTAAACTGGATCTCAAGGTATCCGACGCGGAACTTGAACAGCGACGGAAGGAACTGTGTCCGCCGCCCGACCGGCATCTCACGGGTTGGCTGCGCCGTTACCAGCAATTGGTGACCAGCGCGAACACCGGGGCCGTGTTTCACTGAAAGGTGCCACGACTGCTGAACCGGCCGGGTCAGGATGGTGGCCCGGCCGTTTTTTTCATGTTGGATTACATGCCGGATCGTGCGAACTCGATGTCCACGATCAAGCCGGGGATCTGCAGGTATTCAATCCGCACGGCCCGGTTCCTGCCGATGATCTTCAGCAGGCGGATGCCGTTGCTTTCCTCTCCCTCGCGCAGTTGAATGGTCTTTATTTTTCCTGTTTTGCGGTCCAGCAGTTCCAGGAACGCGTAGAGGTCCCCGTTCTGCTTGTCCTCGAGGAACCCCCGGGCGCGCACGGCCGGCTGCGAGAGCATTTTTTGCGCCCGTTCACCCAGCCGGTTCAGCAGTGCGCTGGACATGTTGAGCACGTTGTGGGCGTCCAGACAGACGAGGGTAGCCCGGTAACGTTCCTGTCGGCTGAACTCGAGGGCGAGGTCCGCGATTTCTCCCGCGAGACCCGCGAAAGCCTGGCGTCCGAAATCGGTTTCCCCGTACTGGGCGACGGCCTGTCCCAACTGGTTAATCACCAGGTCCCGGTCCGCGGCACTGATCGTGACATTCTGATTAGAAGCCGCCATCCGTAACGGCTGAATAATCGGGCTGACCAAGGCGTATACCTCTTCCGTGGTTTTCGGACCGGTTGCCTCGGGAGGAGGTGGTGGAGGGGGAGGGGGAGCGCAGGCCGCGATAAGCGTTCCCGTTACCAGCGCGATCAGCACCCATGGACGTGTAATTCGCATGAAATCCTTTTCCTTTTTCCATGTTAACGCCGGCGGGCGGCTGAAAGATACCTGTTAGCGGGTTTGTTATGCCTTGGCCGATCCGGGCTTTGTATGGGATTCTTCCACGGAACGTTCCCCGCTGGAGACCAGCCGCACAGCCGCTTCGTATACCGATCGGGGAGACACCTGCCGCATCCAGCCGGGACCATTTCGTCGGTCCACGTTTTTCCGGCGTGGGTCGTCCGCCGGGCCGCCATCCAGGACCACGCAGGGTTCCCGCAACGGATGGTGTTTGGCTGGATCCGTTCCGCCGAACACCGCTATCACCGGGGTGCCCATGGCCGATGCGAGGTGCATCGGCCCCGTGTCACCCCCGATAAACAGGTCAGCGCGGCACAGCAGCCATGCCAGGTGTTTCAGCGTGGGCGTCTCCGGAGCAATGACGGGATTTCGCCGGCAGCGGGCCGCAACCTCTCCGGCCACTTCTCTCTGGCCGGGTCCCCATGTCAGGAAAGGTTCAAAACGGCCGTCTGAAAGCAGCAGGTCGCACAATTCCGCGTAGTATTCCAGGGGCCATTGTTTTTCCGGCCGGTCTACGGGCGCGTGTACCGCCACCAGTAACTTGCCGGAATCGAATTTTTCCTCAAACCAGGCTTCCACCTCCACCTGGATGTCCGGGGACACCGAAATGATGACGTCGAGCACGCCCCGTCGCGCGTCTA
>JAGPFE010000005.1 GCA_018056705.1 Candidatus Hydrogenedentota bacterium | reverse complement strand
CGCCGGGACTGGCCTGGCGGCGGCGAACGCGGGCCCTAGCCATCGGCCTGTCCATCCTGATCGCCGGGCACTGAGCCTTTATCGTGGTGGCCATGCGGTGGCAGGATGCCCTCATGCGGGCCAGCGAAATACCCACCGCCATGATTCAATTCTTCCTGACCATGCCTTTCCCGCTCTGGATCGCCCTGGCCTACTGGGAAAAGCTGGTAGACCTGATGACCGGTGAAGTCAGCAACCGGGGAGAGTCCCGGGAAGAATCCTCCTGATATTTTGTACAATACAAGTGGTGTGAACGGCAAACGGAGTGGAAACCGGCCCGAAGAGGCCGCGTCATCAAAGAGGAGCCTGGCATGGACCTGAAACCGCGTGTTCAGCGATGCCTCGAGGAAATGCGGCATCACCTGTTCAATGAACTGCTGCCCTTCTGGAAAACCCACGGTCCCGACCTTGAATATGGCGGATTCCTGACTTACTTCGACAGCGAGGGGAATCCCACCGGCGAGACCACAAAAACCCTCCTGTGCCAGTTGCGGTGCATCTTCACCTATTCATCCCTGCACCGGCAGAACCTGGACCCGGACGGCACGTTCCTGGAGTACGCGCGACAGGGCGTGGATTTCGTTACCAGGCATTACTGGGACGACCGGCATACCGGCTGGTTCTGGACAGCCGATCGCCAGGGCAACCCGATCGACCGGTCGAAGATCATGTATGGTCACTGCTTCGGCGTATACGCCATGTCCGAGTACGGCATGGCATCGGGCGATCCCCGGGGACTCGAATACGCGATGAAAACCTACGAGGCGATTAAGATCAAGGCCGCGGACTTCGAGAACGGGGGGGTGGGCGAATTTTTCGAGGAAGACTGGACGCTGAAGAAACCGGGCGTGTACGGCGGCGACCGGAAATCCTTCGACATTCACATGCACATGATGGAAGCCTTCACCAATCTGTATGAGGCGACGGGATCGCCGTTGCATCGGCTGGACCTGGAACGGTCCATCAGCCTGATCTATCGGCGGATCATTGAGCCCGAGTACGGCATCGGCCTGGCCCAGTTCACCTACGACTGGCAGCCCCTGCGGGCAATCCTGTTCAAGAACGTGTGGGGATCGGACAGGGATGTCGACGATCCCGAAGGCCGCCCGCTGGACAACACCTCCTATGGTCACAACATCGAGTTCATCTGGCTGCTGCTCCACGCCTTGAATATCCTCGGCAAGGACATCGAGCCCTACCGCGAAAAAATCCGCAAGACGGTGGAACATACCGCGCAATGGGGCGTGGACTGGGAACGGGGCGGCCTGTTCTGCGAGGGCCCGAAAAACGGCCCGGCCCGGGAGCGGAACAAGGAATTCTGGCAACAGGCCGAGGCCCTGGTGGGATTCCTGGATGGATACCTCCTGTTCGGCGAACAGAAATACTGGGACGCCTATGAAAATATCCACCGGTTCCTGATGGATTACGGTATCAACCACAAGGTGGGAGAATGGTGGCCGCTGCTGGATGAACACAACAACATCCTTTGGACCTACATGGGCCACGCGTGGAAGATCAACTACCACACCGTGCGAGCGGCCGTCCAGAGTGAACGCCGCCTGGCGAAAGTCCTGGGCCGTCTGGAAGGGTAACCGGTCCGTTTAACTTGCCCTTACCTCATCCTTTCCCGTGAAAGGGTGAGGTTTTTACATAGTTCAATTATTTAGTCATCATTTGATTCACGTTGAACCGGGACTTTACAATAAGCGTCCCTTGGAGAGATGACCGAGTGGCTGAAGGTGCACGCTTGGAAAGCGTGTGTACGGGGAACCGTACCGAGGGTTCGAATCCCTCTCTCTCCGCCACATTTTCGCGTCAATGCCGCGACGCGATTTCCTCGCGGTTCACGCATCGTGGCCATGGCGTATTTTTTACCCAGGGGAAAAGGCCATAACCGGAACCTGCTAAGTCGTCTGCCCGACAGGCGCTCCCACGCCCTCACCCGCTGAAATTATGGCCATCTGGGGCAAACGCGGAGGAGGAAATACCTCACTCGTGCCATGGATCAACGCTGTCCCACCAGGTGTAGGGTTCCAATTGCTCCACGGATTCGGGGGACGTGAATTCCACGCCCATTTCGTCAAGCAGGACCCCTTCGGCGGCCCGGAGTTCCACCAGGGCCTTTTCATAGGCCACCTGGGCCTGCAATTCCTGCTGGCGGGCGTTGGCCAGGTCCTCCTGGGTACGCAACACCTCGAAACTGGTCGCCACGCCAAGGCGCAACCGTTTTTCATCGGCGGCCACGTTCGCCTCCTGCAGGCGCACGGTCTGCCGGGCAGATTCGACCAGAACCCGACTGGAATGCACGTTGCTCAGGGCGACGTGCACGGCGGTCATCAGGGCCATTTCCGTCTGACGCTTCCGGGCTTCGGCCTGCTTTTTCGCCAGACGGGCCTTGAGGTTCGCGCCCCGGGCGGCCCGGTTACCCAGCACGATGGTCCCCTGCACGCCCACGCTGTAATTGAAATTTTCGCGGTCCAGGATACCGCGCAGGGCACCGCCCAGGTCGTACTCCCGTCCTCCCTGGCCATACGCCCCGACCAGGTCGATCTGGGGCAGCATGTCGTTCCGGGTACGATCCGCCTCGAGCTGGGCTGTCGCGATTTCCAGTTCGGTCATCCGCATTTCGGGGCGGCGATCCAGAGCCAGCTTGACCGCCCGGTCGAGTTCCTCGCCAAGGTCCTGCACCACGGGCGGTAGATCGCCCTCGATGGCGGGGCGATCGGTGGGAATAATCGTGGCGTTGGACAACAGTTCTCCCTCGCGCATACCCAGGTACTGCTTGAGCAGGGTGGCGGCGTCGCGGGCGCGGGACGTGGCGGCGATGACCTCGGACTGGCGCGCGGCCACGCCGGCCTTGGCCTGCAGAACTTCGATATCGGCGGCCGTGCCGATGCGCTGCCGGGTCTCATTGATCTCCAGAAGGCGTTCGGCGTTCTTGAGGGACTCGATGCGGACCTTGACCGCCTCGGTAGCGTACACGAGGTCCCAGTAAGCCTTGACCACGTCCGCGGTGACCTTTAGGGCGGTAGCCTCCAGTTGCGCCTCGCTGATCTTCCGGGCGTTTCGGGCCTGGCGGATGCGGATGGTGTTCACCCGGGTACCCGCTCCCCGCAACAGAGGTTGCGTGAGGGTGAGAATCACCTGGCCGGTGTACTCATCCACGAAGTTGCCAAAGGTGCTGCGGAACTTATCCGCGCTGAACTGCAGGCCATACTGGGTTCCGGTCTTGAGTTTGCCGCCCACGCCGGTGGTAAAGGTGGAACGCCACGTTTCGACGTCGGAAATACCCGCGAACCGCCGGATCTGCTGGTCCGCGATGGCGGACGTCCGGTCATGGGTCCACGAACTTTTCACCGCGGGATCAAATTCCCCTTCCACGGTAAATTCATCGGCGGCGGCCTTGAGGGGCTCGTAAGCCGTAACGACGATATCGGGATTCTGCCGCAGGGCAAGGCAGACGGCATCCTTCAGCGACAGCCGGATTACTTCTCCCGGTGGGGCCTCGAGTTCCACGGCGCGCCGCAGTTCCGTCAGGTCGATCAGGTCGGCGGAAATGCCCTGGCGAATGGCTTCACCGCTGTCCACGGCAGGCAGGGCTGGGGCGTTCGCCGGGGTTGCCGCCGCGGCATCCACCACCGCCTGGGGAGGAGGCAGATCAGGGCCCGTCTCATTACCCGCGGCCTCCACGCTCTGGCAGATGCCGGCTCCAGCGATTATTCCCGCGATCCATGCCACGCGACACATGGCCCGTCTGAACATACCCGCCTCGCGCATAATGAACCTCCCGGTCGCGCGTTAAATCGTTCAGCCCCAGTCGCGGCGCGACCGTCAGCCGGGTTTCAGTGTAGGCAGAAATGCCGCCATGGGTCAAGCAATCGGAAATGGAAAATCAGTTCTGGAAGGGAATAGCCGAACTATCCCAGAATGAGTCGCGCGTCGTTGTAAAATCCGTTCGGGTGAGAAATAGCCCGTATTTCGTTGGAGATCATCGCGCGTGGTCATACTTGGAATTTTCTGGAAAAGTGTCCGGAGTTTACGGTTAAACGCAACAGGTAGACGTGCCAGACGAATCTGCCCCAACATCATGGCCCATCCAGCGGGATACAGGCCCGGATCACCCCCCCCCCGGGCAGTGGAACCCCTAAAAAAAGATTGCTGACGAAGTGGTTTTAGTGTATACTTAATTCGGAAAGTGCTAAAATGATGCTCAAGTCAATGACATTCTGGGGACAGATGCTATTGTTTGACAGAGGGTTGAGCGGTGGCAAGGCGGTGGGATGCTATCCCGCCAGCCAGTGGGGTTCCGTGGCCGGAGATAGCATAACATGAATCTAGAGGAAATACGCACGAAACGGGCCCGGTTTGGTATCGGGCTGATGTCCGGTTCGTCCTGCGACGGCGTGGACGCTGCCCTGGTTCGCATCAAGGGGACGGGGCCCGGGCTGGTCATCAAGGTGATCGCCCACCAGACCTTCCCTTATGAACCGGATTTCCGTAACCTGTTGCTGGCGGAGCACATGACCGCGCGGGACGTCTGCCTGCTCAACTTCGCCCTGGGTGAACGACTGGCCGAAGCGGCCCTGGTACTCAAAGATATCGCCGAAGACGAGGGCGTGGAAGTCGATTTCGTGGCTTCCCACGGCCACACGATCGCCCACTATCCCCCCGGGGCGGGAACCGATCATATCGGCACGCTGCAAATCGGGGAGCCGGCCGTGATCGCGGAGCGCACGGGTTGCGTCGTGGTCTCAGACTTCCGCACGCGGGATATGGCAGCCGGAGGACAGGGCGCGCCGCTCGTGCCGTACGCGGACTGGCTGCTGTTCCGAAGGGACGGCCGAACGACCGTGTGCCTGAACATCGGGGGCATCGCCAACCTGACGGTGGTCACCCCCAACTTTGAAGACGTGCTGGCCTTCGATACCGGTCCCGGTAACATCATCATTGATGGGGCGGTACGGTTGCTGTCCCGCGGGACGCGCATGTATGACGAGAATGGGGAGGCCGCCTTGCGGGGCAAGGTCATTCCAGAGTTCCTGGAGTACCTGCTGAGCGACAGTTATTTCCTGAAGGATCCACCCAAAAGTACCGGAC
The DNA here is from genome assembly GCA_018056705.1 of Candidatus Hydrogenedentota bacterium. Classification (GTDB taxonomy): domain Bacteria; phylum Hydrogenedentota; class Hydrogenedentia; order Hydrogenedentales; family CAITNO01; genus JAGPFE01. The sequence continues at coordinate 80,386 of JAGPFE010000005.1, read as the reverse complement.
GCGAACGGTTCGGCGTGGACGTGTACCTGCGGGACGCGCTGGCTAACCGGCGGGAACATCCGTACGAAGACCTCGTGGCCACGGTAACGCAGGCGATGGTGCAGAGTATCGCGGACGCGTACAAGCGGTATGTCGCGCCGAAGTACGAAGTGGATTACATGATCGTGGGGGGCGGCGGCGCGATGAATAACGCGGTCATGCTCGGCCTGCGCCGGGCGCTGCCGGAGGTCAAGATTTTCATCAGCGACCGGGTAGGCATTTCTTACGACGCCCGGGAAGCCATCGCCTTTGCCATTCTCGGCAACGAGACGCTGTGCGGCACACCACAGAACGTGCCCCAGGCCACAGGCGCCCGGCACCGGGTGGTGCTGGGCAAGATCACGCCACCCTGACCGGCATTGTGGTAGGATAGTCGGCGTGATGGTTGGTATTTTTCCCTCCACGCAAGGATTTTACTCCGCGGAGAGTTACTGAGCATGGTCAACGAGGAACTGCTGAAAATCCTGGTATGTCCCGAAACCCGGCAACCCGTTCACCTGGCGGACGCGTCCCTGGTGGAGCGGGTCAACAGCGCTATCCGATCGGGCGGCCTGAAAAACCGGGCCGGCCAGGTGATCGAAGAACCGGCCCATGAACTGCTGGTCCGGGAAGACGGGCTGATCGCGTATCCCGTGCGGGACGATATCCCGGTCATGCTGATTGACGAAGGTATTCCCTTGGACCAGTTGGGTTAAAGCCCCGGAAACACGGAATCACCATGGACGCGACACGGAAGAAAATCATCCTGGCGGTGGTAGCCCACGCCGATGACCTGGAATTCATGGCCGGCGGGACTGTCGCCCGGCTCGCCCGGGAAAAGGGACACACAGTTTTCGAGTATATCCTGACGGATAATTCGAAGGGATCGTACCGGTTAAGCCCCGAAGTCATCATCCCCGTTTCAGAAGATGAAGCCCGAAAGGCGGCCAAAATCCTGGGGATCCAGGAAGTCTTTTTTGAACGTTATCCCGACGGAGAACTAGACCAGGAAAATCCGGCCGTGTTACGGGGAAAAATCATGGCGAAAATCCGGGAAACCCAGGCGGACGTGGTGATGAGTTGGGATCCTTTCGCCCCAGGGGAGGATCATCCGGATCACCGGCAAGTGGCCATAGCCACGCTTGAAGCGGCCGCGTTCGCGGGAAACCCCCGTTTTTACCCGGAGCATGCCCATCCACCCCGCGTGGTCACCGAGGCCTACTGGTTCGCCAAGCATCCCACCGATGACGCGCGGCTGCTGGTGGATATTTCCAGCGTAATCGACGTCAAGATTGAAGCCCTGCTGGCCCATGACTGCCAGATGGTTCTGACGGCTGACGCGCTCGCCATGGAAGCGCGGGCCCTTGGCGCGGACCTCGGGCTGGACGACGTAGTGGAAAGCGGGCGCTACCGCCAGTTAATCGAAATGGGCGTGCGGAATTACTGCGCCGCCACGGGTGCCCCGGCTGGAATGGCCGCGGCCGAACGATTCCGGTACCAAAAACTGGGTATGCTGGACACCGTGCTGGGCATGTCAGTAATTCAGCCGGACTTCACCTGACGGGGGCGGCATGACGGTACCCGCGGCCATTCTCCGGCAGTTCGACCAGGGCGTCAAAGACACGTTACTTTCCATGACGGGGCTTCGGGTGGTCCGACGGGACGCGTGGATCAAGGAGGGCCACGCGATGTACGGCGATGTCAGCGCGGTCATCGGCCTGTCAGGCGTGGTGCGAGGCACCTGCGCCTTATCCATGGCATCCGACCTCGCGCGGGACCTTGTACGGCGGATGCTGGGTGGCGAAGAGGGGTCCCCGGTCAGCGAAACCGACACGAGGGATGGCATTGGTGAACTGGTCAACATGACGGCCGGTCGGGCCAAGGCGTTGCTGCAGGAAACCCCCTACAAGTTCGATATCACCCTGCCTACCATCATCACCGGCGCGGGACACGAGGTATACCGCCGGCAGGACACGCCGTGCCTTAATTTCCTGTACGAAACCGAAACGGGAGCACGCTTCGTGCTGGACCTTGCCATCGCGGTCGACTGAGTCGCGCGCGCTCAGGCAGCCTTTTTCCCCGCGGGACGCAGAATATCGAGTAGGGCCGTTTCCATCTCCCTCAGGTACGCGGACGAGGGAGCATATTTCAGTCCTTCGCGCACATGCCACAGGGCGCTGTTTGCCACCGGCAGGGCCACGGTAGGAGGCACCAGCGTCGCGCCATCGTACAGGGCCCGCATGAGCGCGAGGGCGATATCCCTATGCAGCACGGCGCGCATGTCTTCGGCGGGAGCCGCGCCGTCGGGACAGTCCAGGGCCGCGCCCTCTTCCAGCAGCATGAGGGCCGTTTCGAACTCTCCTTTCGCGATGGTGGTATTAGCGTCAGGCCGGTGCAGGTAACTCTTGCCAAGCAGGTAATGCCCCGCCACGCTTTCCGGATGGCGGCACAGCCACTCCCGGGCAATCTTTTCCTGGGCGGCGCACTCGCCGGACACGCAGGCCGTCCAAGCGCTTTCGAAGCGGCGACGCGCGGCATCATCACGCCACGAACAGGCCACAAGCAGCATCGCCACGCCCAGAAGTACCACGTACCATGGACCGGACCAGCGCGTCTTCACCGACAAATCTCCCTCACCACCGAGGTCGCACCCGGAAGAAACCGGTGGCCGATCCGAGTCGCGCGAACAGGGGCACTTCCGCCGGCCGGGTGGCGCGCAGTTGTTCAATGGCCTGGCGATACTCCTCAATGCTGGTCACCGTGTGATCCCCCACGGACATGACGATCACGCCGGGCCGCATTTTGGCCGCCTGGGCCGGGCTGCCCGAAGCCACCCGCCGCACGATCACGCCCTGCACGTCTTCGGCGATGTTCAGGGCGATCCGGATATCGCGGGTAAGTTCCCGCACCGTAAGGCCAAGCACGTCTTCCTCGTATTCTTCGGCATCCTGGGCGGACTGCGGGCGCGCGGCCAGCGTCACGTCCAGGCTCAGGGGCTGCCCATCCCGGAGGAGTTCGATGCGGACCGTTTTCCCGGGCCCGGTGTCGCGCACCAGGCGGGAGAAATTTAACACTTCACGGTCCTGGGTGGCCCGCTGGGGCTTGCCGTCGAAAGACTTGATAATATCCCCCGGTCGTATCCCCACCTGGGCGGCCGGCGAATCGGGCACGACCGTGCTGACGATCAGGCCACCCGCCTCGGACAGTCCCCAGTACGCGGCAAATTCCGGCTTCAGCGGCTGCGTAAACACGCCCAGCCAGGCTTCTTCACCGGCAGGCCTGGGTTCGCCATTGCCGGTCCGCGGGGGCGTGGCAATGTAAGGAGTCAGCAGGGATGACTGAAATACCATGGGAACGCCACTTCGGGAATAGAGTCCGCCCCCTTCTTCCTCGCTCAATTCGAGGCCCGTCACGCCGACCACCTCTCCCCGGGCGTTTACCACGGGCCCGGACAGAAATCCCATTTTGAGGCCGCCGCCCAGGCAGTACGCCACCCGGGGCGTGTCCACCACCGAAGCCACGTAATCGAGGGTCACGCCGGGCGCGTAGTCCAAGGTCTCGCCCATGCGTCCCAGGACCAGGACGGGGTCACCGAGTTGGAGGGGCGCGTCAGCGAATAACACCGATGGAAAAGTCGTGCCCTCCTGGGCCTGAATCTGCAAGAAAAGCAGGTTCAGGTCGTCCGGCTTGCCCAGCACCACCGCGGGCAGTTCACCAGGGGCGTTACCCGATTCCAGGCGCACCCGGGCGTCGGTGATACGGCTGGTATCGGTCTGGAGATGACCATGGGTGATAACGAGGCCATCGGACCGGACAAGCAGCCCCAGGGAAGTGCCCTCGCGGCGGCGGGTTTCGCCGGATCGCGGATCGGTGAGTTCCTGGGAAAACATGACGAGACACAACGCGGGGGCATACTGGGCATAGGCCTGGCGGATTACCGGGGAAGGAATATCATCCGCCCGGACAACGCCCGCGAATCCGGCCAGTAGAAGACACAGTGTCCCGAAAGCCGCCGACAGGGCCGCCCCTGATTGGATACCATCGCGATTATTCATGGCCGCGTGTGTCCTCCTGTTCCGTGGACGCCTGTTCCAGGTTGACCAGCACGAAACGGGTCAGGGCGCCCCGCTGCACAAAAAGCATCACTTGGCGCCGGTTGTCCTGCAGCCGCTGGTCGTACAGGCGCTTGAAGGCATTGAAATCCTCGACCGTTTCCCCGTCCATGGTCAGGATGATGTCGCCGGGCTGCAGCCCCGCCCATCCGGCCGGAGCGCCCGGTGACACGCCGATCACCAGCACGCCGGTGGGTTTTGACAACTGGGCGCGACGGGCAACTTCCTGGGTCACCTCGGCAACGCTGAGGCCCCACAATTCGAAGGCTTCCTGCTTGCCGCGGGCGTCGGTTTTTTCCACGGACGTCACGGTCACTTCCCGCTGCTCGCCATTACGGTTGATGGTCAGCCGGGCGGGGTCCCCCACGGGCAGTTCGGCAATCAGCCGCCGTACGGCGGGCAGGTCTTCGCGCCACCGCGCGTTAACCGGCTTGCCGTTCACGGCCACCAGCACGTCCCCGGGGCGGATGTCCGCCTCGGCGGCGGGAGAAAACCGGTCCACCCCGGCGATCAGCACGCCCTGCCGCCCAGGATCCATGCTGCGGGCGGTCATTTCCTGCAACTCGAAACCGAAATAACTCCGACGCACGCGCCCTTCCCGGATAATGGCGTCAACCACCGCGCGCGCGATGTCCGCCGGAATCGCGAAGCCCACGTTTTCGGCTCCCCGCAACATGCGGGCGTTGACGCCAATGACCTCGCCGCGAATGTTCACGAGGGGACCTCCGCTGTTACCGGGATTGATGGCGGCATCGGTCTGGATGAAATTGTTGTAAGGAGCGGGACTCGCCCCCTCCTCGTCCAGGTTCCGATCGGTCATGCTGACGATGCCCATGGAAACCGAACGGGACAGGCCATGAGGACTGCCGAACGCGAGGGCCACCTGGCCCGATTCAATGGAGCCGGACTGGCCCCAATTCACGAAGGGAAAAGGGCCCTCGCCTTGCAGTTTCAGCACGGCAATATCGGTATCCGGGTCGGTGCCGACCACCTGGGCGTCGAGTTCGCGGTTGTCGCTCAGCACGCACTGCACCGAGGTGCTGTCGCCGGCGACGTGCTCATTGGTCACCACGTACCCGTCGGGACTGATGATAAAACCACTGCCCACGGCGAGCATCTCGGTACGCTTGCCGGTCTGGAACACCTCCTTGACGGGGCGAATGTGCACGAGTGCGGGAGAGACCCGTTCCCGGGCCCGCAGTACCGCCCCCTCGGGACGCCCCACCGTGGCGCATCCTGCCAGCGCGACGTGCAAAAACAGCAGCACACAAACCGGCACCAACCCGCCGCGGGGCCGCATATCAAGACCTTGTTTCACGACTGGTTCTCCTTATGGCCAGGCACGCGTTCGACCGGTGTTATCTCCTCCCCACCCGCTCCCGCGCCCTTTCCAGGTTGTTTCAGGCTGGAACGCCGGGCGCGCCGCTTTTTCTGACGCCGGATCTTTTCGGCTTTTCGTTCGGCAGGCGCCTGATGCCCCAGGCGCGCGGACTCCAGCAGTTCACACAGGCGGCGGCGCGCGAAAAAACGGTTCAGGCCCTGGGACCGTTCCGTGCCCCATTTTACTTCAAGGCCGGTGGGCAGGTGACGCAGCCGCACCGCCGTGGCGGTATGGTTGGTTTTCTGGCCGCCGGGACCGCGGGCGGTCACGAACTGTTCTTCAAGATCCTGTTCATTCAACCCGCAGGCGGCCATGCGCTCCACCAGTTCCTGCTGTTTTTGAGGGGTCACCGGAAAACGAGGCATAGATTTCGCGATTCCATCACGTCCCCGGGGTAACAGCCGGGTTTTCTTCCGTGTTCCCGGCATCCGCTTCGCGCTGGCTGGGGGCTTCCGCTGACGCCGCGCCGGGAGGGGAAGACTCCGTATCTGTGGCCTGGTCCGTCGGTGCCGGGGCGTCCGCCGCAGGTCCTGGTACCCCCGCCACGCCCCAGCAGGTAAACGCCAGGTACCCGGTATCCCCCGGCCGGGCCAGGCAGACAGCCTGCCGGGCTAGGGCGACCGCGTCGGGGAAGGCCTGAACCTCCAGCCATCCCGCCAGGGCCGCGTAAAAAGCGGCTGTGGTTTCCGGTGGCACCTGCCAGCCCGGCAAGAGGAGGGCGGCACATCCTGACATCCGGGCCACCTCCGACAACAGCAGCGACAGGTCGGACCGCAGGGTGATTCCCTCGCCGTCCGGGGCGTTCCAGGCCATGAGCAAAGCCTGGGCTTTCCATGGCTTATCCCGCAAGAGCCGGGCGATCGTGAAGTCACCCGCGTCACCCAGGATGACGCGACAGAACAGGGGGTCCGTCGCCGACTGGCGCACGGTCGGTGCCAGGAGCATGAACCCTTCAGGGTCAGGCGTGTCCACCACCTTGCCCTGCTTCGCGACCCAGGCGTCGATCAGGCCGGCAAAAGCCGGACAGGATCGGGCCGATGCATCGGAGGCCAGCGTTTTCAGTGGTATCGTCGGCAAGGGCGATGCCTCCAGTTGGCTGGCATAGGCGAGACGGGTTGCCCGAATAAGGACCTTGTCCCCGTCGACCGACTCAAACAACGCGTTCAGGGGCAATTGCCCGACCCATGGGTCGGCGCAAATGACCAAGGTCGTCGTGGATCGCTCGCGGGCGCGTTCCATGACGGGATCTACAATCCGTTTCCGGACCTCTTCCAGCGCCTTCGCGCCCTCGTCTCCACCCTGCTGGAGACGCGCGGCTAGAACCACGGCATCAGCATCAGTGAGGGGGCACGAGACCGCCACGGACTTCTCCGCGGTAGTCAGTACGGCCATGGTCCCGTACGGGTCACTCAGCAGGTGCAGCACGGTTACCCCGGGCGCGAGACTCTTGCGGAACCGCTCACCACCCAGCACGGGCGCGGGCCGGTAGTCCCGCAACAGGGCAAGGTCCTCGGCGGAAGGGCCATCGATCCACGCCAGGCGATCCCGGTCCCGGGCGATCCGCTGCCGCAACCGTTCCGCTTCAGGAGCATTCCCCTGGTTTTCGGCGTCGGTCAGCCGGGCCTCGAGCAGGGGCAACCGCGCGCGGATAGCCATGGCTTCGCCCGCGATATCCCGACGGGGGGCATCGTCGGAAAGCAGCACCCGCGCCTGGTAGTACAGGGCGCGTTCGAAAGCCTGTTCCGCGGCGGTCAGCATGGGATCGCCCGGTCCCCCGGCGGCCGCCATGGCCCGGATGCCCGCGCAGGCCATGTGCCGCGACAGCATCGCGCCCTGGCCCCGGTTAAACGCGTCAAAGTCGATGAATTTTCGGGCTTCTTCCGCCTTTTTTCGCGCTTTTTCGACACATTCCAGGGCGGCGGCGGGCTGTTCGAGGCGCGTCCAGACGTTTGAAAGCAGCAACTGAAGCTCGGTGAAACGGTGATAATCCGCCAGGTAGGTAGATTCGTCGTAATAGGGCATGGCCATTTCGAGGAGAATCCGCGCCCCGGCGTAGTCCCCTTCCCGGGCCCGCAGTTCGGCTTCGGCCATCACGGCCTCGGCCGTGGAAAATTCGTTGACCGGCCCTTTCCATGGCACTTCCTTCGCATTCCGTTCCCGTAACGCGACCAGATCAGGATCATCCGGCGCGCTCAGCCGTCCCTTGACCCGCAGCAACAACGCACGGGTCTGGCGTTCCTGTGGAACATCCTTGATTTCAAGCGCGAGGCCGAGGGCAACGGTGTAGCATTCAGCCGCCCGTTTCAGCAGGGGCACGGCCTGGTCAGGCTGCTGGCGGGCAATGGCCCACAGGGCACCCGCCCATTCCTTGAGCGCCTGCAGTCGGTCCCCGGGATACGATGCCGCTTCGGCGAGGCGCGCGGCCTCGGAAAACCAGTCCACCGCGATTTCTGGTTCTTCGATGTACACGTGCTGGATGCCCAACTGCTGGCAGATGTTTGCCTTGCGGGCCTGACCTTCCCGGTCATCCGGGGCAGTTTCCGGGCAAAGCGATAACGCCGTCGTCAGTTCCGCGATCTGGCGACGCACCCGGCGATTGGCCCGATGCCGTTCCGCGAAAGCCACGTGAATGGCGGCATTTTCCCAGGTCCGGTCCGTGGCGGCCAGCCGTGCGGTGTAATCGACATATTCCTGCAGTTCTTCCCGCAGGTCCGGGGTTGCCAGGCGGAGGGACCGCTCCATGCTTTTCAGCGCTTCCGCGTAGCGGCCGAGCAGACGCTGGGTATCCGACAGCCACCACCAGTGATAATAATCGTCCGGGGCCGCGGCCACCACCCGTCCCAGCACCTCGAGGGCTTCCTCGTAACGTCCCGTCTCCTTGAGCGCGAACCCGAGACGGCGGATCACTTCGAGGTCGTTGGGATCCAGGGCCGCGGCTTCCCGGAGAAGGGGCGCGGCCTTGTCCAGTTCGTTCCTGTCATACGCTTCCATGCCGGCTGTCCTGGGATCGGTTGCCAGGGGCGGCGTTGGAGACGTGGCCGCGCTTTCACCGCCCGCGGGCGTGGTCGCCGCGACAAGTTGGTCATCGGCGGCCCCGCGATAAACATCATTTACGGCATGGGAGGTTCCTCCTCCCGCCAGCGTCACCAGAAAAAGTAACGGCACAAGACCACAAGGGACGCGAAACGGCATCACGCGCATGGGATACTCCTCTGGGGTAGGCATCATCTGTCACCGTCAGTATACCGGAGCGGGAAAGCCCGGGAATCATGTCATGCAAAAAAACAATGAGAGGCCTGAATACTCAGGCCTCTCATTTCGATATTTACTGCCACCACCAGGTGGGGTGGCCATTCACGAACAACTCAGGACGCCACCGCGCCTCCGGCCAGTTTTTGAACCTGGCGCATCAGGCTGGACTTTTTTCGCGCGGCCGCGTTGGGATGAATCACGCCCTTGGCGGCGGCCCGATCGATCGCGGAAATCGCGGCGACCAGGGCGGCCTGACGCTCCGCGTCCCCAGCAGTAGCCGATTGAGCGACCACCGCCTTTTTCACCATCGTCTTCATGCGGGAACGCACCGACTGGTTCCGCAACCGACGCTTTTCGTTCGTCCGGATACGCTTGATCTGCGACTTGATATTTGCCATGATAATCCGCTCCGAAAAAAACACGCCCGCGCGTCCGGGCGTGGCTTACCGTGCTTCAACCACCCATATGGTAGCAGACGCGGGTCTCCCGGCGCAACTCCCCGAAGGGAATGCTTTGACCATAACCCGGACAAAGGCGTATCATAAGGTCACGGACGTCAGTCCGCAAAAACAGGGCAGGGTAACAGCAAGCGAGGGGGATCGCGTCATTTTCCGAAAATGAAAAGGTAAGGACTTCTCATTATGCGGCGAAATATCGTTCATGAGGGCGCGGGAAACCTGCGATACGAGATCCGGGAAATCGTGATCACCGCCCGGCAGATTCGCTCGCTGGGACAGCGTATCGTCTGGGAAAACATCGGGGATCCGATTGAAAAAGGCGAGGTGCCTCCCGAGTGGATCCGGCAGATCCTTCACCAGTTGCTGGAAGAACCCGCCAGTTACGGGTATTGTGACACGGCCGGTGTCATTGCCACGCGGGAATTCCTCGCGGAATCGGTCAACCGGCGGAAAAACGGGGTGCAGATTTCGCCGGACGATATCATCTTTTTCAACGGCGTGGGGGACGCGGTGGAAAAGGTGTACGGCTTCCTGAAACGGGAAGCCCGGGTGCTTGGACCCTCGCCGGCATACAGCACGCACTCTTCCGCGGAAGCCGCCCACTCGGGATACAACCACGTCACGTATGACTTGGATCCCTACAACGGCTGGCTCCCGGACGTCGACGACATCCGGAACAAGGTCAAGTACAACGACTCCATCGCGGGAATCCTGATCCTGTCGCCGGACAACCCAACGGGCGTGGTCTGGCCGAGGGAAATCTTGGACGAAATTGTGAAGATCGCCCAGGAACACGACCTGTTCCTGATCGCCGACGAAATATATGCCCACATCACTTTCCCGGGGCAGCCCCACCTGCACATGAGCCAATGGGCACAAGACGTGCCCGCCATCGCCATGCGGGGCATCAGCAAGGAATATCCCTGGCCCGGGGCCCGTTGCGGGTGGATCGAGGTGCTCAATCGAAAAAGGGACCAGAACTTCAGCGATTACGTGGACAGCATCCTGGCGGCCAAACGACTCGAGGTCTGCTCGACCACCCTACCCCAGATGTCCATTCCGAAAATCTTCGGAGACCCGCGATACAAGGATCACCTGCATCATCGGGCCTCCATCTTCGAACAGCGGGCCGAAGAAGCGGTCAAGGCGTTTGATGGATGCGACGCGGTGGTGGTGAACAAGCCCGGTGGCGCGTTCTACCTGACCGTTATGTTTAAAGAAGGCGTGCTCAACAGTCACCAGAAACTGCGCATCGAAAACCCGGTCATCCGCGAGCGTATCGAAGAACTGGTCCAGAATGTGCCTGCCGACAAACGGTTCGTGTATTACCTGATGGGCGCGACCGGTATCGTGGTAGTCCCCCTGACGGGATTCCATTGCCGTCACGACGGGTTCAGGGTGACCCTGCTGGAGTCAGACGACGCAAAGCGCCGGTGGATCTTCCAAACGTTGCGCAAGTCCATTGACGAGTACGTCCATTCCTGATTGACGCCCCGCTTCAATCCTCTTCATCGTCGATGCCGGGGATGTAGGCGTCCGGGTCGTTCATGACCTCTTCCCACGACATGATGGGAGGAAGTCCCCGCGACCGGTCTTCCCGCTCGGCCCGTTCTTCTTCTTCCCAACGCTCGATCACCCGCTGGTTCCGACGGCGGATCCGCCACCAGGTCAACAGGGACAGCAGGGCTATCGGTCCAAACAGCGACCCGGACGCCAGGATCCCGACCACGGCAACCACCCACAGGGAACGGCGGTAGGCGTCCCAGAATTCGAGCACGGTCAGGCCGCCATATTCGCGCAGCGCGTCGGCAAAAGGCATGTCCCGGGTGTGCCGGACTACCTGCCAGAAACGGTCCTCTCCCAGTCTGCGCCGCAAAAAACGGGTCATGGAAAGGGCCTGGGCGTACGCGTCGTTGAACACCATCTCCTCGCCGGGATTCAGAAACGCGAAATCCAGGTCGCGATAGGGAATCATCCGGTTTTCCAGAAACATCCGACCCACGGTAATGGGCGACGCGATGAAATACTCGCCGGAAACCAGCATGGCCACGCCCTCGTTGAGCCAGCGGGGCAGGTATTCGTCTCGGGTATTGCGGGCCAGCAGGACGTGGGTCAGTTCGTGTATCACGGTGGCCTTCAGGTCATCCCCCGCGGGGCGATTCCGGGGCGACATGAGAACAATCAGCCCCTTGTCCGGTGACGCGAGGCCTACCACCTGGCCAGCCCGCCAGTTCCGCGCGAAAAACATGAACACGTTGATATCCGGTGCCAGGATTACGGTTACCAGATCCGGACCTATCGGCAGGATGGGGTCCAGTTCTTTCGTGGCCTGGGTCAGCCAGTGGCCGATTCGTTCCGCCAGCGCGGCATCCTCCCCGGCGTGATACACGGAAAACACGCCTTCCCGGTAAACCCGGGACACGGCCGGGTGGGGCGGCATTGCTCCCGGCGAAACGGGCGCGATCGCCACCGCAGACAGCGCGCTTAACAGCGCGAACAGCCCCGCCACTATCGCGCGCCATCGGAACCGTAATCCGTTCACCCGTCGCGTGTACAATAATCGATATACCACGGTCTCATGATACAATGGCGCGGAGGGAAATACCGCCATGAAACACGTCACGCGCGCAGCCCTGCTGATAGTGATCATCCCGTGTGCCCTGCCGGTCACCGGTGCCATCGCGCAATCCCAGGTGGATGTCCCCCGGGATGCCGCGACGGTCATTCAGGTTCAGCCCCTGGAAGCCCCGCCCCCCGGCGAGTTGCCCCTGTCGCTGGAGGGCTGCCAGTGGGTGTGGCACCCCGGAGATCACGCGACCGTGGCCGCGCCCACCATTCACGTGATTTTTACCGGCACCATCACGCTGCCGGATAACGACAGCGTGGCCCGGGCAGAATTCCTGCTGCACGCCGATGATCTCTTTACCCTGACGGTCAACGGCCAGGTCGCCGGACAGGGGGGTCTGAACGGCCTGATCCCCAACCCGGAAAAACCGGCGGAAGAGAACACCAGAGAACCGGAACCCTGCCCGTTGCCAACGCTCGCAGACATGACCGGACTGCTGGAACCCGGTGCTAACCATATTTCCATTCGGGTAATCAACACGATGCCATCCACCCCGGCCGGCCTGATTGGACGCTGGCGGGTTCGCATGACTTCCGGCGCGGTGATCACGGGAGAAATCGACCGGAACTGGAAAGCCCGGCGGAATATCTCCAAGGTCACGGTGGGCGTGGAAACGCTGGTACCGTTCGGCCAGGCTCCATGGGATCGGGTTCCGGGTTCCCTGCCCGCGCCCGGCCCCTTCCTGGGTTCCTGGACCCAGCCGTCAACCGGACCGGACACGGTAACGCGCCTGGCCGTGGACACCGCCTGCGACGGCATGACGGTCACCATCAACGACAACGCGCCCGTCACCTTCGAGAAGGGCTCCTTGGGCATTGACATTACCCAGGCGGTACGGGAAGGTGAAAACCGGGTGCGGATTGAGCCCTGCGCGCCGGCGCGCGTCCGGGTGGAACTTGTCCCGGCCAACACCGCGCGCCCCGAGGCAGCGTCGTCTTCCACACCCCCCGCGGGATCCTGAGTCCCGTCCAGTTTTTTTCAGTTCAATCGCGCGGGGGAAAAGCCCGCCTGTTCCAGGGCCCGAACCCCGTCCGGATTGGCCAGCAGGGTCATTTCGCGCTGACCGATGGAATCGCTGCGCACCACCGTGGCCGCGGCCAGCCTGGGACACAGGGTAACAATCCACTTCCAGTCCGGGCGCTGGATCAGCACGAAGGCCGGCCCGGGGGCGTTGAAATCCCGCAGGAAGCGGTCCATTTCTTCCAGCAGGGCCTGGTAGAACTTTTCGGCGAGTTCCCGGTCCACGCCGGACGTTTCCACCGCGCGCCGCACGGCGTCCAGCAGGGCCTGTTTTTCGGCATCGGTGGGGTGGTTCAGGTCCGCCACGGGCACGTCGCGTACCGCCTTAAACGCCAGGTATCGCAGGGTCGCCTGGGCCTGGGCCATGGTAAACCAGTCCATGTCGCGGCCCAGATCGATGTGGAGCATGTCGGTCAGGACCGGCTCGTGAAAATGACGGGTGTAAAAGATGTATTGCTCCCGGGAGAAACCAATCGTGTACAGGCGGTAGTCTTCACCCTCCCCCCTGGCCGCCCGTTCGGACAGCACGCGCAACGGCGCGCAGAAATCGCCTGATCCCTTGTACACGTTCAGCGCGGGAAAAAACAGGTGGGCGGTGAGTATCGCCATCACCCAGAACTGGGTCGCCATGACCACGTGTATCCCGCGACCTTTCCGGCGCGTCACAAGCCACAGCATCCACACCGCGCAAGCCACCAGCGCGCCCGCCAGCACCGCCAGGCCGGGACGCCACATCTCCCTGAATGACGTGAAGGGAATGGCGACCAGCCCCGCCGTCATCAGCGCCAAGGCCCCCGTCCAGACCCAGCCTACCCGGCGGGGCCACGGGGAAAATGGCTGGTCCATGAGATCCAGTATGGAACGCGCCATGAGAACCGCCATGGCGGGATAAATCGGCAGGAGGTACACGTTACGCTTGCCGATGCTGATGGAAAAGAAAATAAACGCGGGCACGATCCAGGCCAGCAGCAGGCGCGTGCCCTCGTCGACATTTCGTCGTTTCCAGATCCAGGGCAGTACCCACGGGAGAAACAGAGACCACGGCAGCGTTCCAATCGGAATGTCAACCAGGTAGGCCCAGGGCGGCGCCGCCTTGCTGACGCCCAGGAAAAACCGGCCAATGACCTGGCGCATGAATTCATCGCGCAGGCCGCCCGCGTCCGGATCCGGAGGCAGGAACCAGCGCGCGGGAATCAGCCAGCACAATACCGGTATAAGGGCAAGACCGAAAAGCAGGCCCCATCGAAGGTTTTCTCGCTCGATCCCCCGGTTCCAGTAGTACGCCACGATCAAAAGCGCGGGAAACACCAGCGCTGGCGGACCTTTTACCAGCAGGCCCAGGGCCATGGCAACCACCATCCCCCACCAGGCCTTGCGCGAAAACGTGTCGTTCCAGACTTTGAACGCGTACAGGAACGCCGTCATGCAACAGGTCAGCATCATGTCGGTGCGCACCGACCGGGCTTCCCACCAGAAAAGCGCCATGGTCATGAGCATGACCGCCGCCCACCACCCGACGCGTCTGCCGTACAACCGCGAAGCAAGGGCAAAAGTGAACAGCACGGTGACCAGGGCGGCCACACCGGATGGGAACCGGGCTGTCCACTCCGACACGTCCCCGAAAGGCGCGGAAATCGCGGCGATCGTCCAGAACAGCAGGGGCGGCTTCTCCTTGTAAGGGAGGCCGTTACACCGCAGCACCAGCCAGTCACCGGTCTGCAGAATTTCCCGGGGAATCTGCCCGAACCGGGGCTCGTCCGCGGGCCAGAGATCATAACCGCCAATGTTCCAGAAAAACAGGAACGCCGCCACCAGGGTGAGGCCCGTAATCGCCCATCGTTTATCCATGCGTTAACCTCCGCTCGAGGGCTTACCGTTTCGTCCAGACAGTACCAGGCTACGGGCGTAAATGATCAGGTTGAACCCCTGGCCAAAGCCATTGATCCAGTCTGGTTCCGGACGCATGAAAAAACCCGGTGCCTGACAAAAGGCGCCCACGCAACTCAGCAACCAGAACACCCGGGGAATGACGCTTCTTCCGCGCCACTCGGACAACAGCCACTGCGCGCCGAACCGGGCGAAATACGCGGCCTGCCCTATCGCCCACATGCCCAGCCAGAACCAGTTGCGCATGGCCTCGGCGTGGGAGAGCCGCGCGTTACGGGTCCACTCGTTCCGCCACGCCAGTATCGTCAGGGTCACGGCAACAAGGGTCACCAGGACCGCCAGCCCATGCACCACGCCGTTTCGAACGGGTCCCAGGCGACCGGCCTCGCGCCAGCGTAACACCATGTTGCGGGCGTACACGATCACGTTGAAGCACAGGCCGAAGGCCGCCCCGGGCGAATGCCGCCAGATGGAATAGGCAAAGGTCATGAGCGCTCCGGCCATGCTCATGTACCAGAAAGCCATGGGCACGACCACTCGGCCCTGCCGCTCGGATGCCAGCCACTGCACGTAAAACCGGCCATAAAACAACACGCCGCCGGCTATGCCCAGCGTTATCCAGAAAGTCGACGCGTCCATGGCTATGGCGGCTCCGGTTGGGTTCAGCGCGATCTCAGCATCCGGTCAGAATTTTTCCCAGTGCAGCACCTCCGAAAGGGGCCGTTTCACCGGGGACGGGATCGAGCGGGGATACCCGACAGCCACCAGGCTGACCAGCAACATGTCGTCCGGCGCGCCCAGCAACTGGCGTACCGCGTCGGCATAGGGCTTTCGATATCCCGCGACCCAGCAGGACCCCAGTCCAAGGGCTCGAGCGGCTACCAGCAGGTTCTGGGTGGCCGCGCAACCGTCCTCCAGAAAATAGTCGCTTTTCCGACAGAACACGGCGACACAGGCCGGGGCATCGGCGATAAAAGCCCCGTTCGTGGCCAGCTGGGCCAGTCGCGCCCGGGTAGTGGCTTCCCGTACCACGACGAATTCCCAGGGCTGCGCGTTCCGGGCGCTGGCCGCGAGACGCGCGCAATCCACCACCGTCTCCAGGTCCGCATCCGATACTTTTCGTTCTGGATCGTACTGCCGCACGCTGCGGCGGGTGCGCAGAGCTTCCAGGGCGTCCATGGCTTAATCCTCCCTTTCACGTGTCCAGTTGGGCTTGATGCCCGTGAGATCGATCATGGGATTCCGGGCGAACCGGTGGCGGCATGACCCGGATCAGGGGGAACCAGCGGCGCGATATCCGGACCCGGAACCGGCGGAACAGCGGCATTCGATCCGGACTGATCCGGCGCAGGAACGACCTTGCCCGGCGCGGTACTACCCTCTCCCGGGGCCTCTCCCACGTTCACCACTTCCCACGGTTCTTCCACAATGTAAACTTTTTCCCCCTCCCGAACCCATCGCAATCCCTGCCGGGCCGCCGCTTCCCGGGCGGCGGGATCCCTTTCCATGGCTTTCAGTTCGGTTTCCATTTCCGCGGCGTCGTGTTCTTTCCGTTCCACCTCGCGTCGCGCGTCATCTATGGTCTGACGCAGGCGGTCTATCTCCTCCCCGCGCTCTTCGAAACGACGGAACCGGGCATAGCCGAAGCCGATGAGCAGCGTCAGCGCGAGGGCGATCACGATGGCGGTTTTGGAAACGCGATCCATATATGTGAAAACGCGGGAGAGACTTCACGCCTCTCCCGCTCCCGTTTCAGGAAAAATCAGAACGCCTTGATGTTGTAAAAGGCTTCGCGGCCGGCGTACACGGCCTGTTTGCCCAGCATTTCCTCGATGCGGATCAACTGGTTGTACTTCGCGATGCGATCGCTGCGGGAAGCCGAGCCGGTCTTGATCTGTCCGGCGTTAATGGCCACCACGAGATCGGCAATCGTGGCATCCTCGGTTTCACCACTGCGGTGAGACACCACGGTGGTGTACCCCGCGCGATGGGCCATTTGACAGGTTTCCAGGGTTTCGGTCAGTGAACCGATCTGGTTCACCTTCACCAGGATGGAGTTCGCCACGCCTTCCCGGATACCCCGGGCAAGGTACTCCCGGTTGGTAACAAAGATATCGTCCCCCACCAGTTGCACCTTTTCGCCCAGCGCGGCAGTGAGGGCTTTCCAGCCCTTCCAGTCGTTCTCGCCCAGGCCGTCTTCAAGGCTGATAATCGGGTACTTGGAAACCCATTCCGACCACAGGGCAATCATCTCTTCGCTCGAACTGAACCGATCGGGATCGGACTTGAAGAAACAGTAGCCCTTCTTCTTGCGTTTCTCTGCCTCGTTAACCATTTCGCTGGCGGCGGGATCCAGGGCGATCCAGATGTCCTTGCCCGCCTTGTAGCCCGCTTCCTTGATGGCCTGCAGGATCAGGTTCGGGGCCTCGTCGTTGCTCTTCAGCGAGGGCGCGTACCCGCCTTCGTCGCCCACCGCGGTATTGTAACCGTGCTCCTTGAGCACCTTCTTCAGGGCGTGGAACACTTCCGCGCCCATCCGGAGGGCTTCCCGGAAGTTCGGGGCCCCGATGGGCATGACCATGAATTCCTGGAAATCCACGGTGCCGTCGGCGTGCTTGCCGCCGTTGAGGATGTTCATCATGGGCACCGGGAGCATGCTGGCGTTCACGCCGCCCAGGTACCGGAACAAGGGCAGTTCAAGGGTTTCCGCGGCAGCCTTCGCCACGGCCAGCGACACGCCCAGGATCGCGTTGGCCCCCAGTTTGCCCTTGTTTTTCGTGCCATCCAGGGCGATCATCGTCGCGTCGATATCGCGCTGATCCAGGGCGTCCATGCCGATCAGTTCCGGCGCGATCACCTCGTTGACGTTCTGAACGGCTTTCGTGACCCCCTTGCCTCCGTACCGTTTCTTGTCGCCGTCCCGCAGTTCCACCGCCTCGTTTTCCCCCGTGGACGCGCCCGAAGGCACGGCCGCCCGGCCCATGAAGCCGGAAGAGAGATGCACATCGACCTCGACGGTCGGGTTGCCGCGGGAGTCCAGGATCTCGCGCGCCACAATATCGGTAATTCTGGTCATGAGCATGTTCCTTATGCTGTGTGGTTGTTGACCTCGCCGTCCCCGCGGTGCCCCGGCAAGACGATTCTAGCGTATTGCTCCCCGTGACACCCGTGGGATTCAGAACTGGTTTTTATTTTAGCACACCTCCCCGCCACATCCGCTATTACCCGTTACGCCAATGTGGTCCGTGGATTTTAGTTAAATCGCGCTTTTCGCTCGTTGGAGTGATGACATCTGTCATTTCGACGAATGAAATGAGGAGAAATCTTAAAAATAATATTGTATATAAATATATTTACTAAAAATATAAGAAACGTGCCCTGGTAGAGACTGGAAAAGAATAACGTGTTGTTAAATTATTCATGAAATTCCCCATGAGCAGTTTAAGGTGAGGGAAAAATACCACATTCCGTTCGAAATGACAAGCTCGCAACTTAATCTGAGTTCGCGAACGCGCGAAACAAAGCAAGTGGCGCAAAAAAAGGAAAATCTGGTAACATAGGCGCGTTTGGGGGTACAGGGGAGGTGGTAGCATCACCGGCGGACAGGATATGAGCACCGGAACTTTATTCGATACCCTTACCTGGCGGGGATTCGTGAACCAGTACACCGATCCCGCGTTGCCCGAACTGCTGGAACGGGAAAAGCCGTTCACCCTGTACTGTGGTTTCGACCCGACGGCGGACAGTCTTCATATCGGCAGTCTGCTGCCGATTCTGGGACTGGCCCACTTCCAGCGGGCAGGACATCGCCCGATTGCCCTGGTCGGCGGGGGGACCGGACTCATCGGCGATCCCAGTTTCAAGGCCCAGGAACGGGCGATGCTCAGCCGGGAACAGGTGGAGCACAACGCGAAGGGTATCCGCCGTCAACTTGAGCGGTTCCTGGATTTCGAAGGATCCCGCGCGGCGCTGTTACTGAACAACGCGGAGTGGCTGTGCGCGTTGCCCCTGATCGATTTTCTTCGAGACGTGGGCAAGTGTTTCACGGTGAACGTCATGCTCTCCAGGGAAAGCGTCCGCCAGCGCATCGAAGACCGCGAACATGGCATGTCCTTCACCGAGTTCTCCTACAGCCTGCTGCAGGCCTACGATTTTTATCACCTGAACGAACACCACGGTTGCCGGCTCCAGATCGGTGGCAGTGACCAGTGGGGCAACATCGTTTCTGGCATCGACCTGATCCGCAGGAAAACCGGCCGGGAAACCTATGGCCTGACCTTCCCCCTCGTGACTAAGGCCGATGGGTCCAAGTTCGGCAAAACCGAAAGTGGCAATGTCTGGCTTGATCCCACCAAAACCTCGCCTTATCGCTTCTACCAGTTCTGGATTAACCAGGCCGACGCGGACGTGGGACGCTACCTGCGGTATTTCACCTTCCTGGAACGGGAGGAGATCGAGGCCCTGGAACAGGCCCACGCCGAAGCCCCGCACCTGCGGCAGGCCCAGAAAAAACTGGCCGAAGAAGTAACCCGGATGGTACACGGCGGCGATGCCCTCGAAGGCGCGCTCAGGGCCACCGCCGCCCTGTTCGGCGGCGACCTGCGCGGACTGGACGAGGCCACCCTGCTCGAAGTATTTGAAGAGGCCCCCAGCGCCACCATTCCGCGCGATCGGTTCGGCGCGGGCACGCTGGTGGACGCGCTGACCGACGCCGGGGTCTTCGCGAGCAAGGGCGAGGCGCGCCGCCTCATCCGTAACGGCGGGATCTACCTCAACGGCCAACGGATTGAGCGGGAAGACGCGCCCTGGACGTCGGAGTGCCTGCTGACGCCGTCGCTGGCGGTGTTGCGCGTGGGCAAGAAAAACTATCACCTGTTGCGCGTCGTCTGACGACACGCGGCGCAACCAGGGAACTTGTTCAGACTTTCGGGAATATGACGGGTAACACGGGGGCGGCGTATCCCAGTCAAAAGCGGTCACATCATGGGTGTGTTACCAGACATGGACATCGTGGACCTGCGGAGTGACACGGTCACCCGGCCTTCGGTGGGCATGCGCCGGGCCATGGCCGACGCCGAGGTGGGCGACGACGTGTTCGGAGAGGACCCCACGGTCAACCGGCTGCAGACGGTGGCCGCGGAAATGCTGGGCAAGGAAGCGGCGCTGTTCGTGCCCACCGGCACCATGGCCAACCTGCTGGGATTTCTATCCCAGACCCGGCCCGGCGACGCGGTACTCCTGAGCGAAGACGCCCATCCCTTCCGCTACGAACGGGCTAACCTGGCCATGGTCGGCGGGCTGCTGCCGGTGACCATTCCTGGCCAGTGGGGTAAAATTACCTCGGAGGCCCTGCGCGCGCGGATCGTGGTCAGCGATGATCCGCACCTGGCCAACACGACGCTGGCGTCCCTGGAAAACACGGTAAACCGGGGTGGCGGCGCCTGCTACACGGTAGCCGAAACCGAGGCACTTTGCGCGGCGGCCCACGAGCGGGGACTCCGGGTACATTGCGACGGCGCGCGGATCTTCAACGCGGCGGTAGCCCTTGGTGTGGACGCGTCCGAACTGGCGCGACCCTGCGACTCGGTGTCTTTCTGCCTGTCCAAGGGACTGGGCGCGCCCGCGGGATCCCTGTTGACAGGACCCCGGGAAACCATCGCGCGTGCCCTGGCTTTTCGAAAAATGCTGGGCGGCGGCATGCGCCAGGCGGGCGTGCTGGCCGCGGCAGGACTTTACGCCCTGGCACACCACATTGACGACCTGCGGGAAGACCATCGCCGGGCCCGGGAATTCCGGGAAGCCCTCGAGCGGGCGGGCGCCCGGTTCCCCATGCCCTCACCCACCAACATGGTATACCTTGAAACCCCGGACGCGCCGGGCATCGTGGACCGGTTGCGCGCGCGCGGCGTGCTGACCCTGGCCACCGCGCCGGATCGCATCCGGGTGGTATTCCACAGGGACATTACCGACGATGGGCTCCGGCGGGCCATTGAAGCGTTCCGCGCGGTACTCGCCCCATGAACCCACCGACCCAGAATTGAAAGGATCGTTCCGTGAAGGAATCAAAAAACATGGCACCCGAGCCAAAAAATTACCTGATTGACATGGACGGCGTGCTGGTCCGGGGACGCACGGCAATTCCCGGCGCGCAGGAATTCGTGGACAGGCTCCGGCAGCGGAACGCCAGGTTCCTGATCGTCACGAACAATCCCATGTACACGCCTGGAGACCTTGCCCACCGACTCAAGTCCGCGGGACTGGAGATCCCGGCGGACCGCATCTTCACTTCTGCCATGGCCACGGCGCAGTTCCTACGGAACCAGGCCCCCCGGGGCACCGCCTACGTGATCGGGGAAAGTGGCCTGACCAGCGCCCTGCACGAAGCGGGATACATCATTACGGACCACGATCCCGATTACGTGGTGCTGGGTGAAACCATGTCCCTGAACATGGAGATGATCACCCGGGCCATTCAACTGGTCGCCGCGGGCGCCCGGTTCATCGCGACCAATCCCGATCCGTCCGGTCCCACGGAAAGCGGAATCGCCCCGGCGTGCGGCGCGGTGGCGGCCATGATCGAAAAAGCCACTGGCCGGACACCGCTTTTCATCGGCAAGCCCGCGCCCCTCATGATGCGGGCCGCCATGAATTACCTCAACGTTCATTCCCAGAACACGGTCATGGTGGGCGACCGCATGGACACGGATATCATCGCGGGAATCCAGGCCGGCATGGAAACCATCCTGGTACTTACCGGCGTGACCGCGCGCAACCAGATCGGCAAGTATCCTTACCGTCCGACCCGGGTAGTGGAGTCGGTGGCGCAGATCGAAGTATGACGGGGGACGATGAACGGCGCGCGTCGCCATGGAACCACCTGCCCCTGCTGGGTGACCTGCGGCGGCTGGATGCCGCGCCCCGGATGTTCCTGGTGTTCGTGGCCATCAACGTGGTCTCATGGCAGAACATCATCGGGCCGGTCATGGTGCTGCTGGCCCGCTACATCCACATGCCCGAATTTTTCGTGGGCATGCTGCTTTCCTTCCTGCCGTTCACGTCCCTGCTGATCCTGGTTACGGTGCGGCTGATCCGCCGGATGGGGCCCAAGCGGGTCATGCTGATGGCCTGGTTCTGGCGGAACGTAATCTGCTGCGGCATATTCCTGCTGCCTTTTGCCATGCGGTATGGCGGACCGCCCGTGGCCTGGGGCATCATGCTGGCGGCCATCTTTGGTTTTTCCCTTATGCGGGCTCTGGGCTCGGGCGGCTGGCTTCCCTGGCTGCATGAAATCGTGCCGCCCGCGAGCCGTTCCACCTATTTCAGCGCGGAAACGGCCCTGACCCAGTTGATCAACGTGGCGATTCTCCTGTCCCAGGCCGCCGTGCTCTACCATTTCGGACCGGGGATCCCGCAATTCCTGTTCATTTACGCCGTGGGTATCGGCATGGGATTGCTCAGCCTGCTGATGATGCGGCGCATTCCCGGGGGCGCGCCGGCCCGGTCGGACGAAGATACCGTGGACCGCTACGCTTACGCGGCGGCATTCCGGAATCCCGCCTTCCGACGGTACATGCTGGCCGCGTCCATGGGAATCTCCGCGACGGTATGGTTCAGTTCCACCGCCGTGATGTTTCTCCGGGACGTGGCGCGGGCGCATGACAGCGTGACCATGACCATCAGCGCGATTTCCGCCATGGCAATCCTGTTAACCATAGGCCGTTGGGGCCGACTCGCGGATACCATCGGCAGTGGCCGGGCCATGATCCGCTCGATCGCGGCGCACAGCCTGGTCACCCTGGCCATACCGGCGGAAATGCTGATCGGCGTGGATGGGACGGCGTCCGCGGCGGTGGTCGTGGTAGCCGCGTCGGTATTCAACGCGGCGTTCAACGTGGCCGCCAACCGGGGCATGCTGAATCGGGTACCCGCCGACAACCGGGTAGGATATACCGCGGCCTGGACCGTCGCCACGTCGCTGGCCCTTGGCGTCACGCCCCTGCTGAGTGGTGGCCTGATCAACCTGTTCGGCTGGAATGGTTACGCCGCGTGCTTCGCGCTGTCCGCGGCTTTCGGCCTGTATGCCGCCTGGTCCTGCCGGTCCTTCGCTTCAAGCGAGCCCCGGACAGCGTCACCCCGGGAACCCCAGGCGGATAACCTGACCACGGTTCCTTCCAATCCCGCGGCCGGATGACTCCTACGGCGAAAGTCTCCCGTCTTCCCGGAATTCCGGGGGTTGCAGGGTCCGTTGCAGGTCTTCGATCAGTGCCGTCGCGGAATCGACGATCGTTGCCGTTTTCCAGCGGTAACGGGTCACCCGGCAGGGCGGCTGGCGCACGATGCTTTCCCGTCCCAGCAGCCGGTTCCATCCCAGCCGGAGCAGTTCCAGTCCCCCTGTCAGCACGAGGGCAAGCCCCCTGATCCGATCCGCCATCGTGGCCGGGCCAAGCGCCTCCCGGTACAACCGCATGGTCTCCCTGGTTTTACGCCGGGCCGCCCGGTTGGGCGCGTATACCAGGGCAGGCAACAAGGCTGGACGCAAGCGGGCCGCCATCCGCGCGGACATGAGCAGCCGCATCCGCATGAACCGGTCCTGAATAGGACGCTGATGGTCAGGCGACGGCACGTACCGCAACTGGTCCGGATCCCACACCAGCCCATCCCTGCGGCGGGATTCATAGGCCTCCCTGTTCCGGATCAGGCCGGTAACCAGGGTTCGCGCCATGTTGACGATACCGGGACCACCCCGCAGATATTTCCGCCGGAACGCTTCCCGCAGGATCCGCGCGTGATCCCGGGAATCCGGAAAGGCGGGATGCTCGAAAACGAGTTCACCCTGGCCGTGCTGATGACGGTAGTGTACCGGTTTCAGCGTGCCTTCCGCTTCCTTCGCCCGGTACAGGGCCGTGCCGGGGTAGGGCGTGTAATTCATGAACTGCGCCAGGCTGGAATCCAGTGAAATGGCCCAGTCAATGTCTTCCCAGATATTCTCCGGGGTATGGTGGTCCTGAAAGAGAATCATGGAAGCCTGCACGATAATGCCGTGATCCTGCAATTCCCGTATCAAGGCCCGCAGGTCGATCCCCCGGGTTTTTGGGTGGGTGGCAAACCTGGATTCGACCCCGATCCACACCATTCTCACCCCCAGCCGCACGAGGAAGTCCACGCCGAGAGCGCGGATCGTCTCCGCCGATGAAAACAGGTCGAAAACGTACGGCTTGCCATGGGCTTCCATCTCTGCCAGCAGTTCCCGGGCCCGCGCGGGCTGCTTGAGAAAATTCTCGTCCATGACGCTGAAGCCGGTCAGGTGTTTTTCCCGGTCGGCCCGCAGGCAGGCTTCGAACACGTCCCGGCCCGTTTTCAGGAGCGGGATATAACACTTGTGGAACTTGTGGGACGTAACGCAGAACACACAACCATTTTCACAACCCAGTCCCGGCATCAGGATCCCGCCACTCGGCCTGAGTCTCTTCCCGTAAAGATACTCCAGGGCGGGGCCGACAAGGGCGGGATGCCGTAAAGGCGCGTTTTCATCTTCCCCGAAATACCGCCTCAGCCACGCCACCCCTTCTCCGGCGCAGGCGGCATCGTGGGGCACGATCTCCGCCAGGTCTGGAATAATGGTGCCATAGCCGCCCAGCAGGATTTTGATATCCGGATGTTTTTCCCGAAGGTACAGGGCCATGCGCCGCGCCTTGAGCACGTTGGGCACGATGAAACTGATGCCCACGTGGGTGTACCCGCCCTGGTCCACCTCGCGGGTGAAGATTCCCCAGTCCGGGAAATCCAGCACCGTGGTTGGTATGGACAGATTTTCCGCCATGAGGTACAGGGCGAAACTCCAGTAGGACTGCCTGGGGGAATGGATGCCCTGGCACCGGGTGATCTGGTTGTTCAGCAGTTCCATCTGGCACCCCAGGGCTTCTCCCCACGCGTCTTTCACGCCGTAAGGACCAAACACCGAGGTCAGGAGCAGTCGGGGCCGGGTCATGGGAATATCCTTTTCGTGGAGGGAACGAAACGACGGTCTCAGGCGCCACTCTCTGGAATAAAGTGTTTACGGTGAGGACCTTCCAGAACGATGCCATTGAACAGCGTTTCCAGAATGATGGGTAATTCGTCGCGCAACGGGTAGGACATGCCCGCCCGGAACCATTTCCGGGCAACGCCGTCCATGAACCCGAGGACGCCAAAAGCCAGGGTATGGAAATTCATGGTCTTGAGCGCGCCCGAGCGGTTGAGCGCGGCCAGGCGTTCCTTCGCCATGGGAAACGCCTCGATCAGTTCTTCGTAGAAAACCGCGCCGCCTTCGCCACCGAGATAGGCACCTTCCGTCTGAAGAATCCGGTAGAGCGTGGGGTTCCGCTCAATGAAGTCCAGCCACGCCGTAATAAAGGATTCCACCATTTCCACGAGGTCGCCATCCCGGCCGAAGGAAATCCGAAATTGTTCGGCCAGTTCCCGGGCGGCCTCGCGAAACAGTTCCCGCAACAACTCCTCCTTGCTGGCGAAATACCGGTATACCGTGCCCTTGGCCACGCCCGCCCGCTCGGCCACCTGGTCCATCGTGGCACCGTGAAAGCCTCGTTCACTGAAGATTTCGAGGGCAGCCGCGAAAATCCGGACGCGTTTTTCATCAGGTTCGCGTCGCCGCTGTCCGGCAGGTCCGGACGCGTTGGCCCCGGCTTGCAGTACCCTGCGCAACAAGGCGGGCGGCAGGTTCAACTGATCCAGTTGGAGATTTTCCGCCACTTCCATGGCCACTTCGAGTAACCGGACTGTCTGCGCGCCCAGATCGCGCTCGTCCAGGTAATCCACGATTTCGGCAAGGTGCCCCGAAAGCCAGGACGCGGTTTCCCGGGAACCTTTTGCCCCCAGGTGTTCCCGGAGGGACATTTCGAACTGCCGCCTGAACCGGTCTTCCATAAACGCGCCGTCCGGGGTGAAATACTGCCCGAGTTCCTCGTACAGGGCCATGCGTCCGCCACCGGAGCGGATCCAGGTGACGGGGCCTTTAGGGGAAGATGCTTTCTTCATACCTGCTCCATTATTGACTGACTGGTAAGTCATTATAGCACCCCACCCCATGAAACACAAGGTTTTTTTTACGTTAACCCCGCGCCTCCCATTTTATTTATCTTTTCCAGAACACACAATAGATTGTGGTTCCCGTTGATTTTTTCTTGACTCGGTATAAGATATTGTATAAACTGATACCAGGGTGGCAAAGAAGAAATAATCAAGGGCTCCCAGGTACGCGTTGGAGGATCAACCATGCCGATGGCAACGGCACCCCGCGGAGACGCGCTCGCGTCAGCACGAAAACCATTTCGCTCGGTACCATTTCACCTCACGAGGGGGATCCTGCTGGGCGCGGGACTGGTCATCCTTCTTCACGGTTGCGCTTCCACCGGCCGGCGAACTGAACAATTCAAGCCCGCGCCCCGCGAGGGTATAGCCCATGAACGGGAACTGCCCGGTATCCCCGTACCGACCGCGAAACCTAAGCGATCCTACACCCCCCTGGAAATTCCGGATCCATTGCCTCCTGAAGTGCTCGCCGAAATCGACGAATTAAGAACCCGTTATCCCGAAGTGTTTCAGCGAGGATTGAACCGTGGCGCCCCTTACGAGGCGGCAATCCGTCGGATGCTCCGGGAAGAGGGCATGCCGGAAGACCTGGTCTGGCTGGCCATGGTGGAAAGCATGTTCCAGAACAACGCGAAATCCCCCGCCTCCGCGGTCGGCATGTGGCAGTTCATTCCCAACACGGCCCGCCTGTATAAATTGCGGGTCGATCGCTACGTGGACGAACGGCGAGACTGGCGTAAGGCCACAAGGGCCGCCATCGCCTACCTGCAGGATCTGCATGACCAGTTCAACGGGAACTGGGCCCTGGCAATCAGCGGTTACAACAGGGGTGGAACCGGTATGCAGCGAATCGTGGACGCCATGGGAGGAGAAACCGATTTCTGGAAACTGGTTCGCACGCCGCCCGCGTGCGACCGAATGAGGGAAGAAACCCGGAAGTATTACCCCAGGCTGCTCGCGTACATCATCGTGACACGGCATCCTGAAAAATATGGTTTTACCCGGGGAAACGGATCCATGCCGGAAACAGAAGAAATCCCGGTACAAGGAATGTACGCCCTCGCGGACCTGGAACGGGCCATGGATTTACCCCCGGGAACACTGGAAGAGTTAAACCTTGAACTGATCGCGAAGGTAACGCCCCCCGTTGAATCCTGGAACCTGCGGATCCCGAAAGGATACCGGGAACGGGCCATTGCCGCCCTGGGGGCAATACGTCCCCGCACCGTGTCGGACCATGGTTATTACACCGTGAAAAAGGGAGATACGCTCAGCAAGATCGCGGCCCGGTTCAATACCACGCCTGAAGCCATCGCCCAGTTAAACAAGTTCAGGAAACACAACACGTTACATGTGGGACAACGATTAAAGATTCCCGGCGAAAACGTGGAAAACCGGGTCACCGTGGCCGAAATGGTGGAAGCAGTGCGCACCGCCGAAGCCGCCAAGGACGCCAGTGCCAGGCAGAAGGAATCACCACCGCCGGAACCGGTCTATCACGCGGTAGCCAAGGGGGAAACCCTCGCGGCCATCGCCAGGAAATACGGAACCAGCGTGCAACAATTGATCGCCTGGAACGGCCTGAACGCGAAGGGAACCATCTACGCCGGCCAACGACTGAAAGTTGGCGAGACTTCGCCGGAATCGCCACCGGCCCAGAAGAAAACGGCTGCGGCCCCCGGTAGTGAAATCCATGTCGTCCAGAAGGGTGAAACCGCTTCAGCCATCGCGGCCCAGCATGGGGTATCCCTGGATCAGTTGCTGGCCGCGAACCAGTTGAAGCGGGATTCCGTGTTGCGGATCGGTGACCGACTGAAGATTCCCGGAACCAGTCGTGTCGCGGCGGCCAAGGCCTCCGTGGCCGCGGAAACTCAACCTGCCGCTAGCCAGAAGGAATCCGCGACACGCGAAACCCCGGGAAAAGGTGACCTGGTCTACGTGGTCCGAAAAGGTGACACCCTTTCCCGAATCGCTGCCGCCCACGGAACAACGGTGGCCGCGTTACGCGCCCGGAACGGCATGAGCGAAAAAGACACGCTCCGGGAAGGACAAAAACTGGTCATCCCCGGCGCCGGGACCATGGTCGCGGGGCAGGGTCCCCAAACCAGTGGTGCTACCGGGGACACGCCGGGACGCAAGATTCAGCACACGGTAACGGCGGGACAGAATCCTACCGTCATCGCCCGGCAGTACAAGGTTCCGTTGCGAGACCTGTTCGCCTGGAACGGCTGGGACAAGCCGCCCGTGCTGAAGGTGGGCGACCCGGTCACGGTGTACGTGCGGGAGTGACCGGCAGGCAATCAGTCGGTATCCTCTCCCGCGTCCTCACCGCCCAGCAGGCCGTATTTCTGGAGACGGTACCGGAGGGTACGGGGGGTCAGACCCAGCAGTTCCGCCGCCCGTTGCTGGGAACTTTTTCCCCTTTCCAGTGCCTGTCGGAGATAGGCTTTTTCCATTTCGGCAACGGCCAGTTCCAAGTCGATGCCTTCCGGGGGCAGGTGAAATTCCGGGCATGGAACCTTCGCGGACGCCACCGGTAACATCAGGTCCCCCACGTCCACTTCCGCCCCCCGGGCCAGGGCGAGAGCCCGTTCCACCACGTTGGCCAACTCCCGCACGTTGCCTGGCCAGTCGTATTCCCGGAGTATCCGTTCCGCCTCGGGCGTCAGGCGCTTGGGCGCGCACCCCAGTCGCGCGGCCCCGCGCCGCATGAAATGCTCGACCAGCGGGAGGATATCCTCACGGCGTTCACGCAGCGGCGGCACATGAATGGGAATAACGTTCAACCGGTAATACAGGTCTTTACGGAAGGTGCCCTCCTCCACCATGGCGGCCAGATCCCGGTTGGTAGCCGAAACCAGGCGAACGTCTACCTTGATGGGGGAGGTTCCACCGATCGGCATGACCATGCCGCTATCCAGAACCCGGAGCAGTTTTACCTGGAGCAGCATCGGCATCTCGCCAATTTCATCGAGAAACACGGTGCCGCCATTGGCCACGACGAACAGGCCGTCCTTGTCTTCAACCGCCCCGGTAAACGCGCCCTTCCGGTAACCAAACAGTTCGCTTTCCAGCAGGGTTTCAGGAATGCCACCGCAATTGATTGCCACGAACGGCTTCCTGGCACGGGGGCTGTGTTCGTGGAGGGCGCGGGCGACCAGTTCTTTACCCACGCCGCTTTCGCCGTAGATGGCCACGGTGCTGGGCAGCGCGGCCACCCGCCGGATCATGTCCTGAACTTCCAGGAACTTCGGGCTGGACCCCACCATGTCGTCGAGGTCCATCCGGCGGCGCAGGGCCCAGCGCAGGGCGGCCACTTCCCGCTGCAGGCTGAGTTCCTGCAGGGCCCGGCGCACCCGTATCCGGATTTCATCGTTACCAGGAAAAGGTTTCAGGATGAAATCCACCGCGCCCTCGCGCATGGCTTCGATGGCGGTATCCACGGTCCCATGCGCGGTGATCATGAGCACGGGCGTCCACGGACAGTTTTCCCGCACCCACGCGAGCACCCGGAATCCCGCCCTGCGGTCGTTCTGCATGTACAGGTCAGTCAGCACCAGGTCGGGAGACTGCTCCCGCATCCGTTCTATGGCCGCGTCCGCGCTATCCGCGAAAACCAGTCGGTAGGATTCGCTGGCCAGTACGATCTCGAGCAGTTCCCGGACGCTCGCCTCGTCGTCCACGATCAGTACGGTTTCACCTGACATACGGTTCGTCCTGTGCCCGCCCGGGCTTGTCATTGTTATGCCACAACCGGACCGTCAAAAGGAACTGATCAGTCCATCCGCGGCTTCATACGCCGGGAACCGGACGATCACGACGCCACCACCATTGGGACGGTTACCGAGTTGTATGGATCCGTTCAGTGCTTCCACCACGCGCTGACACACGGAAAGTCCCATGCCCGTGCCCCGGGGTTTTTCAGAGTAAAACGGTTCGAAGAACTTGTTGATCTTGTCCGGCGGGAAACCGGGGCCGTGATCTTCCACCCGGATTTCCACGACGTTCCCCGAACGGTTCACGCGAATGATGGCTTCCCCCTTTCCATCCATGGCCTCCAGCGCGTTGTTCAGCAGGTTCATCATTAACTGCTTGAGTCGCTGGGAATCTCCCGCCACGCGGCAGTCCGCGTGTTCGGAAAGCTGGACGGTAATGGCGCCATTCGGAAACCGGTACCGTCCCGCTTCGGCCACTTCTTTCGCGAGGGCCGCCACGTCTACCGGATCCCACGCGCTGACCTGGCCCGACCGGCTGAATTCCAGGAAACCGGAGACCACGTTATTAAGGTGTTCCGATTCCCTTTGGATCATGCGCGTCAATCGCTGGATCAGGTCCGTGGTGCCGGTCACGCGGGCCAACTCCTCCGCGGCGCCCCGGATGGCCGTCACGGGATTACGGATTTCGTGGGCCAGTTCCGCCGACAATTCACCCAGCACGGCAAGGTGGCTGTGACGCTGCACCTCTTCCCGCATGCGAGCCACCTCGGTGAGGTCCGAAAAGGACACGATAATAATGGGGTCTTCTGATGTTCTCTCCGGGAAAATCCGGTTGGTGGTCAGGCCGATCACCCGGGGACCATTCGGAGTCACGGCCGTAAACTCATGGCTGATGTAATCGATCTGCTTTTTCAGGGCGGTGATCACGGGGCATTCCATCCCGGCTTCGGGCACCATGATTTGATCAATCGGCCGGCCGACACCCTGCTCCACGCTAAGGCCCAGGATCCTTTCAGCCGCAAGGTTCATGCCCAGCACGCGGCCGCGCGCGTCGGTCACCAGGAAGCCATTGTTCATGCGGTCCAGTATGTCCCGCTGGAACTGCGCCATCCGGTTAAGCCAGTAATTCCAGAATCCGCTGATGAAGGCAATCGCGATCAGGCAGAGGAAGATCAGGGTTAGGTCATAAACGTGAAAAAGACGTTCCAATTCACCCGCTGGCCATGGATAGGACGCGGCCCACAGGAACAAGGCAGCGAGGATGGCAAAAAAAAACGCCTGGGCCAAGCCGAGAAACAGGCCCGCTTCGAAAACCACCAGCAGCAACAGGTAGGTGGAAGGCCCCTTGATGTTCCCGGTAAACCCTACCACCAGGCAGACCAGGGCAAGATCAAGAAAAACCTGGGCCCATACCGCCAGCAGGGGAAGGCGCGAACCACGACGCAACAGGACCAGCAGATACACGGCCCATCCAAGGCAGATCAACCCCGTACCAAGGATAACGCCCTGAAGAAAGGCATGACGGGGCAAGATGGCCGTCAGGGAATTGGTCATGGCCAGCAGGATGACCAGGATCCGGATTCCCGCCGCGGTCGTCAGCCACCGGTGAGGCGTGAAAGGTGAAAGAAACAGGTATTGCGAGCGAAGTCCGGCCGCGCCTGGTTCCCGCGGGGCGCTGGTCATTACTCCCGCATGCCCTTCTCAATGAGGCTCTGCAGACCTTCGGGATCCATGCTGCGCTTGAAGGCCATTTCCACGGTAATCACGCCCCGCCGCATGAGCCGGTACAGCGACTGGTTCATGGTCATCATGCCCTCGCCCTTGCCAATTTCGATCATGGAAGGGATCTGTTCCAGTTTTTCCTGGCGGATCAGGGAGCGGATAGCCGTGTTGGGAATCATGATTTCCATGGCGAGGACGCGTCCAAGGCCATCGGCCCGGGGAATCAACTGCTGCACCACCACGCCTTCCAGCACGAAGGACAACTGGGTGCGCACCTGGGCCTGCTGCGAAGCGGGAAACACGTCCACGATGCGGTTTATGGTCTGGAGGGCGTCGTTGGTGTGCAGGGTCGCGAAACACAGGTGACCGGTTTCCGCGACGGTCAACGCCGCCTGGATGGTTTCCGGGTCACGCATTTCACCGATAAGGATCACGTCGGGATCCTGGCGCAGCACATGCTTGAGGGCCGCGTTGAAACCTTTCGTGTCCGCACCCACCTCCCGCTGGTTGATCACCGATAACTTGTGGGTATGCAGGTACTCGATCGGGTCTTCAATCGTGATGATGTGACACTTGCGTTCCCGGTTGATCTTGTCGAGGATGGCGGCCAGGGTGGTTGACTTACCGCTGCCGGTGGGGCCACATACCAGCACGAGGCCCAGGGGACGATAGGCAAAATCGGCAATCACCCTGGGCAGGCCGAGTTGTTCGAAGGACAGAATCTCGTAAGGAATCGCGCGAAACGCGGCAACCACCGAACCTCGGTCGCGGTAGACGTTGAGCCGGAAGCGGCTGAGCCCGGCGATACCGAAGGAAAGGTCGCATTCCTTTTCCGCTTCGAATTGCGCGATCTGGTCTTCATTCATGACGCTGTAGATCAGGTCGCGGGTCTGGTCGGAAGTCAGGGGCGGGTAGTTTTCAATGGGTTCCAGGGAACCATGGATTCGAAGCATCGGAGGCGCGCCAACCACGATATGCAGGTCACTGGCTCCATCCTGGATCATCCGGGTCAGCATTTCCTTGATGCTCAACTGCACCTGGACCATGATTACTTATGCCTCCGAAATAAAATTACGCCTCTGCAGAATAGTTTACATTCCTGCCCCGGGACCAGAAAAACCGAAATCCCATCCGGTTTACCCAACTCAATCCGCAATCGTGTGTTCGAGCACTTGCTCGATGGAGGTTACCCCGCGGGCCGCCTTGGCCAAACCGGCCTGGCGCAGGGTCTGCATGCCACACTTGATCGCGGCCTCCTTGATCTGCTGCCCCGAGGCCCGCTTGAGTACCAGTGGCTGAATCTCGGGCCAGTTGAGCATAACTTCAATCACCGCGGTACGTCCCTTGTACCCCGAGTCTTTGCATTTCGAACATCCCCGGCCGTGCACAAACTGGGGATTTGGAATATAATCGAAACCGCGGTACTGGATGCGCTCCAGCACGTCTGGGGGAACTTCAATAGGTTCCTTACACTCTGGACACACCCGTTTCAGCAGGCGCTGCGCCGCGGCAAGGGCCACCGAGGACTGCACGAGGAAGGGTTCCACCCCCATGTCGATCAAGCGGGGAAACACGCCGGCGGCGTCATTGGTATGCAGCGTGCTCAGCACCAGGTGACCGGTCAGGGCGGCCTTTACCGCCACGTCCGCGGTCTCCCCGTCGCGGATCTCGCCCACCATCACCACGTCGGGGTCCTGGCGCAGGATCTGCCGCAAGGCCTCCGCAAAGGTAAAACCAATCTGATGCTTTACCTGCACCTGGTTAACCCCGTACAGTTCATACTCAATGGGATCTTCCACGGTGACGATATTGGTGTCCACCGTGTTGAGACGGTGCAGCGCGCTGTACAGCGTGGTTGTTTTACCGCTGCCGGTGGGGCCGGTCAGCAGGATCATCCCGTGTGGCATGTTCAACGCTTCCTTGAAAGCGGACATGGCCTGGGGTTCGAAATCGAGCTTTTCCAGGTCCAGCGTCAACTGGCTTTGATCCAGCACGCGGAGCACCACCTTTTCGCCGTACTTGCATGGCAGGAAAGCCACGCGAAAATCAACGTCACGCCCCTTGAACCGCATGCGGCAACGCCCGTCCTGCGGTAACCGGTGTTCGTCGATCCGGCACCCGGACAAAATCTTCAACCGGGCGACAATGTTCGGGAACACGCTCTTTGGGGGCGCCTTGGCCTCTTCCAGGGTGCCATCCACACGGTAGCGGATCCGCATGTTCTTTTCGAATGGCTCGATGTGAATATCGCTGGCGCCCCGTTCCAGCGCGTTAAACACGATCAGGCGGGTTAACTGCTTGATCGGTTCGTCTTCCGCGGAGGCCTCGGTCAGGGATACATCTTCCACTTCCTCCCCGGGAATTGCCACCTCCTCAACTTCACCCTGTCGGTCAAGGCCTTCATTAATAGTTTTGATGATATCGTCCGCCTTGCCCTCGCCGTAATTCTGGTCAATGGCCTGGTCCAGTTCCGACATTACGGCAACCACCGGCTCGATTTCGTGTCCCGTGACGATGCGCAGGTCGTCGATGGCCATGATGTTCAGCGGATCCGCCATGGCCAGGGTAAGCACATCCCCCGTCAGGGACAGCGGCAACACCTGGTACTGGCGGGCAAGGGCCTCCGGAACAATTGCCAGCACCTCCTTGGGCACCCGGTAGTTCAGCACGCGGATATGCGGTATCCCCAACTGTTCGCTCAGCGTGACTACCAGGTCTTCTTCCCCCAGGTAATTCTTTTCAACCAGTAACTGGGGCAGCGTCTTGCCTGTCTTCCGGTGAAGGGCCATGCACTCCCGGATCTGCTCCGGTGATACCATTCCCTCTTCCAGCAGCATGTCCTCAAGTTTTTTCCGTTGCACCTTCATAAGGATGACCTTTCCCCACTTGTTCACACCACCTCACCCTCGGCAGTCCACGCGCCGGGGGACACCATTATTTTACCACATTATTTTACCTTTTTTCCGGATCAGGCCGCCGCCTCCGCGCCTAAATGGTTCAACATTTCCTGGGCCATTTCCACCGTCAAATCCTGGTTTACCAGTTTCGCGAAGGCTGCGATCTTCTTGAGCGCGCCTGTCATCTTGCGCACGTCCCCGGGAACCCGCATGGCGATCAGTCCCAGGACCTCTTCAGGCACGTTCACGCCCATTTCGGCTACCCGATGGCGCAGGATCTTCATCCGCGTCTCCCACTCCGGTGCCTTCAATTCGGCCACGATGCCACTGGCAAACCGGGAAACCAGGCGCTGTTCCAGCATACCCAGCCGATCCGGAGCCTTGTCTGCGACTATAATAATCTGGCGTCCCTGCTGGTGTAAAGCGTTAAAAATGTGAAAAAACTCTTCCTGGGCTTCCACCCGTCCCCCCAGAAACTGGATGTCGTCCAGAATCAGCACATCCCAGTGACAATAATTTTCGCGAAAGGCGTCCAGCGCGTTTTCCGCGGCCGCTTCGGCCAGCCGGCGGGCGAAACGGCTGGCGGAAACGTATCCCACCCGGGCCGTCGTCTCCTTCTTGGATTTTCCCCGGAGAATCGCGTTTCCAATGGCGCATACCAGGTGAGTTTTTCCTGTTCCGACACTGCCGTATAGAAACAGGGGATTGTATTCACTTCCCGGGGCGGCCGCGACAGCCTGCGCGATCTTGAACGTAAACGCGTTTGCCGTCCCAGGGAAAAACGTATCGAACGTAAGGGTACTCAGCGGCTGTTCCGACTCCAGGGCGGCCAGCATTTTTTCATCCGCCTCGGCCCAGGCCTGTTCGGCCCCGGTGTCGGCCGGTAACTCGCCCCCGAAGGGCGCCACCGACGCTAGCCTGTCTTTTCTGCGGCGGACCTGGTCCTGGCGGTTGGCTTCTTCGATCAGGTGCCGTTCCAGGAGTTCGGCCACCTGCTTCGCGGACTGGCTGGCTGCTTCGGCCAGTTGAGCGAGCCGTTCCTGGCATTCGGTCTGATCGGATTTCACGTCGGTCAACGAGGCCAGGGTGGTCTCGGCCAGCCTGGCCAATCGATCTTCCCGCGCCTCGTGGGATTCGCGGGCCTCGCGGGCCACGGCTTCCAGGGCCTCGCGCATCGCCTCGGCCAGCGCGGTTTCCCTGGACACCTGCTGATTCTCAATGGCCGTCATGGCATCCCGGACCGCGTCCCGGAGCCGCTCGGCCAGCACCACCATGTCCTGCCGTTCCTGATCCTGGTCCTTATCCCGCTCCGCGAGGGCCGCTTTCATCCGCACCAGCATGGCAGACATGGCTTCTTCCACCGCCGTGCTCACCCCTTCCCGCAAACCGTGGGCCAGTTGTTCCCAATCCGGCGGGACCATTTGTTCCCGCATGACTGTCAGAGACTCCGATGTTTTCCGCAGCGTCTCACCCAGGGGGTCCATCGCGTCCCGGATCGCTACCGATACCGCCTCGCGGGTGGACTGCGCCCAGGCATCCAGGTCCATCGGTGGCAACTGAGGTTTCTCCGCTTCCAAGGTCATCAACTGGTGAATCGGGGCACTCAGCGCTCCCACCGCTTCGCTGATCACGCCGGAAACCGTGGTTTCCAGCCCGGAGGCAAGTTTTTCCAGTGTCTGTTCCAGTCCAGCGGCGGCACCAGGAGGTTCCGCCGGCGCGGGCAACCGGTTCAGGCTTTCTCCGAGAGGGGCCAGTCCTTCCCGGACGGCATCCGCCACGGCCTGCCGTAAGGCGTCCAGGTCCGGCATCGGGGGTGGGGTGACAGGAGCAACCGGGGACTCCGGCCGCGGTTCAGCCTCCGCGGAACGGGTACTCACCGCTTCCGCGACGGCTTCCCGGATCTCCGCGGACAGGGAGGAAAACGTTTCGGCCAGTTGCTCGTGAAATGCCTCCAGAACGGGCCGCAACACCTCGACGGCGTCGGACGTGGGCGCGGCCTGTACCGTTGTCTCCATGCCCATGGCATCAGGACGTAAAACAGGCTTGAGTTCGGAAAGGGCATCCCGGAAGGCCATCCGTATCGCGGTCGCCAGGGAAGTGGTCAGCACCTCGGGATCCACGGACGGCACGCCGGCCATCGGAACTTCCGGCGTCGACCGGTGGGGCTCGATGGTAATCCGGCTGGTCTCGGCAACCGGGACATCCATCTCCGGCCCCGGCGATTCCTCGTCGGCTCGCGCCCTCGGGGCCCGGGTAATGGTCGGAGAAACCGGCCCCTTTTCCTGGTCGATCGGGGGAGTGGCGACGGACGATTCGGGCTTCGGGGCTGTTTCCCGAAGCATACCGAGCGCACTGCTTTCCTTTTTCGGCCTGGAACCGAACTGCCGCTCCGCGACGGTGGCGAAGTGGTCCCAGTCACAAAGAATCGGCTTGATCCGCAGGCTGGGACATAAGGCCCGCACTTCTTCCAGGGCGGCCTCATCCAGGGGGTCGATCATGGCCACGGTCAGGATGCGGCCCAGTTTATCGATGGGCATGAGCTTCAGCCGCAGGCATACCTCTTCGGGAATGAGTTCCAGGGCCTGCTTATTGATACTATAATCCAGCAGGTTCAGGTGGGGGATGTTGAACTGTTTGACGACGAACTGCCGGATGGTATCTTGAGAGACGAATCCCAGGGCCACCAGGCTTTGTCCCAGAAAACCACCGTGTTCCTGCTGATGCTTGAGGCCTTCGGCTAACTGCTGGGCGGTGATGACACCTTCCTCTACCAGCATTTCCCCCAGCCGCTTATGCTCTCCGGACGGGCCGGAATGCGGCACATTCGCGCGACTCAGCACCATGAACGCGGGCTCCGGGTTCGGACACTGTATCCGACATTAATTTTATTGTAGCACGTACCATGGCCCCTTGGCAGGCATCAGCACAACTCAACCGGTTTTTTCGCGAAAACGTTTTTTTTGACTTTGTTTTGAGCATATGCTTATAATTAAGTAAAAGGAACCCGCGATGCCGCGTCCGTGTCGTTGCAGAACCATCGAATACACGGTGTCCTGGGAACGGTTCGAGCCTGCCGGAACCGATAGCCCCCCTGGGAACGAACTCGTGCTGGGACATGATGAACTGGAAGCGATCCGCCTGGCCGACATGGAAGGTCTCTACCAGGATGAGGCCGCCAGCCGGATGAACATATCCCGCCAGACGTTCGCCCGGGTGGTCGCCATGGCCCGGCATAAAGTGGCCAGGGCCCTGGTGGAAGGCAAGCCCCTCCGGGTGGAAGGCGGCGTGGTGGAGGTTCAAACCATGCGTAAATTTCTGTGCGCTCAGTGTAATCACGCCTGGGAGATCCCCCATGGATCCGGGCGGCCGACGGCATGTCCCGCCTGCGGAAGTGGCGCGTTTCACCGGCATCCCGGGGACCGTGGTCCCGCCGGAACCCGGGGACCTTGCCGACACGGCCGGAGGCGGTGTGGCGGGGGCGCGTGCCATGGAAGACCCGACCGGGATGGCGCGTAATGACGCGGCAACCCTGACACTTGGCCCTGACAACAGGCTGGAAAGGAACCCTTCATGAAAATCGCGGTAGCATCAGGAAACGGCAAGGAACTCTCTGAACACTTCGGGCGCAGCGCGTGTTTCGTCGTGTTCACGATAACCGACGGAACTGTTTCGGAAGAAGAGGTCCGGGCGAACGTTGGCGCGCGCCACCATGGAGACGCCACGGGTGCGGAATCCCACCACGGACAGGGCGCGTGCCATGGCCACGCCGGCGTCCCGGGGCACGGTGAAGAGCACGTCCAGCACAGCCATGCCGGTCTGCTGGCCCTGCTGGGTGACTGTGACGCGGTCATCTGTGGCGGGATGGGTCCCCGCGCCGCCCATGACCTGGAACAGCATGGCATCCGGCCGATCATCACTGATCAGCGCCTTTCTGTCCGCGACGCGGTGACGGCTTTCCTGGAAGGAAACCTGAAAACTTCCCGCGCGACCTGTTCTCACCACCGGCATTGATCCTTTTCCCTACTCCAAGGGCGCGGTAACCTGTGAGCGTCCCGTGAAGTTGCACACATTGCGGGGAAGGAGGGTCGTTCTTTTTGATGAAAGATTTCAGATGGGAGCCGACCCATCAACTCGCGTGTGGCCCTGTTTCTGCCATTTCGACAACCGGGGTGAGGCGGTGGTTGCCACGTTATACTTGCCTTTGACGAGGTCTTTTGTCATTTCGACGAACGAAGTGAGGAGAAATCTTAATACGGGGGCCAAGATTTCTCGCTTCGCTCGAAATGACAGAGTCAAGTTTTGCCTGAACGAACGCGTTCCGATTAAGGAACACACCCAAATATCCCAGGACAACGCCAGAACCGTCAGACACCTCCACACAATATCCGGCAAAACAGGAGGGCGCGACTTGAACTTACTTCAGGATCGAGCGGGCCGGTTTGCGCCGGATGAAACGGATTCCGGTATGATAAGCATCCGTTCGCGGATATCGTGGCGGATTCCCGCGCCGGGGAAAATGGCCCCGCGGTTGTCGATCGGCGCGTGGTTTTCTGATTCGCGCGGCAGCCATGAACGAAACCCCAACCGGCAGGTATGTCACCGTGAGCAGCAAGAAGAGAAAATCCCCTGAGGAAAACGGCAAAGCCCGGGATATTCCCGCGATTCGCACGTGCAACCTCACCAAGGTGTACGAAGGCGCGCGGGCGTCCCAGGACGTGCGGGCCCTGACAGACCTGAACCTCGAAGTGCGGCCCGGGGAAATTTACGGTTACCTGGGGCCGAACGGTTCGGGAAAGACCACCACCATCAAGATGATTCTCGGGCTGATTTTCCCCACTTCGGGTCACGTGGAGGTGTTCGGCGACCGGGACATCGGATCTGTCCGCGTCAAGAAACGGATTGGTTACCTGCCGGAGGGCGCCTACTATCCCGACTTCCTGCGGGGCGAGGAGATCCTGAAGTATTACGGTCGCCTGTATGGTCTCGGCGGCAGGGAACTGGACGCGCGGATCAACGCCGTGATGGACCAAGTGGGGATCGCCCACGCGCGCAAGCGGCTGTTGCGCAGTTACTCCAAGGGTATGCGGCAACGGATTGGTCTCGCGCAGGCCCTCATCAGCGATCCGGACATCCTCATTCTGGACGAACCTACCACGGGACTGGACCCCATCGCGCGGAAAGAAATCCGGGATATCCTGGCGGCGTTGCGGGACGCCGGCAAAACCCTGCTGATTTCAAGTCACGAACTGCTCGAAGTGGAACTGATCTGTGACCGGGTGGGAATCCTGTTCGAGGGCGTGCTGCAGCGGCAGGGCACGCTGGCAGAACTGCTGGAAGCCCGGGACCTGCAGGTGGAAGTGGACGGCTGGAATCCCGACCTGGCCGATAAAGCATCTGAACGGGGCGTAACGATCGAAGACGTGGTGGGTTCCCGGGCGAGGTTGCGCATGCCCCGTGGAACGGACGCGGAGGCCGCGGTCGGCCTGTGCCGCGAACTGAAGTTGAACGTGTCCAGCATCATGCCCCGGCGGGAAACGCTGGAAGAACTGTTTGTCCGGGTGGTGAAATCCGCCAGGGAGGAATCCCTCGCGGCAACCGCCCCCGCGGGAGATGGCGCGCGATGAAACAACTAGCCGGAGTTTTCCGCGGGCCCTGGGCCATCGCGGTATACACCTACCGGGAAGGCATCCGGAAACGGACGCTGATCGGTTTCCTCATTCTCAGCCTGCTGGTCATTTTCGGGTCGAGTTTCATCTCGGCCTTCCTGGACCCCACCTCGCGCACCGACATCGAACTCAAACTGATCAAGGATATCTGCGTGGCGACGATTTCGATCTTCGGCGCGCTCATCACCGTGTTCACCTCGGCCTCGGTGGTACCGAACGAGGTGGAAAACAAGGTCATCTATTCCATCCTTTCCAAGCCCATTCGCCGCTGGCAGTACCTGCTGGGCAAATTTCTCGGGGCGCAACTGATTATCATCGTCAACCTCGCCCTGATGGGGATCCTGTTTTTCGCCGCCCTGTACATCCGGCAGGGCGTCATGCCCACGCTGCTGCTGTGGGCCCTGCTGCTGACCTATTTCGAGTTCCTGATTCTCTCGGCCTTTACCTTCGCCATCTCCACGGCGGCCACCTCGCCCGTGCTGCCCACCATCGGCGGCCTGTTCGTCTACATCACGGGCAACCTGACCGAGTACCTCAAGGACGTGCAGAACCGGGCGGGCCAGACCGGCAAATGGCTCGACGACCTGCTGGGCCAGATCGCGGGAATCCTGTACGACGTGCTACCCAACCTGCAGAATTTCAGCCTGCGGAACCAGATCGTGAACGGCATGCCGAATGACCCGCCCACGGACGTGATGATTCCCAACCTGGTCGCCTACGGGCTCATCTGGGCGATTGGCGGGTTTCTGCTGGCGTGGCTGATCTTCTGGCGGAAGGAACTGTGAACGCATGAACCGCCATTACAGCAGGTTGATCCTGGCGGTCGCCTTCGTAATCGTGGCGGCACTTGGCGCGTGGCAGGGACGCCGGGTAACCCGCCTGCGCGAGGCGGAAGCCTTTTACCGGTGGATGCTTGCGGCCGCGGTGGACGAGCGGCTGTTTCAGGATACCAGTTCGGAATACCTTGACCGCCAGTTGCTGGAAACCTGCAACCAGCTGGCCGCCACAACCCCTGAAGGGGCGGAACTCGCGGATGCCGTCACCACGGGCCCTATCACCACGCTGGCCCGGGACCTGAAAAACGACCGGGCGATCTGGGCCCTCGCCCGGGGCGACGCCCTGCGACCGGCCCGGGAAACCTTTCTCAGGGCCGCGCGGGAAGGTAAACTCCAGTTTGCCCGGAGCGTCGGTTACCAG
This sequence comes from Candidatus Hydrogenedentota bacterium, assembly GCA_018056705.1. Lineage (GTDB taxonomy): Bacteria > Hydrogenedentota > Hydrogenedentia > Hydrogenedentales > CAITNO01 > JAGPFE01. Next base: position 39,346 of record JAGPFE010000005.1, on the reverse strand, counting down.
GAGGCCCAGGAAGGGGACGTGGGATTATTCAGCCTGTTCTTCGGATTCCGCAAGGTAGCCGCGAACTGGCTGTGGATCCAGGTGGATCGTTACTGGCACCGCGGCGACCTGTACCGGATGGTCGCCCTCATGAAAACCTGCGTGCTGCTGGATCCGAACTTCATCGAGGCTTACCAGATCGGGGCATGGCACATGGCCTACAACGCCACGGCCAAAATGGCCGACACCCCATGGGCCCTGCGGGAGTGGGATGAGCGGTACCAGGCCTGCGTGGGCGAAAAGGAGCGGTATTACTACTTTGCCATCGACTTTCTCAAGGATGGCATCCGCAAGAATCCCAGGAACTACAAGCTCTACTTCGACCTGGGGTTCGCCATCTACAAGCAGAAAATGAACGATTACGCCAACGCCGTGAAGTATCTGGCCGAGGCAGTGCGCCTGCCCCATGACCGGTGGGTTCCCCGGCAACTGTACATCTGCATGGAACTGAACGGCCAGTACGAAGAGGCGATCCGTGGATGGGAAGACTACCAGGCTCGCTTTCCCGAAAGTGAACTGACCAAGGAAGTGGCTCCCCGGTTCATCCGAAGTAACCAGGGAAAACTGCTTGAGAAACAGTGGGAAGCCGCGCTGAAGCGGGCCGAAGCCGCCAGGGACACGGCAGAATACCCCGCCCTGAAAGCCGAGGCTGACCGGCTGTACCAGCAGGCCCTGGAGCACTGGAAAGCCATGGGCGAAGACGGAGACGTCCGCCGGATGCGGCTGGAAGCCCTGAAACTCAGGGAAGAAAAACGCTGGCTGGAAGCCGTGGCCCTGCTGGACAAGGCGCGCTGGGACGCGCCGGACCAGTGGGAAAACTTTTCCGACCTGATCATCCAGATCAAGCAGGAAGGCGGCATTCCGCTGTCCCTGTCGGAACGCAAGGCCATCGAACGGAAAAAAGACGAGGGGCATTGCCCGGGTATGCCGGGGACCTTGCCGGTCAAAACCTCCTGATTTCCCTTGCCTGACCCACATCCGTGCCCGTCGCGCGTTGGCCCGTGCAAAGGTCGCCCACAATCCTGGCACGCGTGCGAAGTAAACGCGGTGAATTAGTTCTTCTGGAAATAAATACCGCCTTTTTATCCAGGCTTCGCCGTGACCGCCTCCGCGAAACAGGAGCACCTGACGCAGCCAGGCCGGGCGTGTCCGTTCCGGGAGGGGTTAAACAGATTTTCCGGAAGCAAGGCACCTTAACGAACCACCTCTTACGTCGCCCCGACACCATAGACAGAAACAGGGCGGACAGTTTCAACCGTCCGCCCACGTGCCTGCCTGTTCTGTTCCCTCTATAGGACAGGTAAATCAGAAGGAGGCCGCGATCAGGCCATAGGTATTAGCCCAAGGGCCATTCGCCGGGAACTTACCCCGTTCACTGTACCGCTGAAATTCCACGTGGCCGTCCAGGTAAAGCACGTTCGCCCCGCCCGGCACATGATTAAACGCCGCCGCCGCGCCCGGGGTCGCGCTCACGCTATCCCAGTAAATGGGCACGGTAGACTGGGCCATGTTCGAAGCCGCCGCGTTGTTGATATCCGTGATCAGGAACCGTTCGATGCCCTCTCGAAGGCGGTAGATTGTCGTGCCACCGGCATTCCCAAGGGTCTGGATGCCGGGAATGAGGTTAGACAACGGTGAACTGGTGACGTCAATATCCTTGTCCAGCAGGGCCCGGATTTGCGCGCCGTTCGGCGTGGGACTGGTGCCGAAAGCGCCGCCCTGGAACAGGGGCAGGGCTACCGCCAGTACCTGCGCGCTACCCTGAACCCCCGCCGGCAGACTGACGCTGAGCAGGCCCGCCACAAGCGAGAGATCCATGGTCGGGTCATTCCCATCCACCTGGTCTACCACCCAGCCGAAATACTGGTAATGATCACTCGGGTTGTCCGCGATACCCTTGTAAGGACTGGTGCACACCTGGCCGGGCTGGTCGGCAATAATAGCGAGGGCCTCTTCCGCGGGGCCGCTATCCGGGGCAGATGGACAGACCAGGACGTTCCAGTCACTCAGGTATTCGGGAAACAGCGCGGAGGTCAGCGGAGCGAGTTCCGGTTCATCCTGGCCGGTACAGGTGGCGGGCAATCCCCCCGACCCATCCGTGTAATACAGGGAAATGCCCTGCATGGGAGGGAAGGCGCCCTTCGCCTCGTTGGCGTACATTTTGAGAATGACGCCCATCTGCTTGAGGTTGTTCTGGCAGGATGCCCGGCGTGCCGCTTCCCGGGCCCGGGCAAGCGCGGGCAGCAGGATCGCCGCCAGGATACCGATGATCGCGATGACCACCAGCAGTTCGATCAGGGTGAATCCCTTTTTCCGTTGGATGCTGACTTGCATGACGCTACTCCTTTCTGTTGAACCGGGGTTTACTGAGTCCGACGGTACATCCGCCAGCGTCAGGTTATGCCCTGACTGTGAAGAATGAATGAAAGGAGTAATAAATCTTCATGAAACCGCGTGAGGGCTGGATGATCACCCGCGGAATTACTCGTGGCGTAACGCTTCCACGGGATCCATGTACGCGGCCCGTAACGCGGGATAGAGGCCAAACACCACCCCGATCAGGGCCGATATCGAAAAAGCGATCATGGGGCCCCACGGCGTGACGATGGTCATCATGCCGCTGAACAGCGTAATCAACCTGGGAATCAGCACTCCCAGTCCCACGCCGATCAGGCCGCCCGTTCCGGACAGGATGACCGTTTCCACCAGGAACTGGAGCACGATATCCCGACGTCGCGCGCCCAGGGCCCGGCGGATGCCGATCTCCCGGGTGCGTTCCGTCACGCTGGCAAGCATAATGTTCATGATGCCGATGCCACCCACGAGCAGCGAGATGGCCGCGATGGCTCCCAGGACCGTGTTGAAAATCTGCTTGGTCCGTTCCGCCTGCCGCAACAGTTCGAGGGGCACGATAATCTCGAAATCCCGCTTCTTCCGATTACGTTCCAGCACGGCTCCCGTCAGTCGGGCCACGGCTTCCACGCGTTGCTGGTCGTCCACGTGGATGGTGATTTCATGCAACTGCACCTTTTCCGCCTGAAAACTACCCGAACTCCGCCGAATCAGGATCTCCCCGAAACGATCCTTGGCGGTGGTCAGGGGAATAAACATCTGCCCGGCCGTTGACGCGTTCCCCCTTTCCGACGAAAGAACGGGTTTCCCTGATCCCGCGCTGTCCGCCACGCCGATCACGCGGTAATAATCTCCGCCGACCCGGACCAGTTGTCCCAGCGGCGGCGTCAATGGAAACAGCACGCGGGCCAGCGGACGGTTCAGCACGCACACGTTAACTTCTCTCTCCACCTCCATGGGGGTGAAGAAACGGCCTTCCACCAACTTCAGGTTGCGGATTTCGGGATACCACGGCACCACGCCCAGGATTTCCGATTCCAGGCTGAGGGTGGCATTGAAAACCCGGTCCCGGATGATCCGTCCGGGGGCGTAGACGGTAATGCCGGGGATGGTATCCCGCAGGCGCGCGAGATCCAGGTAGGTCAGGCCGTAATCGCTCACGAAACTCCGCTGCACGTTCAGTTTCTGCTCTTCGGAGGGCTTCACGCTGCGGACGATGATGTTGTTGCTGCCCAACTGGCGGATCTGTTCCTGGGCCTCGAAACTGGCCCCCTCGCCTACCGCCAGCATGGCAATCACGGAACACACGCCAAAGATAATCCCCAGCGCGGTCAGTAACGAGCGCAGGCGATGCAGCCACAGGCTCTTGAAGCCAACCTTGACGGTACGCCAGATCAGCATCAACCAGTGAATCATGTCGCGTCCCCTTCCTGTCGGGGTCGATTCACCCGGTCTTCCTCGACCTGTCCATCCTTGAGTCGCACCACCCGTTCCGCGCGGCGTCCGATTTCCGGATCGTGGGTAACCATGATGATGGTCTTACCGTTCCGGTGCAACTCGTCGAATAGCGCCAGGATCTCCGCGCCCGACCGGCTGTCCAGGTTACCGGTGGGTTCATCCGCGAGCAGGACCAGCGGGTCGTTGACAAGGGCCCGCGCGATACCGACCCGTTGCTGCTGTCCTCCGGACAGTTCCATGGGCTTGTGATGCAATCGCTCCCGGAGTCCCACCCGCTCCGCGAGAGCCAGCGCGCGCTGCCGACCATCAGGACGGGGATGCAACTGGTAATACAGCGGCAACTCGATGTTTTCAAGAACGTCCAGTTGCTGAATCAGGTTATAGGCCTGGAAAATGAAACCCAGGCGGGTCCCCCGGATTTCCGACAGCGCGTCATCGTCCAGTTTCGATACGTCCACGCCACCAAGAAGGTAGCGTCCTTCCGTGGGACGGTCAAGGCACCCCAGCAGGTTGAGCAGCGTGGACTTGCCGCATCCCGAGGGTCCCATGATCGCCACGTATTCGCCCGGATAAATGGCAAGGTGGATGCCCCGAAGCGCGTCCACCGTCACCGACCCCATGCGGTAACGCTTGGTTACGCCTTCAAGCAGGACTATGGGGTCACCATCCTTCACGAACCGTTGACCTTTCCGGCTACCATGCCGGCTTCCTCGCCCTTTTTCCGTTTCCCGGGGGCATCGTTTCCCGGCTTGGTTTGTCCGTTTCCGGTGTCTTCCTGGGAACCCGGGGCTTCCAGCAGCACCTGTTCGCCGGGCTGCAGCCCTTCCAGGATCTCCACGAGGGCGGAACTGAACGCGCCGGTTTTCACGGGACGTTTCGCGTAGCCTGTCAACTGCTTCACGTAACACACGGTCTGGCCGTCTTCCAGGTACACCGCCTGGAGCGGCACCTGCGTAACGTCCTCGAGCCGGCGGGTGATGATCTCCGCACTGGCCGTCATGCCGGGCCGCAGCCAGGAATAACTGCCCTCGATATCGATCACCGTGGTATAGACCTTGAGTTCCGGGTTCATCCACCGATTCTGGGGATCGGGCAGCACGGAAATCCGGCTGACCCGGCCTTTTAACACTTCCGTGGGGCGGGCATCTACCTTTATCCGGGCTTCCTGCCCGGGCTGAATCTGCTCGACGAAAGCCTCGTGAATCCGCACCTTGACCGTCATGACCGACGTGTCGGGAATGGTGATCAGCACCTGCCGCTCGCGTACCGTCGCGCCCTCTTCGATCACATCGCCTCCCATGGTGCGTTCTCCCGTCCCGTACAGCACCATGCCGGGCCGGGTCGCGCGGATCACGCACTTGGCCAGTTGGTCCAGGGTGTTGTCCAGTTTCTGTTTCTGTAGCAGGTGGCGCATGCGCGCCGAGTTGAGACGGGACTCGGCCTGGGCCAGTTCGGAAACCGCGCGTTTACGCGCCCGGTCCAGGTTTCGCATGGCCTGCTCGTAATCGCTGACGAGTTTCTCCACCTGCTTGGGCAATTCGTATTTCAGAAACAGGGCCTTGCTGGTTTCGGCCGCCTGGTATGTCACCTGTTTCCGGTTGTAAGCCAGTTCATCGTTGTCCAGCTGATTCTTGGTCACGAAATCCTTCGCGAACAGGCGGCGGGTACCCTCAAGCTTGGTTTCAGCAAGCCCCAGATCCTGCCGCGCGAGGGCCACGTCATTCTCCAGTTGCCGCATTTTCTGCATCGCGTCACCGTCGCCGTAACGGGACGGATCCAGGTAAGGCGTCAGGTCCAGGGACACGGTGTAAGTTTCTTCGGCCTCGTCGCCTGTCGTTTCGTCCGGGGCTACCGCGGGGGTGGAAGACGTTTCCGGCGTGGAGACCTCGGAACCGTTCGTCCCGGATGTTTCTCGGGGTTCCGATTCACCCTCGCGGCCGTTTCCAGCATCCTTCTCGCTGGAGTTGTTTTTGGCGCTGGTCGCTTCCGTGGAAGAGGCCGATGTCCCCGCGCCCGGCTGCTGCTGCCGACGGGCCCGGCGCGCCTCTTCCCGTTTCGCCCGTTCGTTCACCCGTTGTTCAAGGGCCTCCGTGATTTCCGCTGCCAGCGCTTCGCCCACGTACTTGGCGAGATCCATCCGGGCAAACTTTACGTTCAGTTCCGCCGTCTTGATGGCGCTCTCGTTATCGATCAGCTGGATCTCGTACCGCTCCTGCGCCTCGGTAAGGGCGGAAAGGGTATTCTGAAACTCGAGTTCCTGGGCTACCCGCTGGTCTTCCAGGTTCTTGGTATCCAGGGTCATCAGCGGCTTGCCATTGGCCACGTCCTCTTCCGTTACCTGGTACCCCTCTTCGACCAGCGAGAGAATCTTGGTCTCGCCTTTCACCTCGCTCTTGATCTGCTGGGATTCCTTGGCTTCGACGGTCCCACCTTCCACGACCGTGATTTCCAGCGGTCCCCGGATCACGGTGGCGGTCAGGTTGGTGGTGGTGGCCGCGCCGCGTCCACGCCACCATCTCCAGCCTGCGTATCCCGCCAGGGTTACCACCAGCAGCAGGATCAGCAGACCCCATCGAACGCGGCCAGCCCGATCGTTACGACTCATTTCCGGAACCTTCCACAGGGGTTGTCGCGGATGTCGCCGGTTCCGGCAGCATCTTTTCCGTTTCTTCCCATAGCCCATCCTTTTTGATATACAGCAGGCCCATGCTTTTCCAGAACGACAGCCGGGCCACGGTATGGCTGATCAGGGCCGTGGTCAGGGCGTTCTGCGACTGGATCAGGTCATTCTGGGCATCCACCTGGTCCTGGGCGGTAGCCTGTCCCAGTTCGGCCAGCAGGTTCTGCTCTTCCACCCGCCGCTCCGCCAGTCGCACGCTCTGCAGGGCCGTTTCGTAATTCATGCGCGCCTGTTCCAGGGTCCGCCAGGCCTCGCGTACCTCGAGTTTCACGCGGTCCCGGGCAAGGTCCGCCTCCCGCTTCACCGCCTCGTACTGGATGAGGGCGGAGCGATAGGCGTTGCGGGCCGCCTTGCGATCGAACAGGGGATCCACGTCCAGTCCCGCGCCCCATGTCATCCGCTGGAAATCGAACTTCGTGAACGCGTTGCTGTCGGGGGTGCTCTTCACGCGCGCTTCCGCGGCCAGGTCCACCCGGGGAAGCAGGGCGTTCTCCGCGATGCGGACCCGTCGTGCCGCGTCCTCCATGGCATCCAACTTATTGAGCAGGTCGAGGCGGGCCGCCAGGGCCACTTCCGCCGCGTCTTCAGGCCGGATGGATGGATGCGACAGCCCGGCATCCCGCAACTGGCGCAGTTCCTCGTCATCCAGGACCACACGGGCGTCGGTCGACAACCCCAACTTGATTTTGAACGCGTCCAGGTCCTCCAGGTACTGCCTGACCGCGTTGGTGTACCGGGACTCGTTGTCCAGTTGCGCCTGGCGGATACGTCCCAGTTCCGCCTGGGTGCGCAGTCCCTCCGTCGCAAAGGCCTGTTCCCGCTCCACGCTCCGCCTGAAGTTCTGGAGCCCCCGCCAGGTATTCCGCACGATGTCCCGCTGCCGGAGCACGCTGTAATAATCCGAACAGATTTCGACGGCGAATTCCTTTCGGAACTGGGTATAGTCCCGCAGGGCATACAGGACGTTGCGCTCGGACTGGGTCAGTTGTTCGCGGGCCGCCTCGCCGGATCCTTCAAGCAGCGGTTGAACAAAGGAAAAGGACAGGCTGCTTGAAGCCGCGTCCCGGGGATCGCCCGTGAGAAACCGCAGAAAGTTACTGGTCAGGGTGGCGGCAATTCGACCGCCGCCCCGAGTCAACAGTGACACGCCCGCCGAGGTCTCCCCCGTAACCCGTCGTTCATCGACGATCACCTCGCGCGGTTCAGTCACCCCGGCAATATCGCCGGCCGATTCGACCACGTCGGCGTACGCCCGCAACAGGGACGCGGGCGTACCCGTCAGCCGTTCCAGTTGCGGCACCGCGGATCGCCAGGCCTGCAGCACCCGGGAATAATCCGTCGGAACCTGGACATCCCGGGTGCTCCGGTTGTAGTTCCCCGTGGCGGACCCGGAGAAGATCGGCGTATACCGGTGGCGATCCAGGGTCAGGTTCAACGCCTTGAGAAATACCGATTCCCGCGCCGACTGGTAGGATCGATTACCTCGCGTGGCCAGGATGACCGCGTTTTCCAGCGACAGGATCGCGCATCCCCGCTCATCCGGCATGCCGTCGCCAAGGCTCTCGTCCTGTTCCGCCATTTTCGGACAGTGTTCCAGGAACCCGGTAATATCCGGAGGATCAATGGAAAGGCCGGGTTCCGCCCCGGGCACCAGCGCGGACTTTTGCTCGAGAATACCGTACGTTTCACGATCAGCCGAACGCCGGTACCGGGCGGGTGAACAGCCCCAAAGCACCAGCGTCACCGCCAGCGTCATCGCGAGGAAGCGGCGGAACCACCCGGGCGTTGCCGGGTGTCGAAACCTGCCTGTTACGCGTACCAGATCCGAGCGCAAACGTTCCATCCTTCAGAATCGGCGTGCTCCACCGGGCCGTAAACACAACACGCCCCCTTCCACCAATATGTCATTTTCCCCCTTTTATTGGACGCCTCACGTCCGGATTCCGTTTCCCCGCCGGTTGTTTTCCCATGAAACACCGCCCGACAGATCCAGTTCCATCAGGCAAACCGGGAATAATCGGGAGGCCGCTTCTCCAGAAACGCCTGAAACGCTTCCACGGCTTCAGGCGAAGACAACCGCTCCCGGAACACCTCCGCTTCCCGGGCAATGGCGTCCAGGACCTCCTGTTGCCGCCAGCCCCGTAACAGCGCGAGGGTGGCCCGGACCGCCGCGGGCGGTTGACCGACAATCCGCGTCGCGGCCGCCATCGCGTCCACCAGGGTCCGGCCCGGCTCGCACAGCCGGTTCGCGATCCCCCAGGCCACCGCCTCTTCTCCCGAAAAGGTCTCGCCGAGCAGGAGCAGTTCGGCAGCCCTCGTGGCTCCCACCCTTTCCGGTAACAGCACGCTCGAACCCGCCTCGGGGCACAGGGCAAGGTTCACGAAAGGCAACCGCAGTTTCGCTTCCCGGGAAATGAACACCAGGTCACAGTGGAGCAGCATGGTAACCCCAACCCCCACGGCAACGCCCTCCACGGCGGCAATCATGGGCTTGGGAAAGGTGGCCAGTCCGCGCAGGAACCGCAGAACCGGATGATCGTCGGATTGTGGGGGCCGGGACACGAAATCCTGGATATCGTTACCACTGGTGAACATGCCACCATGGCCGGTGAACACTACGCAACGGACCGCGCCATCCGACGCGGCGTCTTCCAGGAGACCGGCCAGGGTTTCGTACATTTCCACGGTCAGGGCGTTTTTCCGGTCAATCCGGTTGAAGGCGAAAACCCACGCGCCTCTTTCCCTCCGGACGTCAATATACGCGCTCATGGTATTCCTTTCCCGGTTGGCTTCCTGGGGTTTTATACGTTATTTCCGACCATGCCGGCAAACGTCGTATAATACAGGCACCGTGACGGAAAGCCGGCCGTCATGGCGTCTGTCGCGACGGCGGCTCGCGCGGACCGGCTTGCCGGCAGGGGTTGGGGAGTCATTCCGTGAGCCCGTTACGTAATCCGGGAGTCATTGAACGGTACCGGGAATACCTGCCGGTTTCCGAGTCTACGTGCGTGGTCACCCTGAACGAAGGATCCACGCCGATGGTACCCGCCTACGCGCTGAGCCGGGCCATCCATCCGCGGCTGGAAATCTGGCTGAAATACGAAGGACTCAACCCCACCGGTTCCTTCAAGGACCGCGGCATGACCATGGCCATCACCAAGGCCCTGGAGGACGGCTACGAGGTGGTGATGTGCGCCAGCACGGGGAATACCTCGGCGTCGGCCGCCGCCTACGCGGCCCGGGCCGGCATGCGGTGCGCGGTACTTATTCCCGAGGGAAAAATCGCGTACGGCAAGTTATCCCAGGCGATGATCCACGGGGCCAAGGTGATCCAGATCAAGGGGAACTTTGACGATGCGCTCAACCTCGTGCGGGGCATCTGCGAACGGTTCCCGATCGCCCTGGTCAATTCCGTGAACCCTTACCGTATCGAGGGACAGAAAACCGGGGCCTTCGAGATCCTCGACGACTTCGACGGCGTCGCGCCCGATTTCCAGGCCATGCCCGTGGGTAACGCGGGCAACATTTCCGCCTACTGGAAAGGGTACAAGGAATACCTCGCGAAAGGTAAGTCCGAAAGCCTGCCGAAAATGCTCGGGTTCCAGGCCGCGGGCTCAGCGCCTATCGTGCTGGGACATCCCGTGGAAAAGCCCCAGACCTTCGCCACGGCCATCCGCATCGGCAACCCCGCGAGTTGGAAGACGGCCGTGGCCGCCCGGGATGAATCGGGCGGTGTCATTGACATGGTGACGGACGATGAAATCCGCGAGGCCTACCGGATGGTGGCAGCCACCGAGGGCATCTTCTGCGAACCCGCCAGCGCGGCCAGCATCGCCGGATTGCGCAAGCTGGCCCGGGAAGGCTATTTCGACTCGGGCACGCCCCGATCGGGCGACAAGTTCCGGGTCGTGTGCATTCTGACGGGCCACGGTTTGAAAGACCCGGATAACGCGGTAGCCTGCGCGGTGGAACCATTCACCGTTGAAGCCGAAGAAGCCCCGATTCTCGAGATCCTGGGATACGCGGCGGAACCCGCCCGGGCCTGAGACCATCACGGGGAAGGAAGGATTAGCGTGGACGGGGCGCTGAACGTCATCGTTGACTATGACCGGCAATGCCCCCTAAAATATGCCCCGTGAAAGCGGGGGACGGTATGACCGAACTGCTCTCCATGGAACATATCCGGATCGCTTTCTCCGGTAACCCGGTCCTGCGGGATGTGTCGTTTTCCCTGCGCGCGGGCGAAACCCACCTGCTCGCCGGCGAGAACGGCGCGGGTAAAACCACCCTCATGCGTGTCCTCGGCGGCGTGTATACCGAATACGAAGGCACCATCCGCCTGAACGGCGCGCCCGTCCGGTTTCATTCTCCCGTGGACGCCGCCCGGCATGGCGTGGCGATGATCCACCAGGAACTTTCGGTCATTCCCTCTATGTCCGTGCTGGACAACCTGTTCCTGGGACGCGAACAGTGTGGCCGCGGCGGCTGGGTACGCTTTTCCCGGCAGCGGGCCGCCTGTCGAGACATGTTGTCCCGCGTGGGGTTTGACCTGTCCCCAGACACCCGCGTGGAAGACCTGCCCATGTCCGCGCGGCAGATGCTCGAGATCGCCAAGGCCCTGTCCATGGACGCACGGGTGATCGTGATGGACGAGCCAACCAGTTCGCTGACCGCGCCGGAAGTGGAACGGCTGTTCCGCCTGATTGCTGAACTTAAAGCCCAGGGACGCGGTATCGTGTACATTACCCACAAGATGGAGGAAATCTATCGCGTTTCGGACCGCGTTACCGTGTTGCGGGACGGGGCGTGGATCGACACGCGGCCGGCAACGGAACTGCCCCGGGATGAACTGGTGCGGCTGATGGTGGGCCGCGAAATGAAAGAACAGTTCCCGGAACGTCCCGCGGTGGCCGTGACCGACACGCCCCTGCTGGAGGTACGGAACTTCAGCGTGCCGGACCCGTCGGGACGTCCCCGGCCGGTGGTTGAATCGGTCTCCTTTACCCTGCGGCCCGGGGAAATCCTGGGCATAGGTGGCCTGCAGGGATCGGGCGCGACCGAACTGTTTCTTGGACTGTTTGGCGCCCTGGGTAGCGGGTCGGGGGGCCAGGTGCTGCTGGACGGTCAACCCTACCAGCCCCGGTCGCCGGCATACGCCATTTCCCGCGGCATCGCCTGCCTGACCAACGACCGCAAGGAAACGGGGCTGGCCTTGTGCCTGGACATCGTGGCCAATTCCACCCTCGCGGCCCTGCCCCGGTATTCCCCGGCAGGCGTGCGGTTTCCGGCAAGGGAACGGCAGGCGGCCGCATCGGCAGCCAGAAGGCTCAGCCTGCGGGCGGCGTCGCTGGACATGCCGGTGGAGAACCTGTCCGGCGGCAACCAGCAGAAGGTAGTACTGGCCAAGTGGATGCTGACGGAGCCCCGCCTGATTCTGCTGGACGAGCCCACGCGCGGCGTGGACGTGGGCGCGAAACACGAAATCTACCGACTGCTCTTCGAATGGTCCCGGGAAGGGGTGGGCATTCTGCTGATCACCTCGGAAATGCCCGAACTGCTGGCCCTGAGCGATCGGATCATGGTGCTGCACCGGGGCCGCGTGACGGGATGGTTCACCCGGGAGACGGCGACACCCGAAGCCGTGCTGGCGGCGGCCATGGGTCGCGCGACGGAGGAGGTTACGGCATGAGTGACAGCACGGATAAAAGCCTTCGCGACAATCTCCTGGCCCGGCTGCTGGCCCGCCCCGCCGCGCGTGCGCTGCTCGCGCTCGTGCTGATTCTCCTGGTGGGTGCCGTGTTCAACGCGGATGGCGCGTTCTTCCGTTGGGACACCCACCGCGATATGCTCCGACACATCTCGCGCTTCGGCATCCTGGCTTGCGGCATGACGCTGGTCATCATCAGCGGCGGCATCGACCTCGCGGTGGGCAGTATCCTGGGATTGACGGCGGTGGTTTCGGCCCTGATGATGATTCACTGGCAGTGGCATCCCCTGGTCGCGGTGCCCTTGTGCCTGCTGATGGGCGCGGCCGGGGGCGCGGTATCGGGAGGCCTCATCGCGCGGTTCCGGATGCAGCCCTTCATCGCCACGCTGGCCATGATGGTGTTCGCCCGGGGCGCCGCGAAATACATCTCGGGTGGTCAGAAAATCGCCCAGGGCGTGCAGACCGAGTCCGGGTTCCAGTTTCTCCCATTGCCGAAGTTTTTTGATCTGCTGAACGCGAAAATCCTGATGGACAACGTGGCAGTGGTCACCCTGGTTTTCCTTGGGTGCCTCGTCGTGTCCTGGATCGTGCTGGAACGGCTCCGGGTGGGACGTCACCTGTACGCCATAGGCGGCAACGAAACTGCCGCCCGGCTGTCGGGCGTGCCGGTGAACCGGGCCAAGGTGTTCGCCTACGCCATGAGTGGGCTGTTCGCCGCGGTGGCAGGGATCTGCCAGGCCGCCCAGGAAACCCAGGGCGACCCGGAAGCGGGGGTATCCTACGAGCTCACGGCCATCGCCATCGTGGTGATCGGCGGCACCAGCCTGACCGGCGGCCGGGGAGGAATGATTCTTACCTTGCTGGGTACCCTGACGATCGGGTATCTTGAAAAGATCCTGAGCATCAACGCGGTCAGCGAGGCCGGCCGGCTGATGCTTACGGGCGCGATTATCGTGTCGGCCGTGCTGTTCCAGCGCAGCAGGCGGTGACAGTTTTTAACGCGGGAGCACGGATCATGCTGAGGAAGAACGTCTGGACGATGCACATCCTGGGACTGGGCATGCTGGCGATTATCACCCTGGCGGCTTGCTCGGGGGGAGGTTCGCCGTCTTCCGCGTCCGGGCCGGGCGCGACGGCGGACAAGACCGCTGCCCCCGGCGCGGCACCCGGAACCGGCGCGAAGTGGGTCATCGGCATGAGCCAGTGCAACCTGGGCGAGCCGTGGCGCGTGCAGATGAACAAGGATCTTGAAGAAGCCGCGAAGGCCCATCCCGAAATCCGGATGATTTTCAAGGACGCCCAGAACGACACGACCATCCAGCAGAACCACGTGCGGGAATTCATCAGCCAGGGGATCAACCTGCTGATCATCAGCCCGAAGGAGGCCGCGCCCCTGACGGGGCCCGTGGCGGAGGCGTACCGCAAGGGTATCCCCGTGATCGTGCTGGATCGCGCCCTGCTGGGCGAAGATTTCACCATGTTCATTGGCGCGGATAATCGGGCCATCGGCGAGGCCGCGGGAAGGTGGATCCGACAAACCCTGGGGGGACGGGGCAAGGTCGTGGAACTGATGGGCCTGCAGACCTCGGTGCCTGGACACGACCGGCACGATGGGTTCATGAAAGGAATCGAAGGCAGCGAGATCGAAATCATCTTCCAGGCCGACATGAAATGGCTGCAGCCCGACGCGCAGAAGGAAATGGAATCGGCCCTGGCCCGTTTCCCGAAAATCGACCTCGTGTACGCCCACAATGACCCCGGCGCCTACGGCGCTTACCTGGCCGCGAAAGCCGCGGGACGCGAAAAGGAAATGAAATTCGTGGGGATCGACGCCCTGCCCCACGAAGGCATCGCTTACGTGAAACAGGGCATTCTCAGCGCGACCTTCGAATATCCGACGGGTGGCAAGGAAGCCATCGAGTACGCGTTGCGGATTCTGAAGGGGGAACAGGGCCTGCCCAAAAAAGTGGTGCTGCCCTCCCGGCTGTTTACGGCTGAGAACGTGGACCGGGGTGGAGAGGTGATTCCCATGGAAGGCGTGACGGAACCCGCCACTTCGAACCCCTCCGCCCCCGCGCCGGAAACGCCGGCAACCAATGGAGCCAGCACGAAACCGTGATGCCCGGACGCGGGTTCCGTGGGGCCGCGGTAACGCTATGGCTGGTCGGCGCAACGCTGGCGCTGGCCGGGTGTCAGCCCAGTCCCCATGACCTGGTCACCCGCGGGCAGGTTGACGCCCTGCGCGACCTGCTCAAGCGACATCCCGAAGCGGTACGCCAGGTTGATCGCCTGCGTAAAACCGCCCTGCACACGGCCGCGGGCGTGGATAACGTGGAGGCCATCCGGCTGCTGCTCGACGCCGGGGCCAATATCGACGCGCGGGACATCACGGGCATGACCCCCCTGCACGTCGCGGCCATGTACAGCCGGGGACGGGCCGCGACGCTCCTGCTGGAACGGGGCGCGGACCTCCAGGCCCGGGATTCCTTCGGGGACACCCCCTTACACACGGCCGCCATCTTCGGACGGACGAAAATGGCCCTGTGGCTGACGCGCCAGGGCGCGGATCCCTGCGCCCGCAATAGCGCGGGACGCCTGCCCGTGGACCTTGCCCGGGAACGCCGGCACGCCGAAACCGTTGCCGCGCTGGAAGCCCATGCCTGCCCGTGAACAGGAACATACCGCCCGCATGGAGGCCAGGCCGGGCGAAACGCCGGTGATCATCCACACCGACGGCGGATGCGCCCCAAACCCCGGACCAGGCGGATGGGCCGCCGTGCTCCGCTACGGGGATCGCGTGAAAGAACTATCAGGCGCGGAACCGGAAACCACGAACAACCGCATGGAACTGCGCGCTGCCATCGAAGCCCTGCGCGCCCTGAAACGTCCCTGCCGGGTCATCCTTCACACCGACTCTGAATACCTCAAAAAAGGGGTGACGGAATGGCTGCCCGCGTGGAAACGCCGGGGATGGACCCGGCCAGGTGGAAACCTGAAAAACGTGGATCTCTGGCAGGAACTGGATCGGCTCACATCGAAGCACCAGATCGAATGGCGATGGATCCGCGGGCACACTGGCATACCCGATAATGAACGCTGTGACCGACTGGTCGCGGAAGCCCGCGGGCGATTGAAACGTTATACGGAGTAAACGAGGGCTTTTTTTCTATTTCGTTTCGACCCGCATCGTAACGATTAAGTCATAATAGGGGTAAAGTAACCTTTCGGGGCTCCAAAGGAAGCACGCGCCATGTTGAAAATCCAGACAGCGCTCATTTGGTGCGCCCTCCTGGTCGGGGGGTACGCGGTGGGTGAAGATTTCTTCGCGGATTACGTGTACATTCCGCCGGCCAAGGGCGACCTGACATGGCTGGACTGGCCCATTCCCGCCGCGGAACTCCAGGCCATGCTGGCCGAAGCGCCCTCCCCCACGCTGGCCGAGCCTTCGGACACGGCCAACAAGAGCCTGGTGCCCAGCAAACAGGTATTACCCGCGCGGATCGGGTACAACGTGAACGCGGGATGGGACGCCGCCCAGCTGGCCCACAAGGTTTCCCTGAAAAGCGACAGCGGCGCGAACCGGTGGCTTATGGCGGCAGGTGCCCGGTCCGCCCGCGCCATTCGCCTGCTGGTCGACCTCAATGGCCTGGGGCCAGGAGACCGGGTGTTCCTTGCCGATGCCGCTGGACACCGGGTATTTGGGCCATGGACCCGGCAGGATGCCATGCCCGACGGCAACTGGCTCAACACGGTCTGGGGGGAGTACGCCTTGCTCATCCTGGAATCTCCCGGAGACCTGCCCCCAGCGCGCGTTGAAAAAGTGGCCTGTTTCTACCAATTCGCGGAGAAATCCTTCAACCTCTGCCCTATCCCCGTTGACTGCGAAACAGGCGACGCAGGCCGCGAGGTTTCCACCGCCGAAGCCATGCTGATCATTCCCCTGCCCGGTGGTGACTGGGCCCAATGTTCCGGAACCCTGCTGAACAGGGCCGGAGAACCGGACTTCGCGCCCCGCCTGGTTTCCGCCCATCATTGTTTCGATTCCCCGGGACTTCGGATCGAGGACATGGAGGTGATCTGGGATTACCGCACCGGGGCGTGCGATCCGTATGCTCCCGACCCGGAGCCTAACCAGTTACCCCGTAGTGCAGGGCAGAAGTCCGTGGCCTATGACAAGCGGATAGACGGCCAGTTTCTGCTGTTGGACCACGTACCCGTAGGTCCTTATGGACGGGCCTGGGCCGGGTGGGACACCCGATCCCTCCAGGTTGGTCAGACCGTCCGGGGTTTCCATTATCCCGCCACCACGCCGATGAAAACCGGCGTGGCCACGATTATCGATACCGACGTGTCCCTCTGCCTGGATATGCTCTGCGTGGACCGCTACGTGAAACAGAACGAAGTCCGCTGGGATGAGGGCATCACGGAAGGCGGCTCTTCCGGTTCCGGCCTGTTTCTCCCCGAAGCCGGGTTCCGTCTGGTCGGCATGCTGAGCAACGGCACGGCGCACACCTGCGGCAGACCTGAAAACAATCTGGACAATTACGCGTCTTTCCGGGACTTTTTCCCCGTGATCGCCTGTCACCTGACCGATTCCCAGCCTTGTGAAAAACAATCCTGGTGCTTCATCGCGCGGTGGTTTGGCAAGGACAGTGCCATTACCGACGCGCTGCGCGTATTCCGGGATGACGCGCTGTCAACCACTGGCTTCGGGCAGGCATTGAGCCGGGCGTATTACCGCGCGGCTGCCCGGTGGCTTCCCTGACGCTTGCGCGGCCACCTTGCCCTCGCCCATAATCCGTTCAGGGCCGGTATGGTCCGGCAGCCGTGAATTTTGCGCGAGCATGAGCAGAAAACGGAAACCCGACAGCGCCCTTCCCCGTGACACCGCGCCCGATGTCGACCCTTTCGCCATCGGCGCGTGTCTCCTGGGAGCGCCAGAAAAGACCCCCACCGAAGCCGTTTTTCGGCCGGAAGACCTGGATCTTGCCATCGGCCTGGGTTTCCAGTCCCTGGTCGTGGAGATGGACTTCGCGGACATGTCCTCCCTGGAATCGTTCGCTCGATCGGCCAGCGGGCATCGGTCCAGGCTCGACCTCTATGTGAAGGTCAGGATTCCCCCGGACTTTCCACCAGGCGGGCTTTCCGAAAAACTTATCGGCGGGGCGCGTATCCTGGAAGACATCGGCCCGCGATGGATCCTTGATCTGCCTGGAGGAACGGCTCACCCGGCTTTCCGGGCCCTGGACGCCCTGGTGGACCGGACACGGGAAACCCTTCCCTCCGGCAAGATTGGCCTGTGGCTTTCCTGCATCGTGGCTGTTCCCGACGATCCCGACAGCCCGTGGGATACCCGCGTGGCCCGCGCGGTTACCGCGGAAACGCTGGCCCAGGTTCCCGATCCGGCACACCTGGATTTTATCGTCATGGCCTGGCAGGGATTGGTAACGCTGCGGTTTTCCCCGTTCCGGCCCTTCGCCCGCTGGAGGCGGGTGTGGCGGATCCAGCCGCCGGACGCGCGGGACACGGCATATTTCGCCGAAGGGCTGAGCATGGTGGCAGCCCTGCGTCGTCCGATACTCGTGGTGGACCGCCACCCGGGCCCCCTGGACGCGGCATGGCCGCAAGCCATGGCCCATTGCGCCTGCCTGGGAGCCTTCGCCGGGGAAACCGCCCAGGTCGAAAACCTCCTGGGATACTGCTGGGACCCTTTCCTGGTTCCCGCGAACGGGAACACCCCCGGCCCAAGCGCGGCGGGCCTGGTCCTGCTGGATACCGCCGATGGATCGCGGACACCCTATCCCGAAACCTTCGGCTGGGTCGCGGCATGCCGGCGCGCGTTTCACGAAACACGCAAAAAGGAACCCCACCGTGACAGCTCCCACTGATCGCGCGAATCCCGGCGCTATGGATCTCTGGACCCTGGCCATGGAAGGCGGGAGCACGGGATCCCGGTTCGGACTTTATTCTCCTGAGGGTACCCTGGCCGGCGAATGGGACGGCCCCCCGGCCAATCCCGCGGCCTATGGACCGGGCGCGCCCGTGGACGCGGCGATCCAGGCCGTGTCAGCACTGGATGCGGGAAACCGCCCCTTACGGATATTGGCCGGGATCGCCGGCCTGGCCACCCAGCGACAGCGGACGCTGACAGCCCGGGCGTTGCGGGAAGCCTTGTCCGCCCTCTCTGTCGCGGCCACGACGGACCTGCATCCCCTGCTGATGGCCGCGTGCGGCGCGGGAGACGGCATGCTGGCGATCGCGGGAACCGGTTCGGCCGTGCTGGCCCGTAACCGGTGGGGAAAGGTTCTTCGCGCGGGGGGGAGGGGTCCCCTCCTCGGCGATGAAGGCAGCGCGTGGCGGCTGGCCGTTGAGGCCTTGCGGGCCGCCTGCGCATGGCAGGACGGCACTGGCCCGGAAACCCTCCTCAGCGAACGTCTACTGGAAACCCTTGGCGCCCGGTGGGTGGATGAACTCGTGGAATGGGCCGCGGTGGCGGATAAACGGACCGTCGCCTCTCTCGCGCCGATTGTCACGGAATGCGCCCATGCCGGTGATTTTGTCGCCCGGGGTATCGTGGAAGACCAGGCGCGCCGCCTGGCCGCTCTTACCGTGTCCTGCGCGGAAAAACTTGGGCTGAACGATGGGGTCCGCTGCTTTACCCACGGGGGGGTATTCGTCCGATCCTCCCTGTTTCTTGAGGCCTTCCGCGAGAACGTTCAACAGTATCTCGACGCGCAGTTCATGCCCTGTCCTCTCACGGGTCACCGGGCGGTGTTCGAAGCCATGCGGCAGATGGAGAAAGAAACACCCTGGGCGGTCGTGCTGGATGAAACATCCATGGGGATGGACATTTCTGATCCCGTGACGCGTTCTTCCTCCCTGCCGCCTACCGAACAACCGCGCGAAGAAACCCCGCTCGATGAACTGACACCCCTGGAACTGGTCCGGCGCATGAACCGCCTGGATCACGCGGTGGCTCCTGCCGTCGGGCGGCAGGAAGGCGCCCTCGCGAGGCTGGTCGAGCAGGCGGCCAAGGCCATTCGCGCTGGACACCGGATCATCTACGCCGGGGCAGGCACCAGTGGACGCCTGGCTGCCCTAGACGCGGCGGAGTGCCCACCAACCTTCGGCGTGTCTCCCCAACAGGTCGTCACGCTCATGGCGGGTGGCGAACAGGCCTTTACCCGGAGCGTGGAGAACGCTGAGGATGATGCCGCCGCGGGCGCGACGGACCTCAGCGCCCTCGATCCCGTTGACGGAGACGTGGTGATCGGCGTGGCCGCTTCGGGAAACACGCCTTACGTGCGGGGCGTCCTGGACCAGGCGCGCGCGCTGGGACTGTTCACCGCCCTGCTGACTTCCAATCCTCACCCCGCGATCGTGGCGGACCTGGTCATTTCCTTTGACACGGGGCCGGAAGCGCTGCCCGGTTCCACGCGCCTGAAAGCGGGCACCGCGGCCAAAATGGCTCTCAATATCGTGTCCACCGGGGCCATGACCCTCGCGGGATACGTGTACCATGGCCGCATGGTACGCGTGAGACCGTCCAACGAAAAACTCCGGGACCGCGCCGTGCGGATCGTCGCGGAACTCTGCGGCGTCCCGTATCAACTTGCCCGGCAGACCCTGGAATCCGCCGGATGGAACGTACCGGTCGCTATCGTGATGCTCGAGCGGAACATGGAAAATCCCGCCGACGCCGCCTCGATGGTGGACGCGGCGGGAGGCCGGATCCGGGACGCGCTGCGGCACCGCGAAGGTAACAATCCCCGGTTGTAGCGCTATCGCTTCCGGGCCGTCACGAGGTAACCCCGCGGACTGTCGGACTGGATCTCCGGCGTCAGACCCCGCGCGGACAGGCGCGCGCCCAGGGATTCCGGACCAGGCAGTTCATGGCCACCTACCACGCCGCCCGTCTGCCGGTGGTGGCGATTGATCACTTCCCGCGGCTCGCTGTGACAGGCCACGAACATGCCCCCCGGCCGCAACACCCGGGTCAACTCGTCCAGGGCCCGGTCCAACTGGTCGAAATGGGGCAGGCAACTGTTACACGCGACGGACCCGAACCAACCGTCCGGAAACGGTAACTGGTGGACATCGGCGGCCACCCGCCTGGGAGGATCACTTCGAGGTGAAGCCAGCATGCGGGGCGAAATGTCTATCGCCACGATCGCCCCGAGTGCCACGCCCGCGCCACCCAGCACTTCCCACAGGATACCGGTACCCGCGCCCACGTCCAGTACGGGCGCAGACCACTCGATGCCCGCCAGCAGGCCGGCCAGCCGCCGTCCGTGGTCCGGGTCGATGATCGCGTCCCAGCGACAGGCCAGGTCATCGAAAAAACGTCGGACCGCCCGCCGGGTCTCCATCGGGTTCACGTGGCCGGAACAGTCCATCGCGTGTTCCTTCTCCTGGGAGACAGCACCAGGCTCACCGCGAACACGACTGTCGACACCAGGACGATGGTCGCGCCCGCGGGCAGGGAAAACCACCATGAGATCGCCAGCCCCACCCAGCAGCAGCCTACGCCCAGGATCGCCGCCACCAGCAGGGCCGTCCGGAAACGGCGACACCACTGCAAAGCCGCCGCCGCCGGGTTGATCACCAGGCTGAAGACCAGTAGCCCCCCGATCGATGGCAGGGTAACCGACATCACCACGCCCAGCAAGCACAGGATGCCATAAAACACCACCGTGTCCGGAACCCCCGTTGCGTGGGCCACATCGCGGTGACAGGCCACCGACTGAATCTCCTTGAAGAACAGGATGATTACCGCCAGCATGCCCAGCGTCGTTCCCGCCAGCATGGCCACCTCCGCGCCGGATACCGTCAGGATATTTCCCCACAGGAGCCCCAGGGCTTCTTCCCGGTGAGCGGGTAGCAATCCAAGAAACAGGAAAGCCAGCCCCATCATCAGCGAGAACAGAATCCCGATGGCCGTATCCGGTCCCACTTCTCCCCGGTCCGCCAGGGGCCCCACCCCCGCGGCCGTCAGCAGGCTGAACGCGATGGCCCCAGGGACCGGATGTATCCCCGCCAGCAAACCGAACAGCGCCCCCGCGAAGGCCCCATGGGAAAGGCACACGCCCAGGAATGACAACCGCATCGTCACGATGTACACCCCCGCCACCGCGCAGAGCCCTCCACCAAACAATCCCGCCAGCGCGGCCCGCGCGAGATAGGCATAGGGCACCAGCACCTCAGGCCAGGGGGCAGTCATGGCGGAAACGCTCCAGGCAGGCCTGCTCCGCTCCCGGGTGTAGACATGGCGGCGGGCCCGAATGGCGGGCTTTCTTCCGCGTAAAGTTCTTCAAGCAACTCCGCGGCCAGCATCCGCGCGCGTGGTCCCACCCGGACCAGTCGCCCCTGCTTCAGCATCACGACCCGTTCACAGGCGCCCGGGAGCATCCACGGATCGTGGGTCACGCACAGAATGGCGGCCCCGGTGAGACGGGGAAGTTCCGACAGCAGGGCCACCAGATCCTGGCGCGCGGCGGGATCCACCGACGCGGTAGGCTCGTCCAGTAACAGGATCTCCGGCTCCTGGGCCAACGCCCGGGCAATGGCCACCCGTTGCAGTTCGCCTCCCGAGAGCGTGCCCAGCGGGCGGTCCGCCAGTTTTTCCACTCCGGTATCGGCCATGGCGCGGCGCGCGGTTTCCCGGTCGGTCCGGCCAAACCGGCGCCCGATCCCCCGCAGGCCCGCTCGTCCGAGCAGCACCGACTCCCGCGTGAGAATAGGCGCGAGGGGATTGAACCGTTGCGCCTGGGCCACCAAACCAATCCGTCGCCTCAGGCGGATCCCGTCCAGCCAATAGCCGGGATCCCGCCCCAGCACGTTTACCCGTCCGGCGGTGGCGGGCACCATGCCGTTGATCACCCCAAGCAGCGTGCTCTTCCCCGCGCCGTTCGGGCCGATCACCCCGACAAATTCCCCGGCTCCCACGTCCAGCGTGATATCCCGCAGCACGGAACGGCTGTTCCGGACTACCATTACGCCGTCCAAGTGGACTACGGCTGTCGCGCTGGGGGATCGCATGGCTGAATCACTTCCCGGTATCCCGTGAAATCGGCGCCGGGATGTCCCAGGGCCTCGGCCAGCCGGCGCAGGTTTTCCGCGACGGTATCTTCCCAACAGTCGAGGCCCGGAAAGGCACCGGGGAAATTGGACCACACCACTCTGGGCACGGACAAGTCCCCGGCCAGGCGCGCGCCAATCCGGTCATCCCCGCTTTGCAGGTTGTCCACCACGACTTTCACCCCTCCCGTCCTGGCAGACTGGATCAACTGAAAGGGCGCGTCCGCGCCCATGGCCTCGGCCCGGTCGAATACCGCGACCACCCGCAGGCCAGCCCATCGCGCGCAGGGTTCCTGCATGCCCTGGCACAGCACGGGCACGTTTTCCATCGCGTAGGTTCGGACGCGCTCGCGGAACCATTTCCCGATCGCGCGAACGGTTTCCGCCCTCTGTTTGGCGCGTTCCCGCAAAACGTCGGCGTCTCCGAACCGGTCGGCCAGCGTGGCGGCGGTCTCTTCCACGCCCGCGGCCAGCGTGTCGGGTACCATCCAGTTCCCGGGCACGTCCACGGTAACCGTGTCCCGGACGCCCGCGGCATCTATTGCCCGCTTCAGGTTTGAAAGTTGCCGCTGCCACGGGTGCACCAGCAGCACGCGACTGACCGCCAGTGCGGAAATCTCCGAGGGACTGACGTCGAAATGTCCCGGGCACTGGGCGGGAGGCACCAGCGTCACCACCTGGTCCGCCGCGAACCCGAGATCCAGTACCACCTCCCGCAGGTGCGCGCTCCCCACGCCAATGACCGGGTGGGATTCCGGCGCGGCCTCCGCCCCGATCCCCGAACCACTGGCCAGGATCCAGCACGCCAGCCCCGCTAGCGCCGCCGCGCGCCGCATGAAACCACGCATTCGATAACTCCCCACGCTCAGGCGATCAGTACAACCCGAAATGACCGACTTCTCTCATGATACCGGCATCGTTCAGGACGGGGAACTGCGTGGGGAACCGGATGAATTCCACGTGGCCATCCATGTAAGCCACGTTACACCCGCCAGGCACGTGGTTGAACGACGCGATCCCCGCCGTGGCCGCGGATTCCGAGGGATTACCGAAGGTGTCCCATTGCACCGGGATCGTGCTCTGGGCCTTGCTGGACGCCGCCGGGTTGTTGATGTCGGTGATCAGGAACCGTTCGATACCTTCCCGCAGGCGCAACACCTTGTCCCCATTAGCCGTTCCCGTCGCGATCGACGCGTCCACCATGGGCGGCCACTGTCCCCCGGTCAGGCTCAGATCCTGGGTAAAATCCTTGATCCGCACGGGCGTCGTGATGTTATTGATGGTTACCTGGGTCGAAAAGGGCAACGCTCCCATTGCTCCCCACATGCCGTAAAACTCGCCGATATTGGTCACCACGTACCCCTTGTAATAATAGGAACGACCCAGCCACGCGCTCAGGTAATAATTTTCCGAAACCTTGTCGCCGCTGGTCCGGGCGGTCTCGATCCATTGATCGAAGTCGCCCGTGTCGGGCAGGCGCGTCGCCACGTACTGACCCGACGCGTCGATTCCCGGGTCCGATGGACACAGGGCCACGTTCAGATCGCTCAGGTATTCCGGGTACACCGCTTCCGCCGACGGAGCCGCGAACAGGGTCATACCGTTCATGAAGGGGTTGGCGAAGGGCGCGCAGGGTGGAAATGCCCCGCCGTGTTCCCCGGCATACATCTTGAACACCAGCCCGAACTGCTTGAGGTTGTTCTGACAGGATGCCCGCCGGGCCGCTTCCCGAGCCCGGGACAGCGCGGGCAACAGAATCGCCGCGAGGATGCCGATAATGGCAATCACTACCAGCAACTCGATCAGGGTGAATCCACGGCGGGATACGGAAAAGGGTTGATGCATGGTGAAATCCTTTCGTTCAAGTGGCGTGAACCCAGTTGGTATTACGAAGAATTGAAAAAATATTATCACGCCTCAGCGAAAAAAACAACTTTTCCCCCCATCCCCAGCGTTCCAGTCACGCACAGAATGGGAACCGGCAGGATTTGCAACTTTCCCGGAAACACTGCTAAAATGTATCTCCCGCTGAGGGGCCATGGTATTCCCAGTAACCTTTGGCGCCATGGCCTGTCAGGGTGTGACGTGTTCAAAGACCCCATTGGGGCGTCGCCAAGTGGTAAGGCACCGGGTTTTGGTCCCGGCATTCGTAGGTTCGAATCCTACCGCCCCATCCACTCCGTCAGGCGGCGTTTCCGGCGCGAACGGGTACACCGGGCGGCCGGTCAGATATGTGACGCTAAACTCAAGGGCGGCTGCGATGAAAATTTTTTGCGGCAACGCGAGCCGGACACTCGCCCAGGGCATCTGCAATCACCTGGGCGTTCCGGTGGGTAACGCCATCGTGAGCACTTTCAGCGATGGTGAAATCCGCGTGCAGATCCTGGAGCACGTTCGTGGCCGGGATGTCTTCCTGATCAACAGCACCTCGCCGCCCGTCAACAATCACCTGATGGAACTGCTGATCCTGATCGATGCGGCCCGCCGGGCCTCGGCGGGGCGGATCACGGCGGTGGTCCCTTACTTCGGCTACGCCCGACAGGACCGCAAAGACAAGGCCCGGGTGCCGATCACGGCCAAGCTGGTAGCCAACCTGATTTCCGCCGCCGGGGCCGACCGCCTGCTGACCGTCGACCTGCACTGTGGACAGATCCAGGGATTCTTCGATATTCCTGTGGATCATCTCAACGGCGAGGTGGTTTTCCGGGAAACGCTCCGGCGCGAAGGGCTCCAGAAGAACCTCGTGGTCGTCTCCCCGGACATGGGAAGCGTGGCCCGGGCCCGGGAATTCGCCAACCGGCTGGGCTCGCCGCTGGCCATCGTCGACAAGCGACGTCCGCGGGAAAATGAATCGGAGGTCATGAACCTCATCGGCAGCGTGGACGGCATGCACGCCCTGCTGCTGGATGACCTGATCGACACGGGCGGAACCCTGGTCAAGGCGGCCAAGGCCATAAAGGAACACGGGGCCCTGAGCGTGCGCGCATGCGCCACCCACCCGATCTTCAGCGGACCGGCACTCGACAACATCGAACAGTCGGTACTGGAAGAACTGCTGGTGTGCGACTCGGTGCCCCTGAGCGATCGCGCGGCCGCCAACCCGCGCATCCGCATGCTTTCCCTGGCCCCACTGATCGCCGAAGCCATCCGCCGGATCCATTACAACGAATCCGTCAGCAGCCTGTTCATAAACTGACCGGACGGCCCGAAGCCCGTCCAACCGACTTTCTGGGAGCGTGAACCATGCAACTCAATGAATTGATCGTGACCCGACGCGAGACCGGAACCAAGGGCAAGACCCACGCAGTACGCGGCACCGGACAGATTCCCGGCATCCTGTACGGGGGCCACGGTGAAAACGTCCCCATCAGCATCGATAAGCGGGTTTTCGGTCGCCTACTGGAACATTCGGAAGGAAACATCCACCAGGTCGTTTCGCTTAAATTCTCGGATGGGAATGACCAGTGGAACACCACGGCTATTATCAAGGCGGTCGATTTCCACCCGGTAAAAGGTCACCCTCTGCACATCGATTTCGCGCGTGTCCGAATGGACGAGCGGGTTCGGACGTCCGTGCCAGTGGAACTGCGCGGCCAGGCGAAGGGTTTCATGTTCGGCGGTATCGCGGAACAGTTGTTGCGTGAAATCGAAATCGAGTGCGTCGCCGCCAAGGTTCCAACGCATATCACCGTGGATATCAGCGAACTGGGCGTGGGCGACTCCATTCACGTCGCCCAGATTACGCCTCCCGAAGACGTTACCCTGCTGGAAGACCCCGAAAAACCGGTGGTTACCATCGTGTTGCCACGGGGCGCGGTAGCCAGTGAGGCCGGAACCGAAAGCACCGAACAGGCAACCCAACCCGAAACCATCAAGAAGGGCAAGGAAAAGGAAGAGTGATCTTCTGATTCCGTTTCCGGATCCGCGACGCTGTCTTTTCAGTTCCGTCGGAAAGGGGCCGCATGTGGAAACTGGTGGCCGGTCTAGGCAATCCGGGGACCCGGTACGATCGTACGCGGCATAACATGGGGTTCATGGCCCTGGACGCGCTGGCGGCCCTGCTTGGGGTCTCGCTGGACCGGGAAAAACACCAGGGGCTGTACGCGGAAACAACGGTAGAGGGGGAGCGGGTCATGCTGGTAAAACCCCTGACCTACATGAACCGCAGTGGGGCCTGTGTTGCCGCCTGCTGCCGCAACCGGATCACCGATTTTTCCCGGGTGCTGGTCATCGTGGATGACGTCAACCTCCCGCTGGGGCGGTTGCGCCTGAGGCCAGGCGGCAGCGACGGCGGCCACAACGGGCTGCGATCCGTTGCGGAACAACTGGGTTCCACCGATTTTCCCCGTCTTCGGCTGGGCGTCGGACGCCAGGCGGACGACCGGGACCTTGCGGATTACGTGTTGTCCCGGTTCACCCCTGAAGAATGGCCGACCGCGGAGGCCCTCGCGAAAACGGGAGCCGAGGCCGCGCGCTGCTGGCTGACCAGCGGGATTCTGGAAACCATGAACAGGTATAATGGGACAAAACGGTGAAAGGCACCGCCCATGAGTAAAAAACACACCATCAGCGTGCTGGTGCATAACCAGTTCGGCGTCCTCGCCCGGGTCTCGGGCATGTTCAGCGCCCGGGGATACAACATCATCAGCCTGTGCGTGGGAGAGACGGAAGATCCCCGTTTTTCCCGGATGACCGTGACCGTCCGGGGCGATGACAATGTGCTGGCCCAGATCATCCAGCAGTTGAACAAGCTGGTGGATGTCATAGAAGTGGATGACCTTACTTCTTCGCCCTTCGTGGAACGGGAACTGGTTATGGTCAAGGTCAAGGCGGGCAGCAAAAAACGCGACGAGGTGCTCGAGATCGCCCAGATCTTTCGGGCCCGCGTGGTGGACCTCGACCAGCACACCATGACCGTGGAAGTCACCGGCGCGGGGGGTAAAGTCACCGCCTTCATCGAAATGATGCGGCCCTTCGGCATCCGGGAACTGGTGCGTACCGGCGTGGTGGCCATCCGCCGTTCCGCGGCAGACAACCACGAGGACGAGGAAGAAACCGCGTGAACCACCATGACGGGCTCAGGAAACTTCGCGCGGCCTCCGCGGGAACCATACCCGCGGACGGCCGGGGCGGGCAGATACGCCCGCGCGCGTCCGCTGGATTCCAGGCGCGGCCGGTTCCCGGTCGCGCCTTGTTTTTTAGGATGGGTCGTTGAACACACGGAGAAGCACACCATGCGAGGCATGATCGCGTTACAGGACCTGGACCTGCAAATCACCGAACTCGAAGAACACAAACTGGAAATTCCCCGGCACAGAAAGGCCTTCGCCGAGCGGCTCAAGCGCGTGGACGAAGAACTCGCCGAGTGCGAGCAGCGGTTCAAGCAGCAGCAACTCGCCCTGAAGGAATGCGAACGGGAAATCGAGACCCTCAAAGCCAACATCCTGAAAATGGACGTCCAATTGAACACCATCAAGAAAAACGACGAGTACAGCGCCATGCTCAACCAGATTGACCTGGCCAAAAAACAAGTCAGCCAGAAAGAAGAACTGGCCATCAAGTTGATGTGTGAACTCGATGAAGGGAAACTCAAGCTGGAAGCCGACCGGAAGCGCATAGCCGAAGAAAAAAAACGCGTCCAGGCCGAAGCCGAAAACGTCGAAAACGACCTGAAGGCCCTCCAGGCGGAACTGGACGCACTGGTCGCCAGGCGGGCGGAACTGGCGAAACAGCAGCCGCCGAATATCCTGGCCAGGTATGAACGCATCCGGGCGGCAAAACGGTTTCCCGCCATCGTCCCCCTCAAGGATGAACAATCCTGCGGCGGTTGTTTCATGCAGATGCGCCCGCAGGTCATCAACGAACTGATTCAGAACCCCGAGTTCAAGATCTGCCCCCAGTGCGGCAGGCTCATCTATTATCCCGCTCACATCACGGCCGGCGCGAACGAACCGACCGGGCAGGCGGAGGGCTGGTAAGCCATGTCCCTGTTTCGCAGAAAAAACCTGAGCCCCTCCGAAACTGGGAAAAACGTGATTCCCGACGGGCTGTGGATGAAGTGTGACGGCTGCGGCCAGACCGTTTTCAAGAGCGAGGTGGAGGAAAATCTCCGGGTCTGTCCCCTGTGCGGCTATCACTACCGCCTGACCGTCGCGGAACGCATCCGGTTGACCCTTGATCCCGATTCCTTCCAGGAAACCCACGCGGACCTGGTCAGTACCGATCCACTGGGATTCACGGTGGGCAAGGAATCCTATGCCAGGCGGCTCCAGCGCGCCCGCGAAACCTCCGGAAACAGTGAAGCCATCGTCACCGGCTTTGCCTCCCTGGAGGGTATGCGTATCGCCGTGGGCATCATGGATCCCGATTTCATCATGGGCAGCATGGGAGCCGTGGTGGGTGAAAAAATCTGCCTGCTGGTCGAGGATGCCATCCGGGAGAAAACGCCGGTCCTGGTCTTCGCGGCTTCCGGGGGCGCCCGCATGCAGGAAGGTATCGTCGCGCTCATGCAGATGGCCCGGACCGCCGAAGCCGTGGCCCGACTCAACGAGGCGGCTGTTCCGTACATCTCCGTGCTCACCGATCCCACCACGGGTGGGGTCTACGCCAGTTTCGCGTCGCTGGGCGACCTGGTCATCGCCGAACCGGGGGCATACATCGGCTTCGCCGGCAAGCGGCTGATCGAGGGCGCACTGAAAACCTCGCTGCCCGAAGGCTTCCAGCGGGCGGAATTCCACCTCCAGAACGGTTTCCTGGACGCGGTGGTCAAGCGCTCGGAGATGCGTGCCTGGCTGGCGCGCGCGTTCCGCCTGCTTGCTGGATCGCCGGGCTACCCCGGATTTTATCGACGAGCCGAACCACGGCTGTCCCTCCAGCGGGACCATGAATGAACGGGACATCGACCTCCGGGAAGGATGGCCGCACCGCGCGTGGCTCGCGTCGCTGATCCAGCACGGCGTCAAGCTCGGCCTGAGCAACATCCGGACCCTGCTGCGCGCCCTGGATAATCCGCATCACCGGTTACGGTGTGTCCACGTGGCGGGCACCAATGGCAAGGGCAGCACCTGCGCGTTCATCGACGCCATGTTGCGCGCGGCCGGGCTGCGGGTGGGACGTTACACCAGTCCCCACCTCCATGATGTCACCGAACGAATCCAGGTGAACGGCCAGCCTATACCCGAGTCCGCGTTCGCCGAAGCCATGGACCGGGCGCGCCGGGCGGCCTCGAGCCTGCCCCATCCCCCCACCTTCTTTGAAGCGCTTACGGCGGCGGCATTCGACTGGTTCGCGCGGGAAGAGGTGGACGCGGCAATCATCGAGGTGGGACTGGGTGGTCGTTTCGACGCCACGAGCGTGATCGAAAATCCCGCGGTCTCCATCATTACTGGGATCGGGCTGGAACACACCCGTTATCTCGGAACTACCCACCAGGCCATTGCCATGGAAAAAGCCGGTATTCTCCGTCCCGGCGCGCCCGCCCTGGTCGGGCCCTGTCCCCCGGAGGCCGCCGCGGTCATCGAGGCCCGGGCGGAAACCGTTCGCGCTCCGCTGCTTCTGGCGGGTCGGGATTTCCTCCTGGAGCCGCGGGGCGACTTCTGGACCCCGGCGGTGCGGGCACGTTTTCGGGACCGCGAATGGCTTTCTCCCGTGCTGCCATTACCCGGAACCCACCAGGCCCTCAACGCGGGACTGGCACTGGTAGCGGTTCACCACGCGTGCCAGGCCCTTGGCGTGTCAGCCGACATGGATACCCTGGTGCCAGCCCTGGCAACCGCACGATGGGCCGGACGACTCGAAAAGGTACTGAACGACCCCCCGGTCTTGCTCGATGCCGCCCACAATCCCCAGGGCATTCAGGCCATCCTGCCCGCCCTTGAAGAGGCGATTGTGCTGTTTGCTGTCGCTTCGGACAAGGACGCGGCCACCATGGCTTCCCTGCTGAGCGGCAAGGCCGCCGAGGTGGTTATCACGGCTTTCCGGGGAAGTCGCGCCATGCCGGTGGAACAACTGGCCCGTTACTGCGTCCGACCGCCCCACGCGGTCATTCCATCGATACCGGACGCCTTACCCGTCGCGATCGACCTGGCTCGCCAGCAGGGGCGTCGACTGGTCGTGCTGGGATCGATTTATGCCGTCGCCGAGGCCCGGGCCCTTTGCCTGGCGTGCGGATCCTGAGCGCGCGGGCACTTTTCGGGGAGCAGTGATTCCCCGGTAAGCGTGTCGCCCGGCCCCGCGAGCCCGGTTTACGCCCGCGGCCGGTGCCATTCCCAGTGAACGTGGATTCACGTTAAGATTTCTCCTCACTTCGTTCGTCGAAATGACACGAATCAGCGTTTCAGCGGGCCGAGTACGGGATTTGCCTCCCACTGCGCGCGTCAACATGGCAATCGCTGGGGCGTGGCTATGCTTCTACCGATGCAACTTAAACTGGTAATCACGACGCTCTTCCTGTATCAACAGAGTTGCACCAGAACCACAAAACCGTTATCTTATATTTTGTCGTCGTAACGTCATCGAAAACCCGGCAACCCGAAGGAGACCAGTACATGGGAAACATCGGTATCGGCGTCAACCTGGAATTCGTGCGGCACGCGGATAAACCCTTTGAATGGGGCGTGGAAAAGGCCGCCCAACTGGGCTACGAATACGTGGAGCCCATGGTGCACTGGGGCCGCGAACTTCTCAGCGAAGCCGGGTATTTCCACTCCGTCAGCATGCTGGACGATCCCCTGCGCGTGCGACGCGCCTGCGAAAAATACGGCGTGAAACTGTCCGGCCTGTCTTCCCACTGCCCGTTGTGCAAACCCGAAATCAGCGTGGAATACCTCAAGCAGGCCATTCGTTTCGCCGCCGAGTGCGGCGCGCCCGTGGTCAACACCGACGAGGGCCCAAAACCCGACTGGACCACCGTGGAGGAGGATCATGTGCTGATGCGATACACCCTGCGCGAGGCCGCGAAAGTCGCGGAGCCCCGGGGAATCCTTATCGGCATTGAGCCCCACCAGCAGTACAGTAAAACCCCTGATGGTCTAGACCGCATCCAGGCCCTGCCGGCCAGTCCCGTGGTGGGCATCAATTTCGATACCGGCAATTCCTACCTGGCCGGACAGGATCCGTACGCCTGGCTGGAACGGGTGGTCGACCGGCTGGTGCACCTGCATGCCAAGGACATCTCCATTACCCAGTCGGACGCCGAACGGGGCAAGGTCACCGGCACGCCGGTCGGATGCGCCTGTGGCGATGGCGTGATCGACTGGAAACGGGTCATCGACATCTGCCGCCGCACCCCCCGCGACATCGTCTTCTCAGTGGAATGCGGCACCGTGGAGCAGGCCGAGGCATCCATTCGCCATCTGAAATCGTTACTTTGATCCCGGCGGGAGTCCCATTCTCACCCCGGCGACCGTATCCGGGGAAGAGGCAATCCGGGACATGGGTTGCGGTACAGGCATGACAGGATAACCCAGGAGGATCAGCACATGCCTGACGTTCGTGGATGGCCAAACCTGAGCCTTAACACGGCCTCCGTGCCGTCCATGTCCCTTGTTGATATCGCCCGGATGGCGGCCGAAGCCGGTTTCCAAGGATTGTCCCTGTGGCTTCGGGACCTCGAGGAAGTATCCCCCACGGAGGCGGCGGCGATCCTGCAAGACCATGGATTAAAGCCAGTCAGCCTGTGGGGAACCGGTTACTTTGTCGCTTCCGGGGCCATGGCGCGGGAACAGGCTAAAACCCAGGTCCGTAAAGCCATTGATAAGGCCGTTGCCCTCGGCGCGCCGATCCTGGGCATCACCTGCGGTGCCACGCCCGAGGTAGACCTGCCCATGGCGCGGCGCCAGGCCATGGACGGTATCCACGCGGTTGAACCTCACGCCCGGGCCGCGGAAATCCGGCTCGCCATCGAACCCATGCACCCCCTCTTCGCGGACACGGGATCAGCCATTAATCTCCTGGAACAGGTCAACAATATCATTACCGCCATCGACAGTCCATGGGTCGGGGCCTGCGTGGACACCTGGCACACGTGGTGGGATCCCTACCTGCGGTCTGAAATCCGCAGGACGGGGGCAAAAAGCCTGTTCCTGTTCCAGGTGGCGGACTGGCGCGTCCCCACCCGGGACGAGGATCGAGAGGTTCCGGGGGAGGGATGCGTGCCCATCGGGGAAATCCATGGATGGGTCCGGGACGTGGGATACACCGGATGGATCGACGTGGAGGTGCCCACGCGGGCCATATCGGAATGGGAACCGTCCCGATTTCTGGCCTGGCTGTATCGGGCCACCCAGAACGCGTTACGTTAAGGCAAGGTGGAACAGTTTCTCCGTCGGGGGATATACTGCTTGCAACGAGGGGGTGGGTTTCGGTAGAATAGGAAATAACTTACTAAATTAATCTGAAAAGGAGATTTTGACATGTCCCTGCCACCGTTGGGGGGTACCCTCATCAACCGGTTCGTCACTCCAGACACTGCCGCCGAATGGGAACGCCGACTCCCTGAACTTCCTGCCATCCGGGTGGATGCCTACGCCGCTTTCGACATCGACGGCATCGCGAAGGGGATTTTCAGTCCACTCGATGGATTCATGGGCCGGGAAGAAACCGAGCGGGTGCTCGAACACATGGAACTGCGCCCCGGCATCCCCTGGACCATCCCCATCCTGCTGGCCGTCGACCGGGCCACGGCAGATCAGTTGCCCCAAGATGGACCGGTAGCCATTCTGGACGATGAAGACCGGTTCGTGGCCGTGTTGCATGTGCGGGAAAAATTCACGCTGGATAAAACCCGCCTGGTGGAAAAGGTATACCGCACTTCTGATTCCGCTCACCCAGGGGTGGCCTACACCATGTCCATGGGTGATGTTTTCCTGGCAGGGCCCCTGGATGTCCTTCGGGAACGGATGGTACCTTTCCAGGAATACAACCTGCCCCCCGAAAAAACCCGTCAAGCCTTCGGGGAACGGGGCTGGCGGCGGATTGTCGCGTTCCAGACCCGCAACCCGATCCACCGTGCCCACGAATACCTGACCAAGTGCGCCCTGGAAATCTGCGACGGACTGCTGATTCATCCCCTCATGGGTACCACGAAAAGCGATGACATTCCTGGCGAGGTACGCATGCGGTGTTACCAGGTGCTGCTGGAAAACTACTACCCCGCTGAACACGTCATGCTGTCCATCATGCCCGTGAACATGCGGTACGCCGGCCCCCGGGAGGCGGTCATGCACGCCATTATCCGGCGGAACTACGGGTGCACCCATTTCATCGTGGGACGGGACCACGCGGGGGTGGGCAATTATTACGGCTCATACGACGCGCATTACATCTTCGACGAGATCGATCCCCAGGCCCTGGGTATCACCCCCCTGTTCTTCGAACATACGTTCTATTCGAAGCGGACCGGCGAGATGGCCAGCAAGAAAACCGCGCCGGGCGGGCCCGAAGACCGGGTCATGCTCAGCGGCACGAAAGTCCGGGAGTTGCTGAAGGAGGGGAAACCCCTGCCACCGGAATTCACACGACCCGAAGTAGCCGCCGTCCTGCTCGAATGGGCGCGGACACAACAATAGACACCCGAATGGGGCGTCAACTTCTCACTGGAGAATAACGGGCAATTACCGGGGGAATGGTTCCGGTTCATTCCTCTATATCGACGGGATCGTTTGCCATTTCCGGCAGCGCCGCCATGACATCGTGAATCCGCCGGGCGAGGTCTGGATCCTTCTCGATCAATTGACCCAGGGCGGCAAGCCGGCGGCAGGTATCCGCGCTCAACAGGTGCTCGATCTTGCAGGCGTCGAGCAGGGCACGTTCTTTTTTCATGTTCAGGACCGAGACGAAAAAGGAGGACAAGACCCGGAAATTGGCGGACACCAGTTCGGAAATCCGTTTTCCTTCCTCGGTCAGCAGCAGGAACCGGTTGGGGTCCTCCGTAACCCAGCCCCGCTTCTTGAGTTGGGTGAGGGCCATGGACGCCGCGCCGCGGGATACCTCGAGCAGTTCAGCCACGTCCGTGGTGCGAGCATACCCCAGTTCTTCCCGCAGGGCTTCGATCGCCATCAGGTAATGGGCCCGGGAATGGGACAGAAAATTTCTGGAATACTGCCGCCATATGGGGTCTTCTCCATCACCATTCTGGCCTTCGTCCGCGTTCTGCCAGGCACGAAAACGCTCATCCATGGTCATGACCAGTCTCCCGGATACTTTTCCGTTGCCCCCGCCACCCCCGTTCAGCAAACATCTTCAGGAATCCCCATAATCCTGAACGTTTGTCAACTGGACTGAATTATAGCATAGACCATGAAACAACGTAAACCCGCACTTCCCCCGAACTTCACCCCCCGGACGCGTCCGGCGCGGCGTCGCTGACGACATCGGGCGCGAGCGACCGAAGTGGGTAGGAGGAAACCGGGCCCATCCGGGTATAAGGATAGTATCGGAATATCACCCGCCCGATGATATCCGAAAGGGCTCCGAACTCCTCGGCGGTAAGGGCCCCGTTGCCATGCTGGGCGGCTTCGCTGCTGTCCTCGCTGACGTTTCGATTATCGCCCAGAAAGAAGAATCGCCCTTCGGGCACCTTCTGCGGATCGGCGAGCAGGTACTTCATCGGTTCCTTGCAGTACGGCTCGGAAGCGTACCGCCCATTGAGAAACAGGGCGCCGTCTACCACCTGCACCGTATCGCCGGGCAATCCGATCAGCCGCTTGACGAGTACCTCGCCCTGATGCCGGAACACCACCACGTCTCCCCGCCGGTATTCCCGCGCGGGCAGCGTCACAATCATGTCCCCTTCAAGCAGGGTGGGTTCCATGGACCGGCTGGGCACCAGGAAGAAACGGATCCCCAGGCCAAACCACGCGTAAGCCGTCAGCAGGATCAACAGCAGGCTGACGATGGCCCCTCCTTTCGTTCCCAGGATCCATTCACGCAAGGCCGACCCGGCTCCGGGGGGCCTCGGGAGACTGTCCGGTGGCGTATCTTCAGCCGAAGCGGATGCCTCGCCTGGAGGGACAACCGCCGGTTCCTCCATCCCGTTCATTTCCGCCCCGCCCGTTTCATGTCTTCCGCGTCCTGTACCAGCCCCCGCGCGACCTGGCTGTCCGGGCGGATGGCCAGCGCGGCCTCGAAACACTTCCGCGCGCGATCAGGCTGTTCTGCCCGCAGCCACACCCTGCCTTCATTCAACCACGCGTTGAAGAGATCGTCGGGGCGTCGGGCCACCTCGCGGACCTTTGACCAGGCTTTGGCGGCCGCTTTCCAGTCGGGTTTCGAACTCAGGTTCTCCGCGAGAAAAAAATTGAGCGCGTAATCCCGTTGGAGCGCAAGGTCCCTGGGACGTAAAACCGCCGCGCGCCGGGACAGTTCCATGGCCTCGTCGTACAGCCGGTCCATGCTCCACAGGCGTATCCGCATGACCTGTGGCCAATGCACCAGGTAAATCTGGGACAGGTTATAGAGGTAATCGGCGTTATCCGGTTCCCGCTTGATCGCTTCATCCAGGTGCGCGACGGCCTGTTCGTAACGTCCTTCATGGCTGTCATGGATTGCCAGGTTGTTGTGGGCCCGGGCATGCCTGGCGTCCACGCGCAACACCTCTTCCCAGAGCGCCACCGCGCGGTCCTGCTCGCCAAACTTGTCGTATAAAAGTTCTCCGTAGTAATTCATGAGGTCCGGGTCCCGGGGGGACTGGCGCAGGGCTTCCTCGTACAGGGTCCGCGCGCGCAGCAGGTGGGCGCGCATGGCCCGGGCGTGTTCAAGGGCCTGGTCCCGCTCGCCGGCTTCATACAGTTTCTCGCCCGTGGCCTCGTGCCACCCGGCCATGATCCGCTGGAGACGGTCGTAATTTCGAACGCGTCGCGTCACCTGGCTGGGATCCAGCCCGGCCAGCACGGGGTACCCCTCCCGGTCGGCACTCGTTACCGGGGCCGGGGACACCGTTTCCGGGACCACACCCGTACCCGTAGCATCACCTTCCGCGATCGACCTCCCGGTTGTCGTGCCCATGAGGAGCAAAACGCCCAGCAGGACAGATCCCACCGCCCCCCCCAAGTTCCGTCTCTTTTCCGAGCGGTCCGCTCCCGTCACACGCATGGCCAGGTATCCCACGTTTGTCCTGGTAGGGATCAGTGGTGCATCCATTTCCCACCGGACATGGTCAACCAGCCGATAACCAGGTGTTCCAGCAGGCTGAACAGGTCCTCCACGGGACCGTACTCATCCGCCGTGGAAGGTACGTGTATGAAAACGTCGCAACAATCCGCCATTCTTCCACCCGTCATGCCGGCAATGCCGATGGTAGTCGCGTCAGCCTCCCGGGCGGCCCCTAATCCCCGGATGATATTTTCGCTGTTACCGCTTACCGACATGGCGATCACGACGTCCCCCGGGCGGACGTAGGCGCGCAACTGGTCACGGAAAATGTTTTCGAAGGCACTGTCGTTGCCGATGGCGGTAACCGTTGACGTGTTGTCGGTCAGGCAATAGGCCCGGAACGGCGGCTTACCCTCCTGGTTCGCTCCGGCCATCAGGTCGTTTACCCAGTGGGCCGCCACGGCCGCGCTGCCGCCGTTGGCGATGAAATACAGGGCGTTTCCTGTCTGCCGGGTTTTTCCGATGTAGTCCGTGGCGCGCGCCACCACCGGCAGGTCTATCTTCCGGGCTAGTTCCGCCACCCGGTCGAAATATCCCCTGGCGTAGGATTCAAATCCATCCGCCCGCTGAAACAGGTTCGCGAGATAATGCATGCTTGTCCACTCCTTTTCCTGGGTTCATGGATAACCGGGACCGGTTGTTCCTATCGGGAGGTTCCGGTCCTGTTCATGGCGCGGCGATAATCCTGCCGCAGGGTTTCAAAACGTTCCAGGATGGGCAACTGCTGCGTGCAGACCTCTTCACAGTGCCGGCACTCGGTGCAGGACTCCAGTAACGCGAGAATGTCCGGGGACCACCAGTGCCAGCGCATGTGATCCAGGGCGGCCTGGGGGCCTTCCAGCAATCGCCGGTTATACGCGTCCATGAGCCGGACGACCGGAACGCCACTTGGACACTCGGCACAGTAGCCACACTGGGTACAGAATTCCTTGTGCCGTTCGCGCAGGCTGGCCTGGGTCGCCTCGATGCCCCGCGCGTCCAGTGGTACCATCCGTTCCACGGCGTCGCAGGCCTCGTCCACGTCCCGCAGGGATCGAAATCCCACCAGGGCCACCGTGATTTCGGGCAGGGACAGGTTGAACCGCAGGGCCGCGTCCACCATGCCCCGGTCTCCCGGCCGCAACAGTTCGGGAAACCGGCTGGCAAACTCGGTCAGCAGCCCACCTCCCAGGGTGTTCATGGTAACCACGCCAAGCCCACGGCGGGCGGCTTCCTTTACTCCCGGCAGGCGCAGGTGACAGTTCAGGGCGTTCAACCCGATGAGCATCCCCTCGAACAATCCTTCCCCCTGGTCGAGCATCGCGCCAATCTTGTCATGTTCCAGGTGGGTGGACACGCAGATGTGCCGTATGAGGCCTTCTTCCCTGAGCGCGCGAAATGCGTCGAGCACGCCCTCGGCCTTGCGCCGGGGCAGATCCTCGGGATGCACCAGGCACCACACGTGATAGAAATCAATGGCGTCCACGCCGAGTCGTTCCAGGGAGGTTTCACACTGGGCGCGGACTTCTTCCGGTTTCGCCAGGATGGTCTTCGTGGAAACGTAGAAAGGCCGGCCCGTTTTTTTCATCTCCTGAAAGGCCAGGCCGAAGATGCTTTCGCTCAGGCCATCGCAGTAATCCGGCGCGGTATCGAAATACGTAATGCCCCGCTCGAAGGCGCGCCAGACCACTTCCGCCATTTCTTCCCGCTGTTCGGGTCGCTCGAACCGCATGCCGCCGAACCCCAGGCGGGAAACGGTAACCCCCGTCTGACCGTATTCCTTGTACAGCATGATACCGTTTCCTCTCCAGCCCGCGGGCCGTTACGATTCCTGGCGCCATCGCCTCAGGGCCAGTACAGCCCCCACCAGGCAAACCAGGCCAACGCCCCCGGCAGGGTAAACCTGCCAGGGCACAACCCCGCCAAGGGGTGAGCCAGCGACAGGGCCCGCGGACCAGTCCAGTGCTCGAAACAGGGTGCGCGCGTCTTCCTGGCGGCGGGCCGCGGCAGCCACCGCCATGGCCCGGGCCCGCTCCGCGTAGGGCAGGTCATCGGCATAGACCAGCCGGGCCTGGGACCCCTCGCCATACAGTACATACCCCATGGCCTGCCAATATTTCAGCCAGCGCTCCCGGCGCATGACCGGTGCCTCGTACACCACGGACTGCACGCTGCGGGCCAGCACCCGCATGGGCACCTGGCTGCCCGGCATGTCGGGCACCAGTTCGAGGTTCTCCGTGGGCTTCCAGGAAGTATCATTCCTCCCCGCCCAGGCACCATCCACCCGGATGCCGGCATAAAAATCCTGGCCTCCGCCGGACGAAAGGGTTACCTTAAACGTCGCCTCGCCTTCCGGAACCGCGCTGGCGATCACCGGCGTGGCCCCTTCAGGCTGGGCCAGCACAAGAATCAGCACACACCAGATCATGACCGCATTATACCCGCCATTTTCTTGAATAACGCAACATTCCGCGTCCACAATGAATATACAAAGGGGAGGCATGGAGTTCTGTCGGATGCGCGAGACCAGATCATACCGGCCGCTGGCCATCGGGTGGATGTTGTGCGTAACGGGTATCCTGTCAGGTCTTGGCGGCTGCCAGACATCGAAATCCCCGGACATCGAGAAAAAAACAGCCACCGGCAAAAGGTTGCCCTCCGGAAAAATCACCTTTGTTCACGACACCCTGCCCCTGGGAGATGTCGTCCGCCAGTTGGGAGAAAACGTGGGCGGCAGGCTGGCCCTGATGGCGGGTCTCGAGGAGTACCCGGTCCGCGGAGCGGAACACCGGAACCAGGGCTTCGGCGAAATCGCGGCATATCTGGCGGCTTCGGCCCAGGCCCAGGCCATGGAGCTGTCCCAGGGCTGGTTCATCTGTCCACCGGGGTATGACGTCCTGACC